>CAMQHT010000004.1 GCA_947001705.1 uncultured Collinsella sp.
ACGTTAACCGCCCTTCCAAAGACCCGCTTCCCAACAGGGGAGCGGGTCTTTTTTGGTGAGGAACGTTGCCCCGACGAGCACGTCGGATTCCCGGAACGGGCGGCCCGCTGTTAAAGTTTGTCGCGAGTTCCGCACGCAAAGGAAAGCACTTAATGTGCTTTCCGTCTTGTGCAGGACTGTAGAGCAGCAAACTTAAACAGCGGGCCGCCCGTTCCGGGAATCCGCCCCCGCGCACAGAAGGGGATTCCTTTTGCCAATAAGGGACAGGTTTATTTTGGTCGGTTTTTCATGCTTGAATTTGAAACATTTCGCCCGACAAGAGCGTATCTATGGTGAGGGCCTCATCGAGAACCATTAATGTCACCGGGAGGTGATTATGGAAGAACAAGCTTTTAGACAGGCGGTCGAAGACCACCGGGATGTCGTGTTTCGAATCGCATTGACGTATCTGCGCGATCGTGCCGATGCCGACGATGTCGCTCAAGACGTCTTTCTGAAGTTACTCAAAAGCGATGCCCAATTTGAAAGTTGGGAACATCTTCGTCGATGGCTTATCCGGGTCACGATCAATGAATGCAAATCGCTCTTTCGAAAGCCGTGGAGACGCGTGGAGGATATTGAAAGTCTGACCGATTCGCTTTCGGCGGCGCAGGATGAGACCAAGGCGGTCCTGTCAGACGTTATGCGACTTCCGGAACGATTCCGTGTTCCCATCATGCTCTATTACTATCTGGGCTTTTCGACCTCAGAGATTGCCGAGTTATTGCATGTGCCAGCCGCGACTGTTCGAACGCGTTTGGCTCGCGGCAGATCGAAGCTCAAGTTCATCCTAGAGGAGGGCGACCGTGAAATCCAATCAAATCAAGCAGGCCTTCGAGTCCGTCCAAGCCGATAGCGATCTTGCTGACCGTGTTCTTTATGCCGCTGCTGGTGAGCCGCTTCGCCGAAAGGGTCACGCGAAGCCTCTGTATGTTGCCGTGATCGGATGCCTTGCCGGAGTGCTGGCGACCGGAGGGGTCGCCTACGCCGTTGTCAATTCCAGCTATTTTGCCTCTGCCTGGGGAAACCACGGCAACGGAGAGTCCGTTACCTGGACAAATGGCGGCTCGTCGGGGACGAAATATACCTACACCAGAGAGTTTGGTGATGGTATCGCGCCCCAAAGCTTGGAGGGTTCAGTACAGAAGGTCAATCTGTCCGTCGAGGGCAACGGCTATACACTCGACATTCATGATATGGCTATCGATAAAAACGGTTGCGGTGCCGTGACGTTTACGTTGTCCAATCCAAATGGTGTTAACTACTACAAGCCGGCAGCAGAGACTGGCGAACTTGTCCTCTATGGTGAAGAAGAAGGGGGCATCAGTACGCCCGATATGAACTTCGGCGAGGAATGGGCTGACACGCGCTGCACAATCGATAAGGACACATCAAGCGACACGGTCATTAACGGCACGATGTACTTTGCCTCCATGGATCGCAATCGAGATTTACGTCATTCGGTCACCTGGAATATCAGCTGGACGGAGGGCGAAGGTGAGGATGCGAAGGTGATCGAGGTGTCGACGCCCGAGTTTAGCATCGGAGCGTACGTCGATACCAAGGAACTCCGCTCCGATGACTCGCCTCTAGAGATCAGCCCGTTTTCCATCCAGACGCACATCGACGATCTGGGCTACGAAGCAGTTGATAATAAGCTGACCGTCAGCTACAAGGATGGGTCGGAGCAGATTATCGAAGATGACGACGCGGGGGTGTTCAACTTATATTTTTCTTTGGGGCGCAATAGCGGAGAGAACATCTGGGTGCCAACGAAGTTGATTGATGTCGACCAAGTGGTCTCAGTAACGCTTGAGGGCACGAGGTGCACGTCAACAGGAGAGGCCGAAACGGAAGAGCCCTTTACTATCGTCTATTCGTAAGGTCTGAGGCCGCTTCCCAAGAGGGGAAGCGGCCTATTTTGCGTTATATGGACGGTTATTTTGAGCGATATTCGCCTGAATTTCGGAAGTATGCGGCAAAATCTCGATGGGTCGACCACACCGCATATGCTCAAGCGATCTACCTGCGGGTTTATTATCGCAAAACCCCGGTGTGCTCGGCAGGTCCAGAATTTGCCGCATACTTCCGAAAGCGCCGCCGATTTCCCTATGACAGATGAGGGCGGATTACCGCTGGAGCGCGACGTTTCCGTAGATAAAACCGACCAAAATAAACCTGTCCCTTTTTGGCAGGTAACGTTGCCCCGACGAGCACGTCGGATCCCCGGCCCGGGCGGCGCGGGGTTAAGTTTGTCGCGAGTTCCGCACGAGCCGGAGAGCACTTAATGTGCTCTCCGTGCGAGCCAGGACTGTAGAGCAGCAAACTTAACCCCGCGCCGCCCGGGCCGGGGATCCGCCACCGCGCACAGGAGGGGATTCCTTTTGTGTAGGCTTTGCGGAAATGTGCCAATTTTGGGATACGCCCGGCGGCGTGGTCTGTTGACGGCACAGCTAACGCCACGTATCCTATCGAACTGCGTGTTTCGTAGGGGGATGCTGACCCCTCGATTCAAGCCGTTGCACTTTACAGAAAGCTGGAATCATTCGAGAAGGAGTACGCTTTGCCTACTATTAACCAGCTGGTTCGCCAGGGCCGTCGTTCCGTGCCCAAGAAGTCCAAGAACGCTGCTCTGCAGCACAACTCCCAGAAGCGCGGCGTGTGCACCCGCGTCTTCACCACGAGCCCCAAGAAGCCGAACTCGGCTCTTCGTAAGGTTGCCCGTGTTCGCCTCGTCAACGGCATCGAAGTTACCGCTTACATCCCGGGTGAGGGCCACAACCTGCAGGAGCACTCCATCGTGCTCGTCCGCGGCGGTCGTGTCCGTGACCTCCCTGGTGTCCGTTATCACGTCATCCGTGGCGCCTACGACGCTGCTCCGGTCCAGAACCGTATGCAGGCCCGTTCCAAGTACGGTGCTAAGCGCCCCAAGGCTAAATAAGCCAGATAACGTTTTGATACTTTCGCCGTGTGCCGCCTAAGGGCCGCACGGTAGACACTTAAGGAGATTTCACATGCCGCGTCGTGCAGCAGCTAATCGTCGTGAGGTTCAGCCTGACGCCGTTTACAACAACCGCCTGGTGACTCAGCTCATCAACAAGGTCCTTCTTGACGGCAAGAAGGCCACCGCTGAGCGCATCGTTTACACCGCTTTCGAGATCGTTGCCGAGAAGTCCGAGGGTGGCGACGCTCTCGCTACCTTCAAGAAGGCTATGGACAACGTCAAGCCCACGCTCGAGGTTAAGCCCAAGCGTGTCGGTGGCGCTACCTATCAGGTCCCGATGGAGGTCAACTCCCGTCGTTCCACCGCTCTGGGTATCCGCTGGATCGTCAACTTCTCCCGCGCTCGCAAGGAGAAGACCATGGCCGAGCGTCTCGCCAACGAGATCCTCGACGCTTCCAACGGCCTGGGCGCTTCCGTCAAGAAGCGTGAGGACGTCTTCAAGATGGCCGAGGCCAACCGCGCGTTCTCTCACTATCGTTGGTAAGTTAAGGTAAGGAACTAACATGGCTAAGCCTAAGTACAAGCTTTCCGATACCCGTAACATCGGCATCATGGCCCACATCGATGCCGGTAAGACCACCACGACCGAGCGTATTCTTTACTACACCGGTAAGACCCACAAGATCGGTGAGGTCCATGAGGGCGCTGCCACCATGGACTGGATGGTTCAGGAGCAGGAGCGCGGCGTAACCATTACCTCCGCTGCTACCACGTGCTTCTGGAACAAGGACGGTAAGGACTACCGCATCCAGATCATCGACACCCCGGGCCACGTTGACTTCACCGCCGAGGTCGAGCGCTGCCTGCGCGTCCTCGATGGCGCTGTCGCCGTCTTCGACGCCGTTGCTGGCGTTCAGCCCCAGTCTGAGACCGTTTGGCGTCAGGCTTCTACCTTCAACGTCCCCCGCATCGCCTTCATCAACAAGTATGACCGCGTGGGTGCTGACTTCTTCAACGCTATCGAGACCATGAAGGATCGTCTCGACGCCAACGCCGTGGCCGCTCAGGTCCCGATGGGCGCCGAGGACAACTTCTGGGGCGTCATCGACCTGGTTACCATGACTGCATGGGACTTCAAGGCCGACGACAAGGGCATGACCTACCCCGAGCCGATGGACGAGATCCCGGCTGAGTTCGCCGACATCGCTGCCACCAAGCGCGAGGAGCTCCTCGACGCTGCTGCCAGCTTTGACGACGAGCTCATGGAGAAGATCCTCATGGAGGAGGACTTCACCGTCGAGGAGCTCAAGGCTGCTCTGCGCAAGGGCGTTCTGGCCAACGAGCTCAACCTCGTCTTCGTGGGCTCCGCCTACAAGAACAAGGGCGTTCAGGAGCTGCTCGACGCTGTCGTCGACTACCTGCCCAGCCCGCTCGACGTTGAGGCCGTCACCGGTACCGATCCGGACACCGGCGAGGAGATCCAGCGTCATCCTTCCTTCGACGAGCCTTTCTCCGGCCTGGTCTTCAAGATCATGACCGACCCGTTCGTCGGTAAGCTCACCTACGTCCGCGTTTACTCCGGCCGCGCCGAGTCCGGCTCCTACGTGGTCAACGCTTCCAACGGTCAGCGCGAGCGTCTCGGCCGCATCCTCGAGATGAACGCCGCCGAGCGTATCGACCGTGACGACGCTGCCGCCGGCGACATCGTCGCTTGCGTCGGCTTCAAGAACTCCACCACCGGTGACACCCTGTGCGCCGAGGGCAAGGAGATCGTCCTCGAGAAGATCGAGTTCGCTAAGCCCGTTATCGACGTTGCCATCGAGCCCAAGACCAAGGCCGAGCAGGACAAGATGTCCCTGGCTCTGACCAAGCTCGCCGAGGAGGACCCGACCTTCCAGGTGTCCACCAACCACGAGACCGGCCAGACCATCATCGCCGGCATGGGCGAGCTGCACCTCGAGATCATCGTCGACCGTCTGCTCCGCGAGTTCAAGGTTGACGCTAACGTCGGTAAGCCCCAGGTTGCCTACCGCGAGACCGCCGGTCACGACGTCGAGAAGGCTGAGGGCAAGTTCGTCCGTCAGTCCGGCGGTCGCGGTCAGTACGGCCACGCCGTCATCAAGCTCGAGAAGATGGAGGAGGGCTTCGGCTACGAGTTCGTCAACGCTATCGTCGGCGGCGTCGTGCCCAAGGAGTACATCCCGTCCATCGACAAGGGCATCCAGGAGGCCCTGAACACCGGTGTTATCGCCGGCTTCCCGGTCCTCGACGTTAAGGTCACCCTGTTCGACGGTTCTTACCACGAGGTCGACTCCTCCGAGGCCGCCTTCAAGATCGCCGGTTCCATGGCTATCAAGGACGCTCTCAAGAAGTCCGATCCGCAGCTGCTCGAGCCGATCATGGCTGTCGAGGTCGAGACCCCCGAGCAGTACATGGGCGACGTTATGGGCAACCTCTCCGGTCGCCGCGGCAAGATCGAGGGCATGGAGGATCGCAAGAACAGCAAGCTCATCCGTGCCAAGGTGCCGCTGGGCGAGATGTTCGGTTACGCTACCGACCTTCGCTCCCAGACCCAGGGCCGTGCATCCTACACGATGCAGTTCGACTCTTATGAGCCCGCGCCCAAGTCCATCGTGGACGAGGTCATGAGCAAGAACGCCTAAGTTCGAGCTCCCTGTTACGTAATCCGCGAGAACATCTCTCGCACTCTTTGGAGGTTTAAGTTGGCTACCCAGAAGATCCGCATTCGCCTCAAGGGCTATGATCACGAGGTCGTCGATCAGTCCGCGAAGCTCATCGTCGAGACCGCTCAGAAGACCGGTGCTCGCGTTTCCGGTCCTGTCCCCCTGCCCACCGAGCGCAACCTGTACACGGTTATCCGCTCGCCGCACGTGAACAAGGACTCCCGTGAGCAGTTCGAGATGCGCACCCACAAGCGCCTCATCGACATCCTCGACCCCACCTCGGGCACCGTTGATTCGCTCATGCGTCTCGACCTCCCCGCTGGCGTCGACATCGACATCAAGCTCTAAGCGATATCGCTCATAGCTTACAGAGCCCCGCTGCCATTACGGTAGCGGGGCTCTTTTGTTTTGCATGATGGGTTTTGACCGCCTGGTAATGCTGCTGAGTAGGTGGCTGCGGCGCCCTATTCGCCCAAGGGGCGCAGCGACGCCTCCTCAAAATGGAAGGATCGCAAGCCGTCTTCTGTTTCGATGCACGCGCGTCCAAAGGTATCGACGGTTTTAAAGATGCCTCGCGCCTGCTCGTCACCGGCAGGGGAGCGGGCGATAACGTGCTTTCCAACCCAATTGAGGTGAGCGACATATTCGCCGTGGACGGGCGCGAGCGATCCGGTGTTTTCTTCCATGGCGTTGAGGCGTTCTGCCCAGGCATCTACAGCGTCTATAACTGCGTGATAGACCTCATCGAGGAGCATGTCGACAGCAGGAACGTTCTCGTTAAGGTCCGAGAGACCGATTGCCGGCAGGCCGCCATCGGGCACCTCCGTGGGCACATAGTTCACGTTGACGCCGATGCCACAGACCGCAAAGGGGTTGCCTTCGTTATCGCGTGCGGCTTCGACCAGAATGCCGCCGAGCTTGCGTCCTCGCGCGACCAGGTCGTTGGGCCATTTGAGGCCAATCTCGTTTGCAAGACCCTGCTTTTCGAGCGCCTCGAGCACCGCTAGGCCGCTGACGGCGGCAAGGCCAGAGTACTTGGCGGGATCAACACGAGGACGTAGGACAATCGAGAGTAACAGATTGCCGGCGGTTGAATCCCACTTGTGGCCGCGTCGGCCGCGTCCTGCTGTCTGAGTCCGGGCGGCAAGTCCTGTGCCGTGCGGCGCTCCCTGTTTTCCTGCTTCGAGCAGGTCATCGTTGGTCGATCCGGTTACGTCGACTATCGTTAATTGGGCATCCATAGCGGCTGCTACCTCCCTAATGAATAAGTGAATGGCGCAATGGTGTCGATAGATAGACACAATGTGAAGCCTTTGTCGCATTTGGACAATTTAATGTTAACACGTCAACAAGGCGAAGAATGCGCTATCCTCTCTTGGTCGATGTAAACACGTCAACAACTCAAAGGAGGTTAGTGATGGGTTTCACGATTCTTGGAACAGGCTCGGCGCTTCCCAAGCGCAGTGTTTCCAATGACGAGCTGTCCGAGTTCCTCGATACCTCGGATGAGTGGATTTTTACCCGCACAGGCATCAAGAGCCGTCATGTGTGCACCACCGAGTCGCTCGACGACCTTGCCGTGGCAGCGAGCGAGCGGGCACTCCAGGTGTCCGGAATCGACGCGAGCCAGCTGGATTTGATCGTCTGCTCGACGACGACGGGTGACCACCTTGTTCCCGCCGAGGCGTGTGCCGTTGCTGAGCGACTGGGCGCGACGTGCCCTGCCTTCGATGTCTCGGCTGCCTGCGCCGGCTTCGTATTTGCGCTCGATGTTGCCGAGGGCTATATCGCCCGAGGACGAGCCAAGCATGTGCTTGTCGTTGCCGCCGAGCAGATGACGCGCGCGCTCGACTGGACCGACCGCGCCACCTGTGTGCTCTTTGGCGATGGGGCAGGCGCCGCGGTGATTGAGGCTGGGGGAGACAGCCCCCTTGCCGTTGAGCTTTCGACGGCGCCCGACGTCGAGACGTTGTGCGTTCCCGGTCTGGTCGGCACCTCGCCGTTTAAGGCCTCCGCAGATAGCGAGAGCGTGCTGTCCATGAATGGCCGCCGCGTGTTCAAGTTCGGCGTCAACGCCATCTGCGACACGGTCCATAAGCTTGCGAGCGATGCGGGCATTTCGGTCGAGGGCATCGACCATTTTGTATTCCATCAGGCTAACGAACGAATCCTGAGTCAGGCGGTCAAGCGCCTCGGCGTGCCAGGCGAGCGCGTGGTTCGAACGCTGCGCGAGACCGGCAACATTTCGAGCGCCTGCATTCCCTTTGCGCTTGACCGGCTGGCACGCACCGACGCACTGAATGCGGGCGATACCATCGCCCTCGTTGGATTTGGCGCCGGTCTGGATATAGGTGGCTATCTACTTCGTTGGAAGTAGTCGCACATAGGAAATAAAAACGCCCCTAGGGCACAAACAAAGGAGAACTACCATGGCAGATCAGAAGACCTTCGAGCGCGTTTGCGATGTTATCCGCGAGACCGCCGGTCTTGACGACGTCGAGATGAAGCCCGAGTCCACGCTCGAGGAGATTGGTCTCGACAGTCTGGGCACCGTCGAGATCCTCGTCGCCGTTGAGGACGAGTTTGGCATCCAGCTCGATACCGAGGAGAACCCCAAGACGGTCGGCGAGTTCGCCGATACGGTCGAGGCGGCATTGGAGAAGTAGAGATGCTCAAGACTCCTCTCTGCGATCTGCTCGGCATCGAAAAGCCCGTGTTCCAGGGCGGTATGGCCTGGATCGCCGACGCCTCGCTGGCGTCCGCAGTGTCCGAGGCGGGCGGCTTAGGGATTATCGCGGCCATGAACGCCGACGCCAACTGGCTGCGCGACCAGATTCATGAGCTGCGCGCCAGGACGGATAAGCCCTTTGGCGTCAACGTCATGCTCATGAGCCCGTTTGCCGACGAGGTCGCGCGGGTCGTGATTGACGAGCGGGTGCCGGTCGTCGTGACGGGTGCCGGCAATCCCACCAAGTACATGAAGGCGTGGAACGAGGCGGGCATCAAGGTCATCCCGGTCGTTGCCTCGGTGGCGCTGGCGCGCCTCGTGGCGCGTCGTGGAGCCACTGCCGTGGTTGCCGAGGGTACCGAATCAGGCGGCCATATTGGCGAGACCTCGACGATGGCACTGGTGCCGCAGGTTGTCGATGCGGTCGATATTCCCGTGGTTGCGGCTGGCGGTATCGCCGATGGCCGCGGCGTGGCGGCCGCCTTTATGCTGGGCGCCGCCGGCGTGCAGGTGGGTACGCGCTTTCTGATCGCAGATGAGTGCACCGTATCGGAGCAGTACAAGGAGATGGTCCTGAAGGCCAACGACACCTCGACGCGTGCGACCGGCCGCTCGACGGGACACCCGGTGCGTGCCCTCAAGAGCCCCTTCACTAACGCCTACGCCAAGAGCGAGGCGGCGGGCGTAAGCGTCGAGGAGCTCGGGGCCATGGGCACGGGCGCCCTTCGCAAGGCCGCCAAGGACGGCAATTACGAAGAGGGCTCGTTTTTGTGTGGACAGATTGCCGGCATGGTCAACGAGCGCCAAAGTGCACGTGAAATCGTTGACGACCTAGTCGATGGCGCCGAGCACGTCCTGAAGGGTGCGTGCGCATGGGTGGCGTAGCGTTTCTGTTTGCCGGCCAGGGCGCCCAGCACCCCGCGATGGGCGTCGACCTGATCGAGGCATCGCCGGCGGCCGCCGAGGTGTTCGCCATTGTCGACGAGGTGCGCCCGGGGACCAGTGAGCAGTGCCGAAGCGCCTCCAAGGAGGAACTCTCGCAGACCGAGAACACGCAGCCGTGCGTGTTCGTTCACGATCTGGCAGCGGCTGCCGCCCTGCGTGAGCGCGGCGTGGTACCTGCCGCCTGTGCGGGTTTTTCGCTTGGCGAGGTCGCCGCGCTCACCTTTGCGGGGGCGTTCGATACGCGAGCGGGCTTTGAGCTCGTGTGCGAGCGCGCGGCGCTGATGGCCGCGGCTGCCGAGCGCCATCCGGGCGGCATGCGCGCCGTCATCAAGCTCGATGCGGCGCAAGTCGAGAACCTGGCAAAACAGGCCGGCGAGGACTGCTGGCCGGTCAACTACAACAGTCCGCAGCAGACGGTTGTTGCCGGAGCGCCCGAGGCGCTGCAGGAGCTCGACGTCCTAGTAAAAGAGGCTGGCGGCCGCGCTATGAAAGTCGCGGTGTCGGGCGCATTTCATAGCCCCTATATGGCCGAGGCGACTGAGGGGCTGGCGACGTATATCCAAGCCGGCCACGCGCCGTCACCGCTGCTGATTCCGGTCATGGCAAACATGACGGCGGCGCCCTATCCGGCGGACCCGCGAGCGGCATCGGATGTCTTGGCCAATCAGGTGAGTCATGCCGTTCGTTGGGTCGACACGCTGCATACTCTGCAGAATCAGGGCATCGACACGTTTATTGAGGTCGGCCCTGGCAAAACGCTGTCGGGCCTGGTCAAGCGTACGCTGAGCGACGTTCGCGTGTATTCGTGCGAAACGGCCGAGCAGGTCGCAGCTATTGCCGACGAGCTCGCATAGTCCACAGGGCTGTAACCCGAAAGGAATGACATGGGCAACTTGAACAACGGCGCGCTCGAGCGCAACGACTCACGTCGCGTGGCACTGGTCACGGGCGGCTCGCGGGGTATCGGCCGCGCCTGCGCTGTCGGTCTGGCGGAGGACGGCTTTGATATCGCCGTCGTCTATGCCGGCAGCGTCGATGCGGCGCGCAAGACGTGCGAAGCCTGTGAGGCGGTTGGCGCCACGGCACGCGCATATCAATGCGACGTGGCCGATCCCGCTGCCGTCAACGCGTGCGTGGAAGCGGTCCTCAACGACTTTGGTTCCATTTGGGCGCTCGTCAACAACGCCGGCATCACCCGCGATGGCCTGCTCATGCGCATGGGCGATGACGCATTCGATCGCGTGCTCGATGTCAATCTCAAGGGAACATTCAATATGACGCGCGTGCTCACCAAGACCTTTATGCGCCAGCGCGGCGGTTGCGTCGTCAACATGAGCTCGGTCGTGGGCCTGATGGGCAATGCCGGGCAAGCCAACTACGCTGCTTCCAAGGCGGGCGTGATAGGGCTTACCAAGGCGGTGGCGCGCGAGCTTGCGCCTCGTGGCGTACGAGCGAACGCGGTCGCCCCCGGGTTTGTCGAGACAGATATGACGGCAAAGCTCTCGGAGAAGGTGCGTACGGCAACCGAGGAACAGATTCCCCTTAAGCGCATGGCACGTCCCGAGGAAGTGGCCGGCGTGGTGCGCTTTTTAGCGAGCGATGCGGCTGCTTACATTACGGGCGAGGTCGTGCGCGTCGACGGCGGAATGGCGATGTAGAAACCAGGGCCGAAGAACGGCTTGGATGAGGAGACCATGATGGAACAGAGAGTTGCAATCACCGGCATCGGTGCCGTATCGCCGCTCGGCAACACCGCGCTTGCCACCTGGGCGGCCATGTGCGCCGGGACCTGTGGCATCGGCCCGATCACGCACTTCGATACCGATGCGTTTACCGTCAAGGTGGCGGCCGAAGTCAAGGGCTTTGACGGCAACGAGTACTTTGGCAAGCGTGACGCCAAGCATCTGGACCCCTGCGTTCAGTTTGCGATGGCGGCTTCGGACGAGGCAATGCACGATGCGGGCTTTGATGTCGAAGGCGCCATCGATCGTGAGCGCCTGGGCGTCTACGTGGGCTCGGGCGTGGGCGGCATGACGACGCTCGTCGACAACGTCCACACGATCGCCGATCGTGGACCTCGCCGCGCATCGCCCTATATGATTGCGATGATGATCCCCAACATGGCTTCGGGCAATATCGCGATCCGCCACAAGGCAAAGGGACCGACCCTGCCAGTCGTGACTGCTTGCGCGACCTCGGCCCATGCGGTGGGCGAGGCGTTCCGCGCCATCAAGCACGGCTATGCCGACGCGATCCTCGCGGGCGGCGCCGAGGCGGCCATTATCCCCGATGCCGTTGCAGGCTTTACGTCCTGCCGCGCATTGACCACCAACCCCGATCCTGCGACGGCTTGCCGCCCGTTCGATGCAGACCGCGACGGCTTTGTGATGGGCGAGGGCGCTTGCGTGCTGGTACTCGAGAGCATGGAACATGCGCAGGCGCGCGGTGCGCACATTTATGCCGAGGTCGTGGGCTACGGCAACACCGATGATGCTTATCACATCACGAGTCCCGATCCCGAGGCTGCCGGCATTGCCCGCGCGATATCGCTGGCGGTGGCCGAGGGCGACGTCAAGCCTTCCGAGGGCCTCTACATCAATGCCCACGGCACCTCGACCAAGCTTAATGATTCGTCCGAGACGGCGGGCATTAAGCGAGCGCTCGGCGAGGACGCGGCGCGCGCCGCACATGTCTCGTCGACCAAGTCGATGACGGGGCACATGATCGGTGCCACGGGGGCCATCGAGGTCATGGCCTGCGCCATGGCACTCGAGCAGGGCGTGGTGCCGCCGACCATTAACTACCACACGCCCGATTCCGCCTGCGATCTTGATTACACGCCCAATCGCGCGGTTCGCGCCGACCTTACCTGGGCGCTTTCGACCAACCTGGGCTTTGGCGGGCACAACGCCGCCATCGCGCTGCGTAGATATACGAGGAGCTAGAGCATGGATTCCAAAAGACTTGCCGAGATAGCCGATGTGATGGAGGACCGCGGCCTTACGCGCGTACGTGTTGAGGAGCCCGATGGCACCGCGGTCGAACTCGAGCGCGCGAGTGCCGCGCAGCCGGTTGCCGTGCCCATGCCTATGCCGAGCGCCATGGCCGCTCAAGTTGCAGCTCCCACAGTCGCGCCTGCCGCACCGGAACCCGCCACGCAGACACCTGCCGCCGCGCCGGAGCCCAAGGGCACCGAGGTGACTGCTCCCATGGTGGGCGTCTTCTATGCTGCCCCTGCGCCGGGCGACGAGCCGTTTGTGCGCGTGGGCTCCAAGGTCAAGGCCGGCGAGACCCTCTGCATCATCGAGGCCATGAAGGTTCTCAACGAGGTGACGGCCGAGGCAGACGGTGAGGTGCTCGAGATCTGCGTGGCCGACGGCGACCTCGTGGAGTTTGACAGCTGCCTCATGAGGATCGGATAGGTGATATCCATGAACAAAGAAGAGCTCAAGAAGCTGTTACCGCATCGCGAGCCGATGCTTTTGCTCGACGAAGCCGAGCTGGTGGGCGACGAGGCCCACGGCAAGATCATGATTACGGGCGACGAGTACTTTTTGCAGGGACATTTTCCGGGAAACCCGGTCGTTCCCGGCGTGATTCAGTGCGAGATGCTCGCCCAGAACTGCTGCGTGCTGCTGATGGGCGATGAGGAGGCGCGCGGCGCGACGCCGTTCTACACGAGTCTGGACAAGGTGCGCTTTAAGCGTCCGGTGCGCCCGGGCGACACGGTGGATCTAGTGTGCTCCATCACGCGTGCGCGCGGGCCGTTCCGCTTTGCGACGGGTACTGCGAGCGTCAACGGTGAGGTTTGCTGCCGCGCCGATATGTCTTTTGCACTCATGCACGAAAGTTAAGGAAGGCTCCATGTTCGACAAAGTGCTCATCGCCAACCGCGGCGAAGTCGCGGTCCGTGTTATCCGCGCGTGCCGCGATATGGGCATCAAGACCGTCGCCGTTTATTCCACGGCCGATGCGGACGCGCTACACGTGCAGCTTGCCGACGAGGCGTATTGCATCGGCGGCCCGCGTCTTGCCGAGAGCTACCTCAACGACGATGCCGTGCTCACCTGTGCCGTAAAGTCGGGAGCTAAGGCAATTCATCCCGGCTATGGCTTTTTCTCCGAGAAGGCGAGCTTCGTGCGCGACTGCGACAAGTACGGTCTGGCGTTTGTTGGTCCCTCGGCCGAGGTCATCGACAGCATGGGCGACAAGGATGCCGCACGTAGAACGGCTGCCGCGGCGGGCGTGCCCATCGTGCCGGGCTGCGATTTGCTCAAAAGCTCCGAGGAGGCGACGGCCGAGGCCGAGCGCATTGGCTGCCCCGTGCTCATCAAGGCGCGTGCCGGCGGTGGCGGTCGCGGTATTCGCAAGGTCGAGCGCGTGGAAGACGCGGCAAAGGCGTTCATCGAGGCGCGTGCCGAGGGTGAGGCCGTTTTTGGCGACGGCGAGTGCTACATGGAGAAGTTCGTCGCGCCGGCGCATCACGTTGAGGTACAGATTATGGCCGATAAGCAGGGCCATGTGTTTTCACTCGGCGAGCGCGAGTGCTCGGTGCAGCGCCGCAACCAAAAGCTGATCGAGGAGAGTCCCGCGCCGTGCCTCGACGGACGCGACGATATTCGTGCCCGTATGCACAAGGCGGCGCGCGACTTGGCTCGTGCCGTCGGTTATGAGGGCGCTGGCACCATCGAGTTTCTGTACTCGGACGACGGCAATTTCTACTTTATGGAAATGAACACGCGCTTGCAGGTGGAGCATCCGGTTACAGAGTTTGTAACCGATACCGACTTGGTCAAGTGGCAGCTGCGCGTGGCAGCCGGCCAGCCTCTGCCCTTTGAGCAGGAGGACATGCCGGTGCGCAACCACGCCATGGAGTGCCGCATCAATGCCGAAACGCCGGACTTTCTGCCGTCGTGCGGAACGGTCACCGCGTTGCGTGTGCCGGGTGGTCCGCGCGTGCGCTGGGATTCCGCCATGTTTACCGGAGCGAAAGTTCCGCCGTACTACGACTCCATGCTCGGCAAGCTCATCGTGTGCGCGCCCACGCGTGACGGTGCCATTCGCAAGATGCGCTCGGCCCTGGGCGAGCTCGTGATTGAGGGCGTGAGCGAAAATAGCGAGCTTCAGCTCGACGTGCTGGCAAACGACGAGTTTTTGTCGGGCATGTATCACACCGATCTGATGGGGCATCTCTATGCTGATGAATAGAAAAGCGAAGACGGTCAATGTCCTAGAGGGGCCGATAACCGAGTCGTGCGCCGAGTTCCCCGCGCGCCACGTGTTTGTCAAATGCCCGGAGTGCCGCCGTGTGATCGATGAGGCGCGCCTGCACGACAACCTCGAGGTCTGCCCTCGTTGCGGCAAGCACTTTCGCGTGAGTGGGCGCGACCGTATGCGCATGACGGTCGACGAGGGCACGTTTGAGGAATGGGATGCTAATCTGGCGTCGGAGGACTTCCTCTCGTTTCCCGGTTATGCCGACAAACTCAAGAGCGTGAGCGAGCGTTCGGGCGAGCGCGATGCCGTTGTGTGCGGCAGGGGCAAAATCTGCGGCTGCGATACCGCGCTCTTCTTTATGGACGCCAACTTTATGATGGGCTCGATGGGCTCCGTGGTGGGCGAGAAGATCTGTCGTGTCTTTGAGCGCGCGGCCGAGTTGGGGCTGCCGGTCGTTGGCTTTACCGTATCGGGCGGCGCCCGCATGCAGGAGGGCGTGACCTCGCTCATGCAGATGGCCAAGATTTCTGCGGCGGTTAGGCGCCACAGCGAGGCGGGCGGCCTGTACATCACGGTGCTCACCGACCCCACGACCGGAGGCGTAACCGCGAGCTTTGCCATGGAGGGCGACATTATCCTGGCCGAGCCCGATGCCCTGACAGCATTTGCCGGCCCGCGCGTGATCGAGCAGAACATGCACAAGCGTCTGCCCAAGGGATTCCAGCGTTCCGAGTTTTTGCTGGAGCACGGCTTTTGCGATGCCGTTGTTCCGCGTGGTGAGATTGCGCTCACGGTAGGCGAGCTGCTGGCGCTGCACGAAGGGCACGCGCCCGGCCTGGGGGCACCGCATGAGATCGTGCATACGGGTCGTCGCGACAAAAAGCTGGGACACTTGTTTAAGCGCTCGGCCGCACCAAAAAGCGCGCTCGAAATCGTCAAACAGACTCGCTCGGCGAACCGCGCCACGGCAGGCGAGATGATCTCGTTGGGTCTCGACGGATTCGTAGAGCTGCACGGCGACCGCTACTTTGGCGACGATGCTGCCGTGGTGGGCGGCATCGGCTGGAAAGACGGGCGGCCCGTGACGGTTATCGCCATCGAGCGCGGTACCACGACCAAAGAGCGCATGCGTCGCAACTTTGGTATGGCACATCCCGAGGGCTACCGCAAGGCACGTCGCCTGATGCACCAAGCCGAGAAATTTGGTCGGCCGGTTCTGTGCCTGGTTGATACTTCGGGCGCGTTTTGCGGCATCGGTGCCGAGGAGCGCGGCCAGGGCGAGGCGATTGCCCAGAATCTCATGGAGATGAGCGGCCTTAAGACGCCGATTGTCTCGGTGGTGACAGGCGAGGGCGGCTCTGGTGGCGCGCTGGCGCTGTCCGTGGCCGACCGCATCCTGATGCTCTCGAGCTCGGCCTATTCGGTCGTGAGCCCCGAGGCCTGTGCGTCGATCCTGTGGAAGGATACCGAGCGCGCGAATGAGGCCGCTGAGGCGCTTAAGCTCACGGCCCCCGATCTGTTGGCGCTCGGCATCATCGACGGCATTGTTGACGATAGGGGCCTGTCGCATGAGGAGATCGCCGGTGCCGTTATGTCCTCGGCATTTGCGGCCTTCGATACGCTTGGTCGGCTCGACGACGCGACCCTCACAAACCTCCGCTACGAAAAGTACCGCGCAATCGGTCAGTACCGCACGATGTGACAAAGGGACAGCCCGCATGTCACATTGGGAAAGGCGTTCCATGTCACAAGTTTCTAACACCTCGTTTACAACGACGGTTTCATCAAACGCCATGGCCGTGGTGGACTATCTGTCCAAAAGCATGATGTCGGCGCTGCCGTTTATTGTTTGCGCGGCGTTGTTCCGCACCGCCGCCGTCGTTATGGGCGAAGGCATGCTGGGCCTGTGGTCTGCCGATTCCGAAATCTATCGCCTGTTCTACAGTTGGCTCTATAACGCCGGCTACTACTTTTTGCCCATTTATCTTGGTTGGGCGGCCGCCCGCCAGCTCGGTTGCTCGGAGCAGCTGGGCATGATGCTGGGCGGCGTATTGATTGCGCCCGATCTGCTTAAGCTCGTCGATGCCGCATCGACGACGGGGGCAGCGATGACTTTCGTGTATGGTCTGCTTCCCGCGCCGGTCAACGATTACACAACGACTGTTATTCCGGTTCTCATCTCGGTGCCCGTGCTATGGCAGGTGGAGCGTTTCTTTAAGCGCACTATCCCTCAGGCTGTGGCGTTTTCTTTTGTACCGTTTGCAACCATGCTCGTTATGGTTCCGGTGTCGCTGTGTGTTACGGCGCCGGCAGGCAGCTATCTGGGCATGCTGTTGGGACAGCTTATGTTTATGCTTGGCAATTCCGGTGGCATCGTGTCGCTGCTCACGCTCATGGGGCTTGCCGCGGGCTGGGAGTTTCTTAAGATCGCGGGTGTCAGCAACGTTGTCCTATCGCTCGCCTATGCGCAGTTTATGAGTGTGGGAACGGATTCGTGCATCCTGATCGCCGCGACGATGGCAACGTTCGCCGTTTGGGGTATGCCCTTTGGCGCGTCGCTCCGCGTTGCGGATAAGGACGAGAAGGCGCTCATGCTGGGCTATTCAATCTCGGGTATTCTTGGCGGCGTAAGCGAGCCAGCGCTGTACGGATGCGGCTTTAAATATGGCAGGTGTCTGACGTGCATGGCCGTTGGCGGCGCCGTCGGAGGCCTTGTTGCGGCCGTAGGCCACGTTACGGCTTATACTATCGGTATGACGAATGTTCTTATGGTCATTGGCTTTGCCACGGGCGGCATCTCGAATCTGCTGTGGTGCTGCGCTGCCGGCGGCGCAGCATTTGCGGTGTCTGCGGCGCTGAGCTACTGCTTTGGCGTGGTGCCGACAAAGGTGCAGGCGGCAGAAGACGAAGCTGATTCGCTCGAAACAGTGGCGAGCGCTGCTGAAGCAAGCGCATAAATCTGTGCGACAAAAGGACGATTCCTTTGTCATATTCCAAGGCTGCGGCCCGTGTGGGCTGCGGCCTTTTTGTATCTGGAGGACAAAGTGGCTACACTACAATCCGTTTGAGCAATAGATATATAGGTAGTACCGTGGGGACTGATGAGGATGGTCGAGTGGATTGTTCGTCGTGCGCAGGGCGACCGTGCGCGCGTGGGAACGTTGACGGGCATAGTGTGTATTCTCGCCAATGTGGCACTATGCGCTGCGAAGGGTGCAATTGGCGTGCTGTCGGGATCGGTTTCGATTGTGGCGGACGCCATGAACAACCTGTCCGATGCCAGCTCGAACATCGTGAGCGTGCTTGGCTTTAAGCTGGCGGGCAAGCCGGCCGACCCCGAGCATCCTTACGGACATGGCCGCTACGAGTATCTCTCGGGTCTGGTCGTGGCGGCGCTCGTGCTGCTGATTGGCGTTGAGCTGGTGAAGTCCTCGGTTGAGCGCATCATCCACCCCGAACCTGTCGAGTTCTCGCTTGCCCTGGTGGCAGTCTTGGTGCTTTCGATGATTGTTAAGCTCTGGATGGCGGCCCTCAACCAAAAGCTCGGCGATCGCATTGAGTCCGAGACGCTGCATGCGACCGCTCAGGACTCAAAGAACGATGTCCTAGCTACGGGCGCCGTGCTGGCGTGCGCAATTTTTTCGCAGGTGACGCACATCAATCTTGACGCATGGGTCGGCCTTGCCGTTGGCGCCTATATTGGTTGGAGCGGCTTTGAGCTCATCCAGGATACGGTGAGCCCGCTTTTGGGCCAGACGCCCGATCCTAAGCTGGTCAAGCACATTCGAGACAAAATCATGAGCTACCCCGGCGTTTTGGGCGTTCACGATTTGATGGTTCACGACTACGGCCCAGGCAGAAAGTTCGCAAGTGCCCACGCCGAGATGGCGGCTGAGGCCAGCCCGCTGGAAAGTCACGACACGCTCGACAACATTGAACAGGCATTTAGGAACGAAGACGGCATGATTGTCACGCTCCATTACGACCCCATCGTGACCGACGATCCCAAGGTGGCGAGCATGCGCCTGCGCATCAACGCCATGGCCCAACAGATCGATAGCCGCCTTTCGATTCACGATCTGCGCTGTGTGCCGGGTCCCACGCACACCAACGTGATCTTTGACTGCGTGCGTCCCTCAGATCTGCAGATGAGTGCCGAAGACGTAAAGCACGCACTGGCACAACGGGTCGAATCGGAATATCCCAGGTCGATTGCCAAGATCACGATCGACGAAGACTACGTAGGGCATACCCACGAGTAAGGCTGTGCCGGCAAAGCAGGTTATGCAGAAGGGGAGAGTATGAAGAATCTGTATCTACTCCGCCACGGTCAGACGGAGTTCAACGTCAAAAAGCTGGTCCAGGGCCGCTGCGATTCACCGCTGACCGACCTGGGTCGTCAGCAATCCGGGATGGCAGCCGCGTGGCTCAAAGCCCACAACGTCGTTCCCGACAAAGTGGTCTCTTCGCCCTTAGGCCGAGCCATGGACACGGCAAGTCTCGTCGCAACCGAACTCCTCGGCCGGGATGCAGCAGTCGAGCCCTGCGAAGGCATCATCGAGCGCTGCTACGGCACCTTCGAAGAGGGTCCCCACGATGCCCTGCCCACCGACGTCTGGGACCCCGGCGAGGACTTGGTCCCCTTTGGAGGAGAAGGAAGTCATGCCCTGCAGGAGCGCATGGTAGCCACCCTCACCAATCTCATGGGCGCCGAGGGGATCGAAACCCTCCTAGCAGTAAGCCACGGCAGCGCCAGCCGCCAATTCATCAAGGCTGCAGCCCCAGAGGGCTTCGAGCTCCCAACAAAACTCCCCAACTGCGCCATCATGATTTTTGATTTCGATGAGGCAAAGCCACAAGTAGAGGGCGAGCCAATGCAATGCAAGTTCACCCTCCAGCAAATAGTGGACCCCCAACAAAGTCATTAGCCTGAGCGAGCAGAGTTAAGCAGACATCAACGTGTCGTCTCCCGAGCACGGCGGAGGGCCGGAGAAATATATTAAGGTCATCGCGAGTTCCGCACGCAAAGGAGAGCACTTAATGTGCTCTCCGTCTTGCGCAGGACTGTAGAGCAGGGACCTTAATATATTTCTCCGGCCCTCCGCCGTGCTCGGGAGCCATCCACGCACTTTACCTGCGTAAACAATGTGAGTGAAATATGAATCTCGATGGATACGCCCGCAGCCGTGTATACTAAACAGCTGTGTGAAACCAGGGGAGTATTCTGGCTGGACAAAATGCCTGCTTAATAGGGTTGTCAGGTAGTCCGGGCGAAATACAAGGCTGGGGAGCACGTCGTGTAAGTAGTGGTCCTCTAGGGGCGTACGCTCGGTGGTGTACGCATTGTCCCAAGACCACGCGAGAGTTGGGATCATATCTTGATCAGCATGATTCTCGGCCGCAAGATTGGCATGACCCAGGTTTGGGACGAGGACGATAACGTCGTTCCCGTCACGGTCATCCAGGCTGGCCCCTGCGCTGTCTCGCAGGTTAAAACTCAGGCAACCGACGGCTATGACGCCGTCCAGATCGGTTTCGGCGACATCAAGGCCAAGAACGTGAACAAGCCCATGGCTGGTCACTTCGCCAAGGCTGGCGTCGAGCCTGTCCGCTTCCTTCGTGAGGTCCGCGTCGAGAACGGCGAGGAGCACAAGGTCGGCGAGGTCGTCACCGTCGCTGATTTCGCTGATGTCGAGAAGGTCGACGTCATCGGTACCTCCAAGGGTAAGGGCTTCCAGGGTCGCATCAAGCGCTGGGGTCAGCGCCGCGGTCCTATGACGCATGGTTCTCACTTTCAGCGTCACCCCGGTTCTATCGGTCAGTGCGCCTATCCTGCGCGCGTCCTCAAGGGCGTCAAGATGGCCGGTCACATGGGTAACGAGCGCGTTACCGTCAAGAACCTTTCCGTTGTCCGCATCGATGCCGAGCAGAACCTCATCTTGGTCAAGGGCGCTGTCCCGGGTGCCAAGAATGGTCTCGTCGCCATCCGTATGGCCTAAGGGCCCAGCCCATTTAGCCCAGCGTCATACCAAGGAGAACACTTAAATGGCAAAGTTTGAAGTAAAGAACAGCGAGGGCAAGAAGGTCGCCGAGGCCGAGCTCGCCGCTGAGGTGTACGGCATCGAGCCGAACATCCACGTTATGCACCACATCGTCAAGTGCCAGATGGCCTCTTGGCGTCAGGGCACCCAGTCTGCTAAGGGTCGCTCTGAGGTTTCCGGTGGCGGCAAGAAGCCTTGGCGTCAGAAGGGCACCGGCCGTGCCCGCCAGGGTTCCATCCGTGCTGCCCAGTGGCGTCACGGTGGCGTTGTCTTCGCCCCCAAGCCCCGTTCCTACGCTAAGCGTATGAACAACAAGGAGGTCAAGCTGGCTATGCGCTCCGCGCTGTCCGCCAAGCTGGCCGATGGCGAGCTCGTGCTCGTCGACGACTACGGCTTCGAGAAGCCTTCCACCAAGGCTGCCGTTGCCATGCTCAAGGCTCTCGGCCTTGAGGGCAAGCGTCTGACCATCATCGTTCGCGATGAGGACGTCAACGCCTACCTGTCGTTCCGCAACATTCCCAAGACGTTCATCATCACTGCTGACGAGGCCAACACCTACGATCTCGTCAACAACAACGCTGTGCTGATGCCCGCCGACATCGCCGCTCACTTCGGGGAGGTGCTTGCATAAATGACCGCCCACGAGATCATCATCCGTCCGATCGTGTCCGAGCGTTCCTTCTCCGGCATGGAGCAGAACAAGTACACGTTCGAGGTCGCCAAGGATGCTAACAAGTATCAGATCAAGGACGCTGTCGAGGAGATCTTCGGCGTCAAGGTCGTTCGCGTGAACACCCTGACGGTCAAGCCCAAGACCAAGCGCGTGCGCTATGTCGCCGGCAAGACCCGTTCTTGGAAGAAGGCCATCGTCACGCTGGCCGAGGGCGACACCATCGAGGTCTTTGGCAACCAGGCCTAAGACTCGCTGCTGTTGAGTGAGCTCATGCCTCCCAAATAGGGGAGGCGGGAGCTCAAGGTTTTGGGCGTATAAAATGGACACGCCCGGAACCGTGTATACGTCCGGTGTCATCGCACCCGAGGCAGAACCTCGAATCCCTGTCTGCGATGGCTAACGGATTCCTATTGAAAGGGATTGTAATGGCTGTAAAGCACCTTAAGCCGACCTCCGCTGGTAGGCGTTGGCAGACGATCTCCGACTTCTCCGAGATCACCTGCACCAAGCCCGAGAAGTCTCTTCTCGAGCCCCTGCCCAAGAAGGCCGGTCGTAACAACAACGGCCGCATCACCACCCGCCACCAGGGCGGCGGCGTGAAGCGTCGTTACCGCGTGATCGACTTCAAGCGCAACAAGGACGGCGTGCCCGCCAAGGTTGCCACGATCGAGTACGATCCGAACCGTTCCGCTCGCATCGCTCTGCTGCACTACGCTGACGGCGAGAAGCGCTACATCCTGGCCCCCAAGGGCCTCGAGGTCGGTCAGACCATCATGTCCGGTTCTGACGCCGACATCAAGCCGGGCAACGCTCTGCCCCTCGCCGATATCCCCGTCGGTACGCTCATCCACGCCGTCGAGTTCCAGCCGGGCAAGGGCGCTGCTATCGCCCGTTCCGCCGGTAACTCCTGCCAGCTGATGGGTAAGGAGGGCAAGTACGCCATCGTCCGTATGCCTTCCTCCGAGATGCGCCGCATCCTCGTTACCTGCCGCGCCACCGTCGGTGAGGTCGGCAACGCCGATCACGCCAACATCGTCATCGGCAAGGCCGGCCGTAAGCGTCACATGAACGTGCGCCCGACCGTCCGCGGTACCGTCATGAACCCTGTCGACCACCCGCACGGCGGTGGCGAGGGCAAGAACCACACCTCTGGTCGTCCCTCCGTTACCCCCTGGGGTAAGCCGACGAAGGGCCTTCGTACGCGCAAGAAGAAGAAGGTCTCGAACCAGCACATTATTCGTCGCCGTAAGAAGTAATTTCGGATACCGAGTTTTAGGAGAAAGCACTTATGAGCAGAAGTCTCAAAAAGGGCCCGTTCGTGGAGACTCGCCTTCTCTCGCGTATCACCGCGATGAACGAGGCTGGCAAGAAGGACGTCGTGAAGACCTGGTCCCGCGCGTCCACCATCTTCCCCGAGATGGTTGGTCACACCATCGCCGTCCACGACGGCCGCAAGCATGTGCCCGTGTATGTTACCGAGTCCATGGTTGGTCACAAGCTCGGCGAGTTCGCGCCGACTCGTACGTTCCGTGGCCACAAGGCCAAATAGGGGGTTAACCGTAAATGGCAACTAAGTCTATTGAAACTGAGGCCACCGAGGTTCGCGCCGTCGCTAAGTACGTGCGTGTTTCCCCCAGCAAGGCCCGCCTGGTGGTCGATCTGATCCGCCGCAAGCCTGTCGCTCAGGCCTTCGACATCCTCCACTTCTGCGACCGCGCCGTCGCCGTGGATGTCGAGAAGGTTCTCCGTTCCGCCGTTGCGAACGCCGAGAACAACAACGGTCTGCGTGCCGACAACCTGGTTGTCGCCGCTGCCTATGTTGACGAGGGTCCGACGCTTAAGCGCATCCGTCCCCGCGCCAAGGGTTCCGCTTCTCGCATTCTGAAGCGTACTTCCCACATCACCGTCGTCGTTGCTCCTCGAAAGGAGGCGTAAAGCTGTATGGGTCAGAAAGTCTACCCCACCGGCTTCCGTCTTGGCATCACCGAGAACTGGCGCTCCCGCTGGTTCGCAGAGAAGGATTACGCTAAGACCCTCGGTAACGATCTCGAGATCCGCAAGTACCTCGAGAAGCGTCTTTCCCGCGCAGCTGTCTCCCGCGTCGAGATCGAGCGCGCTGGCGACAAGGTGAAGGTCATCATCCTCACCGCTCGCCCCGGCGTTGTCATCGGTAAGAAGGGTGCCGAGATCGATACCCTCCGCACCGAGCTCGAGAAGGTCGCTGGCGTCTCCAAGGGCCAGCTCTCCGTCGACGTTGTCGAGATTAAGCGCCCCGAGCTCGACGCCAACCTCGTTGCTCAGTCTATCGCCGAGCAGCTCGAGGGCCGCGTTGCCTTCCGTCGCGCTATGCGCAAGGCTGTCCAGTCTGCCCGCAAGGCCGGCGCTAAGGGCATCCGTATCCAGTGCTCCGGTCGTCTCGGCGGTGCCGAGATGGGCCGTCGTGAGTGGTACCGCGAGGGTCGCGTGCCTCTGCACACCCTCCGTGCCAAGATCGACTACGGCACGGCTGTCGCCAGCACCACCATGGGCGCTTGCGGCGTGAAGGTCTGGATCTACCTGGGCGAGAAGCTCCCGGGCCAGCCTGTTCCCAACCCTGCACTCGAGGGCTCTTCCCGTCCTCGTCGTCGTAACTCCGAGAGGAGGGGTCAGTAGTGCTTGCCCCTAAGCGTATTCTTCACCGCAAGGTGCAGCGTGGCTCCATGAAGGGCCAGGCCAAGGGTAATACCGAGCTGCATTTCGGCGAGTTTGGTATCCAGGCTCTCGAGGCCCATTGGATCACCAACCGTCAGATCGAGGCCGCTCGTATTGCCATGACCCGCTACATGAAGCGTGGCGGTCGTGTCTACATCACGATCTTCCCCGATAAGCCCATCACCAAGAAGCCTGCCGAGACTCGCATGGGTTCTGGTAAGGGTAACCCCGAGGAGTGGGTGGCCGTCGTCAAGCCCGGCCGCATCATGTTCGAGGTCAAGGGCGTGCCCGAGGAGGTCGCTCGCGAGGCTCTGCGTCTTGCACAGCACAAGCTTCCCATCAAGACCAAGATTGTTGCTGCCAAGAACGCTGAGCAGCGCATCGAGAAGGAGATGGCTGAGGAGGCCGCTCTCGAGGCCAAGTGGGCTGCTGAGGACGCCGCCGCCGCCAAGGAGGAGAACTAATGAAGCCCGCAGAGATTCGTGAACTCTCGGACGCTCAGCTCGTTGAGAAGCTGAAGGAAATGCGCGCCGAGCTCTTTAACCTTCGTTTCCAGATGGCCACCAGCCAGCTGGACAACACCGCTCGCGTCAACACCGTGAAGAAGGACATCGCTCGCGTCCTCACGGAGCAGCGCGCCCGCGAGATCGCAGCGGAGAAGTCCGCTGTCGCCGAGTAGGACCTAAGGAGAGAACATGACTGATTCGCGTAACTCGCGTAAGGTCCGTACGGGTGTCGTTACCTCCGTCTCCGGTGCCAAGACCATTGTTGTCACCATCACCGAGCGCAAGCGTCACCCCAAGTACGGCAAGATGATGACCAGCTCCAAGAAGCTGCACGCTCACGACGAGGAGTGCACGGCTGGCGTGGGCGATACCGTCCGCGTTATGGAGACCCGTCCTATGTCCAAGATGAAGCGTTGGCGCCTCATCGAGGTCGTCGAGCGCGCTAAATAAGCAGTCGCTCTTACGACTTGTACGTTTCCGAAGATGTGCGTATGCCTGGCTTGCATACCACGGGCCGTATAAAGGCTGCGCACCTCTCTTCGGTTCTTAGTTCGGAGGAACATCTACCATGATTCAGATGCAAACCATGCTGAACGTCGCCGACAACTCCGGCGCTCGCAAGATTCGCTGCATCAAGGTGCTTGGCGGTTCCAAGCGTCGTTATGCAGGCATCGGCGATGTGTTCATCGGTGCTGTCCAGGAGGCTACCCCTGGCGCCAACGTCAAGAAGAAGGACGTTGTCCGTTGCGTCGTCGTTCGCACCGTTAAGGAGATCCGCCGCAAGGATGGCTCCTACATTCGCTTTGATGAGAACGCCTGCGTTGTCATCAACAACGATGGTTCGCCCGTCGGCACCCGTATCTTCGGGCCCGTCGCTCGCGAGCTTCGTGACAAGAAGTACATGAAGATCGTCTCGCTCGCTCCCGAGACCCTGTAGTTAGGGGAGATATATGTATATCAAGAAGGGCGATAAGGTCCAGGTTCTCTCTGGTAAGGATCGCGGCAAGCAGGGCGTTGTCCTGCGTGCTCTCCCCGCCGAGAACAAGGTCGTTGTCGAGGGCGTTTCGGTCGTCAAGAAGGCCGTCAAGCCCAACGCTGCCAACCAGCAGGGCGGCATCGTTTCGCAGGAGGCTCCCATCGACGCCTCCAACGTCAATCTCGTTTGCCCCGAGTGCGGTAAGGTTACCCGCGTCGGTCACGAGAAGGACGGCAAGAACAAGCTGCGCGTCTGCAAGAAGTGCGGCCACAAGTTCTAAGCTGCCCGCAACAACAAGTTGCTAGCAAAGGCCCGGATGCCCCACGGCACCCGGGTCTTTTTCTATCCCTACTCATTGGGGACAGACTTAAAGGAGTGGCCGTTGAGGACGTTTTTTAACGGCTAGTTGATGGGGACGGTCTTCAACTAAGTTGCGGTGAAATGGGGACTGATGAGGGGCTCTAGGGGGCCTAACAATCCCTATTTCACCGCAACTTAGGTGAGGTCTGTGGTAATGCGCGGCGATTGGATGAATGCGGCAGGAAAGGAACGTCCCCATGTGCCGGCATCCGGGGACGTTCCTTTCCTGTCGGCAGTTTGGGACAGTCCTTTGTGGCCAGATGATTCGTATCGAGCGTTACCTTCCAGGGATCAATCGGTGCGTGTTTGTGCGTATTTGCCTGCGTGAGAATGCGTGAACGTGTGTGTATATGCGTCATTTACGGTCGAATAGTGACCGTTTGGCGGTAATACGCGCAAAAGCACGCACATACACGCGTATTTGTGCGAATATAGAGCTGTCAGAAATGCAAGACTTTCCATGACACAGGAGGCACATGATGGCAGATTCCAAACAGGCTCCGCTCGATGCCGCGGCAGCCGCAAAGGCGGCGTTCGCTTCGGTTCAGGACAAGCCGTTCCCTAACGACATCTTTACGGCCCCCGAGCTCCGTTGGGCTGTGATCGGCTGCGGCGTTATCGCCAACCAGATGGCTCAGTCCCTCGCCCTTGCCGGCCGCAAGCTCGCGGGCGTTGCCAACCGTACCCTTTCCAAGGCGCAAACGTTTGCCGAGCAGTATGGCGTCGAGAAAGTGTACGACTCGGTCGAGGACCTCTACGCCGATCCGGACATCGATGCCGTCTATATCACCACGCCGCACAACACGCACATCACCTACCTGCGCGCCGCTCTGGCCGCCGGCAAGCACGCGCTCTGCGAGAAGGCCATCACGCTTAACTCTGCCGAGCTCGATGAGGCCCGCGCTATCGCCGACGAACACAACGTGGTCCTTATGGACGCCACAACCGTGCTCCACATGCCGCTGTACCAGGAGCTCCGTCGTCGCATGGATGCGGGCGACTTTGGTCGCATGAACCTCGCGCAGCTCAACTTTGGCAGCTATAAGGAGTACGGTGACCTGACCAACCGCTTCTACAACCGTAATCTTGCCGGCGGTGCCATGCTCGATATCGGCGTGTACGCGCTCTCCGTCATGCGACTGTTTATGGCCAGCCAGCCCACCGAGGTCGTCTCTCTGGGCAACACCTGCGAGACTGGCGTCGACGTCGCGGGCGGTATTGTCTGCCGTAACGCCGAGCAGCAGCTGGGCGTCGTGAGTCTTACGCTTCACTCCAAGCAGCCCAAGCGCTCGGTCATCAGCTTCGATAAGTGCTATATCGAGGTCAACGAGTATCCGCGCGCCGATCACGCGACCATCGTGTGGACCGCAGACGGTCACCGCGAGGAGGTCCACGCTGGTACCGAGGCCTATGCCCTGTGCTACGAGATGGCCGATCTAGAGAAGGCCGTTGCCGGCGACGATTCGAAGCGCGAGCTTCTGGGCTATGCTTCTGATGTTATGGAGCTTATGACCAAGCTCCGCGCCGATTGGGGAGTCGTGTACCCCGAGGAGGAGTAAGCGATGCTTGCGGAAGATAGGCTCAACGCGATCGTGTCGATGGTGCAGCAGGCTGGCTCGGTTACCGTGCCGGAGCTTGCTGAGGCCCTGGGCGTGACGCCGTCCACCATTCGCCGTGACTTGCAAACGCTCGACCGCGCGCACCGCATCGCCAAAGTGCATGGCGGCGCGACGAGTCTTGAGCGCGCGCACGTGACGCGCGACCTGACGATCAGCGAGCGCAGCGATCTCCATAACGACGACAAGGAGCGCATTTGTGCCCGTGCCGCGGCCCTCGTGGAGCCCGATAGCTTCGTGTACATCGATTCGGGCTCCACGACGCTCAGGCTCATCGAGCATCTTCCACATCTCGATGGTGTCACCTATGTGACCGACTCTGTGCTCCATGCTCAGCATCTCGCTCTGCGCGGTATGCGCACTGTGGTGCTGGGCGGCGAGCTTAAGCCCGAGACCGAGGCGCTTGTTGGTCCCGATGCCCTGGCAACCCTGGACCGCTATAACTTCAACTGTGGTTTTTGGGGCTCCAACGGCATCGCCGCCGAGCAGGGCTTTACGACGCCCGATATCGAGGAAGCGCAGGTCAAGCGTATCTCGATGCGCCATACGGCTAAACGCTTCGTAATTTCGGACGCCAGCAAATTTGGCATGGTGGCGCCCGTCAAGTTCGCGGACTTCCGCGATGCAACGATCATCACCGCGGGCGAGGTTCCCGCCAAGTACCAGTCTATGGACAACGTTACCACGGTCTAACGACAGGGGACAGGACAGGGCCAAAACCACCACAAAGGTGCCTGTCCCCATCGTGGTGGTTCAATAGAAAAGCGGCAACGTCCATCGGGGGCGCTGCCGCTTTTGTTGTATGCCGGTTTGTCTCGGTCTGTAACATCTAGGGTCGATTTTGCCGAGTTACTGTTACAGATTGAGATGAATGGACGCCAGGCCCACCAAGGCTACCTTGAAGGGGATGGGCACCATAGTGGTGGCTTGACGTTTGCCCAGATAAAACCTGCCAAAATAAACCTGTCCCTTTTTTGGCAGGTTTTAGGGCCCCCAGGGGCAGGGGGCTTCGATGTGGATGTGCTCGCCGGTTACGGGATGCGTAAAGGACACGCTGTGGGCGTGGAGCATGAGGCCACAAGGACGCGGCGTCCCGTACAGGTCGTCGCCCACCAGGGGATGGCGCTCGCTCGCCAGGTGCACGCGAATCTGGTGTTTGCGGCCGGTGAGCAGCTCGACATCGATATACGAGCGCGTGGGCAGGCCGCGGCGGCTCTTAAGACGCTTGAGCACCTTCACGCGCGTTTGAGACGGCTTGCCGCTGGCGCCGACGCGCATCTTTCGGCTGTCGTGACGGTCGCGGGCGATGGGCTTGTCGATGAGCTTTTCGTTCCAGTCGATCTTGCCCTCGGCGAGCGCCAGGTAGTGCTTTTCGAACGCGTGGTCGATGATCATCTGGTCAAAGGCGGGCTGCGTCTGCTTGTCGAGTGAGAACAGCACCACGCCGGTGGTGTCACGGTCCAGGCGATTGAGCGGCTGCATGTCGGTCGCGGCAAAGCCGTCGCCCATCGCCAGCAGCAGGTCGCTGGCGTAGTCGGTAAATGTGCGCTCGCCGGTGCCGTCACCGTGGACGATCATGCCGGCGGGCTTGTCGATGGCCATGAGCCAGGCGTCGCAGTAGAGGACTTGAGGTTCTTCGTTCACGTGTAAGCCTTTCGGTTAGCTAATTCCCACAAACATGCAGCCCGAGGTGGCGCCGCGCAGGCGGGCGGCCGGCTTGCGGCCGGCTTGAGCCGCCTCGACAGCGCGACGGACGCGAGCGACGGCACGGCCAATCTCATCGGCCTCGAGCAAGGTTCCGTCGACCATAAGACGGCGCACGCCGGCGTCGAGCAGCTGTGGAACCTGCGGCGTGAGGTCGATGGGGTAGGCGTCGTACAGGCGAGAGCGGCCGTGGATGTCGGTGCGGACGGGCATGACCTTTCCGTCGATATTCTTGAGCGAGAGCTTGCGGGCACGCAGGCGGCAGTTGGCACAATCGTGGATGCAGCCGTTGGCAACCTGCAGAATGCAATGCTCGCTTGTCATGACGCGCGGGCGGCCAAAGACGGTGATGCCCAGAGCCGCGGGCGCGGCGGCGCCGAGCGAGACAATCTCGTCGAGCGTGATCTCGGGCGAGAGCCAAAACGCACCGGCTCCGCGTTCGGCGAGTGCCTCCATGCAGGGCGTGTTGTGCACCGGCAGGCAAGAGCGAATCTCGGCCGTGGCGCCGGCCTGCGCGGCTATGGCGAGCTCGGAGATATTGCCGACGGCGACCGTGGCTCCGGCATTGATCCAGGGATCGACGCGCTCGTGGTCGACGGCGCGGCAGACCTCGTCGAGTACGGGTACGATGCCCTGCTCAAGCGCATCGGCGGGGGAGAGTCCGGCAGCCTCGAGCGCATCGGTGGTCATGTAGATGCGCGTTGCACCCTCGGCGCGAGCTGCCTCGGCGGCTTCGAGTGTGGTGACGGCGGCGCAGATCTGCGGCTCGTCGCGGTAGTGCTCGGGCGCGGGGCGGGAATCACTGGTGACAATCGCCGGCAGCTCGAGCGTTTTCGCGCGCTCCGCGTACGGCGCCAGAATGGCCTCTTCCAGCGCCTTGCAAGCGGCGGCGCGTACCTTATGTACGGCGGAGAAACCCATGCCACAGCCCTCATCGAGCGCCACCTCAAAGCTCGCAGCCTCAAAGGGGGAGGAGCCCATGCGGCCCACATGCTCAATTAGGTCTGCCGCCTCGACGTCGCGGGTCTTGGCGGCCTCGACGGTGAAGCCCGTGGCGGTGGCGGTGAGCGCGGGGTTGTCACAGCAGGTGAGTGTGACAGTAAACGGCTCGCCCAGACGCGCCACGACGGACACATCAACAGCTCGGCGGCGCAGCACATCGCGCTTGAGCGCGGCGCCGGCGGCGTCGATGGCACGCTGACTGCGAATCACGCGGACGCGGCAGCCCTCGGGCATGCTGCGGGGTACGCGACATTCGATGACTTCACCGGCTGCGGCATCATCGGCGGCAATGGTGGTCAGGAACTGGTCAAACTCGTTATCGTGGCGAAGCTCCAGCAGGTCGCCCTTGCCCACGGGCTCAAACAGCTCAATGCGGGCGATGGCGGCGCGGCGACGGCGGTCGTCGGGCTTGAGGCCGCGCACATCGCGGTTGGCCGGGCGGCTGCCCAGCACCGTGCCCACGATCTGGCCGCGGTTGTTGGAACGCTCATAGCTCATCATCTCGTCGCCCGAGGTGCCGTCCTGATAGGCGTGCGTAAAGTCGCGGTTAAAGCAGCGCTTGAGCTGGCGCTGGCGGGCGGCTTTCTCGTCCTTGGCAACGGTGGTTCCGGCCAGCATGTCATCAATCTGATGACGATACACGTCGACGATGGAATACACGTAATCGGGCGCCTTCATGCGGCCCTCGAGCTTGAGCGACGCAGCGCCGGCGTCATACAGGCGGCGAACAAGTTGTGAGGTGTTGGTGTCACGCGGGCACAGCGCGCGCTCGCGACCGGCAGGGGAGAGCGAGCGACCGTTCTCGTCGATCAGCTCGTAGGGCAAGCGGCAGGGCTGGGCGCACATGCCACGGTTGGCCGATCGTCCCGCCATGGCAAAGCTCGAAAGCAGACACAGGCCAGAGTAGCAAAAGCAGATGGCGCCATGGCTAAAGACCTCAAGGTCCACATCGGGCGCGGCATCGTGAATGGCGGCAATCTCGTCGATGGAAAGCTCGCGCGAGAGGGTCACGCGGTCGGCGCCCTGCTCGCGGCACCAAAGGGTTCCGCGGTCGTCGTGGATGTTCGCCTGGGTCGAGATATGCGTCTCGATGCCGGGCATCGTGCGCTTGACCTCAAAGAACAGGCCCCAGTCCTGGATGATGAAGGCGTCGGCGCCCAACGTGGAGCAGCGGTGGATGAGTTGCAAAGCATCGCCCATCTCGGACTGCTTGATGACGATGTTGACCGTGACGTAGACGCGCGACCCGGCTAGATGCGCGGCGCGGCAGGCTTGCTCAAAGGCCTCGTCGGTAAAGTTGGTGGCCTTGCGGCGGGCGTTGAAGCTGCCCATGCCGCAGTAGATGGCGTCTGCCCCGGCGGCGAGTGCGGCGGCAAAGGGCTCGGGCCCTCCGGCGGGCGCCAAAAGCTCGGGTCTGCGGTTGATGGTTCGACTGGCGGTTGCGGTCATATCCTGCCTTTCAAAATGCTCAGATATTCAAAAGTATAGTGGTGCTGTTGCGGCGGACGAGCCCTGTGGCCCAAGCAGGATAAAGTCTTCAGGCAGGTCGCCGGTCGCGCCGTTCAGCGGCTGACAGGTGCCGTTGGGCGATAAAAGATTCTCGCAACGTGATAATAATCTTGCATCGCGCGGAAACCTTGAGTACTATCCCAATCAAGCGCGGCGTTCAGACCGAACTGTGCCTCCCGGTGTGAACGCCGCGCTCACGCTTTCTCAACTGATCGTAAGGAGATAAACATGAGCAAGACCGTCGTGTCTTCCGATAACGCACCCGCAGCCATCGGACCGTATTCCCCCGGCATCCAGACCGGCAACATGGTGTTCCTGTCCGGCCAGCTGGGCATCGATCCCGCGACCGGCAAGATGCCCGAGGGCGTCGAGGCCCAGGCCAAGCAGTCCCTCGCCAACGTCGAGGCTCTGCTGACCGCTGCCGGCGCCACCTTTGCCGATGTCGTCAAGACCACGGTCTACCTGGCCGACATCGCCGACTTCGCCGCCGTGAACGAGATCTACGCCTCCAAGTTCGAGGCCCCGTTCCCCGCGCGCAGCGCCTTCCAGGTTGCCGCCCTTCCGGCTGGCGGTCTGGTCGAGATCGAGGTCGTCGCCGCTCTCTAAGGCGTTGGCCACAACTAAACATGAAGTGCAAAAAGACCCTGCAGCGCGTGCGAGCTGCAGGGTCTTTTGTCAGGTGACGAATCGCTTGTGGAGCCGCGCTCCATTTTGCTCGTTAGCCCTCCTTGCGGACTTTTTGCAGGTAGCGGTAGACGCTGGGCTCCGAGATGCCCAGCGAGGTGGCGGCGCAGGCCACGGCGCCCTTGAGCATGAACACCCCGTTGCCGTTGAGGTGGCGAATGACGTCCACGCGGTCGCTCTGACCAAGCGACGCTACATCCAGCCCGCGCGCGCTCAGCAACTCGGCAATGCTGCGGTCGATGAGCTCCTGTGTGGACTCCGAAAGGCTTTCGACCTCGATAGGGGCGGGCTCCGTGCGCGTCGGCGCCGCGTCGAAGCACGCCATGAGCTGCTGCGCCATGGCGTTGATGGAGCGCACGGTCGAGAGATCGGTGTTGACGCAGAGCATACCGACGATCTCGTCATTCTCGCGGATAAAGTACGTCGCTGACTCCAACGTCTTGCCGCCGGCACCGCGCCCCTCGTAGCCCGTAATAAACGGCAGGTCGCGATACTTGGCGTCGTGCATGATCTTGAGTGCCAGATCGGTGGCGGGACCGCCGACCTTGCGGCCGCTCACGATGCCGTTGCGAATATCGACGATGGCGTGGTCGGGATCCGAGAAATCGTGCAGCACGATTTCGCTGTTTTTGCCGAGTATCTGCTCCAGAAAATCGACCATCGGCAAAAAGCGACGTACGGTCTCGTTCACGGGCAACTCCTTTGGGTGAAATCGGAAATGATCATAACAATTTTTTCTCATGGTAACACGGTGTCTATTGACTCACATATTCGCAGGTACATTGCGTAATACAGATGAGCGGTAGGTATTTGGCGGTAAACGGTCGACCAAAAGAAAAGTTAGATGTTATTTTGAACAGACACTTTCCTGACCTGCGGAAATGCATTATCTCAGCTGAAGAATAGTCTGATAACAAAAAATTATTATTGAGAATGAGAATCATCTTTAATACGATATGCAACGAAGGCACAACCTCAACCCCGCACTGCGTCACAATAGAGCGTTAGATGCGAAAACAACTATTTCGAGGATTGGTGGTCAAATGACCCAGGAGACGGTTAAGAACGGCACTGAAGCCCTGTTCACTCGTGAAGGCATGCCTCCCGTTAAGGAAATGATCCCGTGTGCCCTTCAGCACGTACTGGCATCGTTTGCCGGCATCATCACCCCGGCTGTCATCATGGCCGGCGTCTACGGCTTTAATAGCCAGCAGAGCACCGACATCATCCAGGTCGCGCTCATTCTTTCGGCAATCGACACGGCCCTTCAGGCCTTCGCTCCCTTCCGTCGCATCGGCGGCGGCCTGCCCATCGTCATGGGCGTTTCGTTCGCGTTCCTGCCGGCTCTGCAGGCCATGGGTGCCTCGGGCTTTAGCTTTGGTGCGCTGCTGGGCGGCGAGATCGTCGGCGGCGCCGTCGCGGTCCTCTTTGGTCTGGCCTACAGCAAGATCAAGTGGCTGTTCCCGCCCGTCGTGACCGGTACGGTCATCTTCTCCATTGGCGTCTCTCTCTATCCCACGGCCGTCAAGTATATGGCCGGCGGTATGGGTACGCCGCTGTGGGGCACCCCGCAGGCCTGGTGCGTCGCTCTTATCACCTTCGCCGTGGTCTTTGCGCTCGCCAACTTTGGCAAGGGCACGCTCAAGCTGGGATCCGTGTTCTTTGGCATGATCGTTGGCATGATCGTCTCCATCCCCTTTGGCATGATCGACTTCTCCAGCGTCGCCACCGCTCAGGTCTTCGCCCTTCCCAAGCTCATGCCCTACGCGCTCGAGTTTGATCCCGAGGTCTGCATTACCCTCGCTGTCGTGTTCCCCATGGTTGCCATCCAGGTTATCGGCGACGTTTCCGCCGCCTGCCTGGGCTCCATCGACCGTATGCCCACCGAGCGCGAGCTCTCCGGCGCTATCGTGTCCCAGGGCCTCACCTCTATGGTCGGCGGCCTGCTGGGCGGTCTTCCCACCAGCGCCCTTGGCCAGAACGTGGGCATCATCTGCTCCAACAAGGTCGTCAACAAGTGGGTCTTTGTGATCATCGCGGCCGTCTTTGCCATCGCCGGTCTGTTCCCGCAGCTCTCTGCCGTCCTTTCCGCTATCCCGCAGCCCGTCATCGGCGGCGCGACCGTCGGCGTCTTTGGCACCATCACCATGAACGGCGTGCGCATGTTCACCCGCGAGGGCCTCACGCAGCGCACTACCACCATCGTCGGTACCTCCGTCGTCTTTGGCCTGGGTATCTGGATGGCCAGCGGTTGCCTTGCCGGCGAGGGTATGCCCGCCTGGGTATCCACCGTCATCGGCTCCAATGCCGTAACCCCCACCGCCATTATGGCCATTGTCCTTAACCTGATCCTTCCGCAGACGCCGGTCGTGGCTCAGCACATCGATGCTGCCAAGGACGCTGCCGTGGATCTGGTCTTGCCCGAGAGCAAGAAGTAACCAATTCGGTGCTATTCGTCGGCGGGCGCATCGCCTCGTCCGCCGACGTCATGCGGCGCCAAGCCGCACTTCAAAGGGTTTGTCCCTTTGGTGAAGCGTTGACGGGAGAGGGCCCGTTTCCGGTGTAGGCCGGCGCTTCGCACTCCGCCATGTCAGAGGTGTCAAACCCCGCCCCTGATGTTGAAGGGAGCATTCATGCTTCTGGTCGCTAACGGTTCCGTTTTTACCCGCAACGCTCAGACCCCGTTCATTCCCAACGGCGCGGTCGCCATTGACGGAGATACGATCGTCGAAGTAGGTCCCGAGTGCGAGCTCAAGGCCAAGTACCCGGATGCCGAGTACGTCGACGCCCAGGGCAACCTCATCATGCCCGGACTCATCAATTGCCACACCCACATCTACTCGGGTCTGGCCCGCGGCCTTGCCATTAAGGGCTGCAACCCCACCAACTTCCTGGAGAATCTTGAGCAGCAGTGGTGGAAGATCGATGACAACCTGACGCTCGACGGCACCAAGGCCAGCGCCTATGCCACGATTCTTGACTCCATCCGCGATGGCGTCACCACGATCTTCGATCATCATGCGAGCTTCTGCGAAATCCCGGGAAGCCTCTTTACCATTAAGGATGCAGCTCAGGAGCTGGGCATGCGTTCGTGCCTGTGCTACGAGGTCTCCGATCGCCGCGGCCAGGAAAAATGCGACCAGGCCATTGCCGAGAACGCCGAATTTGCCCAGTGGGCCGCCAAGGAGCGTCGCGATAACGACAACCACATGATCGCCGCCATGTTTGGCGGTCACGCCACCTTTACGCTGTCGGACGAGACCATGGACAAGATGGCCGAGGCCAACAACGGCCTGACCGGCTTCCACATCCATGTGTGCGAGGGCATGAATGACGTGTGGGACTCCCGCCTCAACCGCGGTGGCATCAGTCCCGTCGAGCGCCTGCTGCAGCACAACCTGCTGGGTCCCGACACCATGCTCGGCCACTGCATCCACGTGACGCCCGCCGAGATGGATATCGTCAAGGAGTCTGGCACCTGGCTCGTCAACAACCCCGAATCCAATATGGGCAACGCCGTGGGCTGCGCCCCCGTGCTCGAATTCTTCCGCCGCGGCATCCCCGTGTGCATGGGCACCGACGCCTACACCCACGATATGCTCGAGAGCCTTAAGGTTTTCCTGATCATTCAGCGCCACAACGCCGCTATGCCCAACGTGGGCTGGTGCGAGGCCATGACGATGCTGTTCGAGAACAACGCCAAGATGGCGAGCAAGTACTTCGATCGCAAGCTCGGCGTGCTTGAGCCCGGCGCCGCCGCCGACGTCATCGTCATGGACTACAAGCCCTTTACGCCGCTGAGCGAGGAGAATATCGACGGCCATATGCTCTTTGGCATGATGGGCAAAAACTGCCGCACTACCATCATCAACGGCCGCGTCCTGTATAAGGATCGTGAGTTCGTTGGGATTGATGAGGACAAGATCAACGCGTGGACCATGGCCGAGTCCAAGAAGCTCTGGAGCACGCTCAACGATCGCACCTACTAATTACAAGTAGATTCGCGCGCGTCGGATGTTTCGCCGCATCCGACGCGCGTATAGGCGACCTCCGCGGGGTCGCCGGCGCTGTGCTAGCGCTACACCGTATTTGCGCCCGCCGCGCGGTCTCGCCGGGCGTTACAGAGAGGAGCTCACTATGAGCGACATCATGAGGCCGATCCCGTTTTCGCAGCTGATGAACTGGATCATCGAGGAGCACAAGACCCAGGACGCCATCTTTGGCGTGCGCAAGATGGTCACGACCAACCAGGAGGGTGCGCTTCCCATTTTTGACGAGCGCATCGAGACTCCGTTTGGCCCGGCCGCCGGTCCCAATACGCAGCTTGCCCAGAACATCGTGGCATCCTATGTGGCTGGTTCCCGCTTCTTTGAGCTCAAGACCGTCCAGGTTATGGACGGCGAGGAGCTCTCCAAGTGCGTCAACAAGCCCTGCATCGTGGCGCAGGACGAGTGCTACAACTGCGAGTGGTCGACCGAGCTCGAGGTTCCGCAGGCCTTTGCCGAGTACGTGAAGGCATGGTTTGCCTGCCACCTGATTGCCCGCGAATACGGCCTGGGCAGCCCGGACGGCTTTGTCTTCAACATGTCGGTGGGCTATGACCTCGAGGGCATCAAGAGCCCCAAGGTCGACGCCTACATCGAGGGCATGAAGGACGCCAGCGGCTCCGAGGTTTGGGACGAGTGCCGCACGTGGGCGCTCGCTAACCTGGACAAGTTTGAGCATGTCGACGCTGCGTTTGTCGAGTCCATCCCGGCGCGCGTCTCCAACTCCATCACCGAGTCTACCCTGCACGGCTGCCCGCCGGCGGAGATCGAGCGCATCGCGACCTACCTCATCACCGAGAAGGGCCTCAATACCTACATCAAGTGCAACCCCACGCTGCTGGGCTATGAGTTTGCCCGTCAGCGCCTCAACGAGCTGGGCTTTGACTACATCGTCTTCGATGACACGCACTTCCGCGAGGATCTGCAGTGGGCCGATGCCGTGCCCATGTTCGAGCGCCTGATTGCCCTGTGCGCCGAGCGCGGCCTGGAGTTTGGCGTCAAGCTGACCAACACGTTCCCCGTCGACGTGACGAGGAACGAGCTGCCCTCCACCGAGATGTACATGTCGGGCCGTTCGCTGTTCTCGCTGACCATCGAGGCCGCCCGTCGCATTACCGAGCAGTTCGATGGCAAGCTGCGCATCAGCTACTCCGGCGGTGCCACGGTCTACAACATCCGCGCCCTGTACGATGCCGGCATTTGGCCCGTTACCCTGGCGACCGACGTGCTCAAGCCCGGTGGCTACGAGCGCTTTAGCCAGATGGCCGGCGAGTTTACCGACCTGGATGGCAAGCCGTTTGCGGGCGTCTCGCTCGAGGCCGTGACTGCGATCCAGACCGACTCGCTCACCAATCCGCTCTACAAGAAGCCGTTGCGTCCGCTGCCCGACCGCAAGGTCGCCGGCAAGAGCCCGCTTTCCGACTGCTTTACCACGCCGTGCCGCACGAGCTGCCCCATCCAGCAGGATATTCCCGCCTACCTGGCGGCTGTTGACGAGGGCCGCTACGAGGATGCACTCAACATTATCATCGAACGTAACGCCCTGCCGTTCATTACCGGCACCATCTGCCCGCATCCCTGCGGCCGTGCCTGCGAGCGTGCGTTCTACGAGCCCGAGGGCGCCCAGATCCGCGCCAGCAAGCTCAAGGCCGCTCGCGAGGCCATGACCGCCGTGCTGCCCAAGCTGCGCGCCCAGGCCATCGCCAACGACGCCGAGCGCAACGTTGCCGTTATCGGCGGCGGCCCTGCCGGCCTGGCGACGGCGTTCTTCCTGACGCGTGCCGGCGTGCCCGTCACTATCTTCGAGGCCCGCGACTCTCTCGGCGGCGTGGTCCGTCACGTGATCCCCGAGTTCCGTATCGCGAGCGACGATATCTCCCACGATGCCGAGCTCTGTCTGGCCTTTGGCGCCAAGGTGCAGCTCAACGCCCGCGTGGAGTCCATTGACGAGCTCAAGGCCCAGGGCTTTACCGACGTAGTCGTGGCCACTGGTGCCTGGATGCCCGGCTCTGCGGGCCTGGGCGAGGGTGCCGAGCTCGACGTGCTGGAGTTCCTCGAGGCCGCCAAGAAGGGCGAGAAGCTCGAGCTGGGCGAGGACGTCGTGGTCATCGGCGCCGGCAACACCGCCATGGACGCGGCCCGCGTGGCCAAGCGCCTTGCTGGCGTGAAGAACGTGCGCCTGGTGTATCGCCGCACCAAGAAGCAGATGCCCGCCGACGAGGAAGAGCTCGATCTTGCTCTTGCCGACGGCGTTGAGTTCTGCGAGCTGCTGGCGCCCAAGGCGCTCAACGGCGCCGTGCTGACCTGCGACGTCATGGAACTTGGCGAGCCGGATGCAAGCGGCCGTCGCAGCCCCGTCGCCACGGGCGAGACCGTCGAGCTTTCCGCCACCACGGTGATCTGCGCCGTGGGCGAGGGCATCGATGCCAGCCTGTACGATGCCGCGGGCGTCGAGCATGACCGTCGTGGCCGTCTTGCCGCCACCTCCACCGGCGTCGAGGGCGTCTGGGCTGCCGGCGACTGCCGCCGCGGTCCGGCCACCGTGGTCGAGGCTATTGCCGACGCCGCCGAGGTCGCCCGTGCCATCGCCGGTGTGGACTTTAACAAGTACACCGACCAGAATGCTCAGGCCGGCCGCGAGGACACCTGCTATGAGCGCAAGGGGTCGCTGTGCCGCGACAAACGCAACTGCACCAAGACTCGCTGCCTGGGCTGCGGCTCGGTGTGTGAGGTCTGCTGCGACGTGTGCCCCAACCGCGCCAACGTTGCCATTAAGGTGCCGGGCCTGGCCAAGCATCAGGTCGTCCATGTCGATGGCATGTGCAACGAGTGCGGCAACTGCGCTGTGTTCTGCCCCTACCAGGAGGGTCGTCCCTACAAGGACAAGCTCACCCTGTTCTGGAGCGAGCAGGACATGGAGAACTCCGAGAACGAGGGCTTCCTGGCCGTGGACGAGGACCACTTTAAGGTCCGCGTCGCCGGCACGGTCCGCACCGTCTCGGTCGATGCCGTCAACACCGGCCTTCCCGAGGCCGTCCGCCTGACCATCAAGGCCGTGCGCGACAGCTATCCGTATCTTCTTAAGAAATAGGCGAGTCTCTTATGGCCAAATCCATTCAACATAACGTGGCCTACGTTGCCTGCGGAAGCGGTTGCGCCTCCGCAGGCGGCGACGCCCGCTGCAGCGAAGGCTGCATTGGCTGTGGCGCCTGCGTCACGGCCTGCCCCCACGGTGCCATTGCACTGGTCGATGGCATCGCCCGCGTGGATCGCTCAAAGTGCACGGGTTGTGGCCTGTGCGGCATGGCGTGCCCACAGCGCGTGATTGCCTTCGTTCCCGGCTACCAGAACATCCTGGTGCGCTGCAACAACACCGATAAGGGCGCCATTGCGCGCAAGATTTGCGACACGAGCTGCATCGGTTGCGGCATGTGCGCCAAAAAGTGTCCTGCCGGCGCTATCCGTATCGAGGACAACTGCGCCCATATCGACGGCGCGGACTGCCTGTCGTGCGGCATGTGCGCCGTCGTCTGCCCGCACGGTGCCATCCACGACCGCACCGGCATCGCCGCCGGCGTGTAGAAGGGAATCACCATGGCACAGGAATTCACTTTTACCGTTAACGGCGTCGAGCGCACGACGACTCAGAACAAGCCGCTGCTCCGCTACTTGCGCGACGACCTGCATATCCACTCCGCCAAGGACGGCTGCTCCGAGGGCGCCTGCGGCACCTGCACCATCCATGTGGACGGTGCGGCCGTGAAGGCGTGCGTTCTGACCACCGCTCTTGCCGCCGGCCGCAACATCGTGACCGTCGAGGGCCTGCCCCAGGACGTGCGCGAGGCCTTTGTGTACGCCTTTGGCGCCGTGGGTGCCGTGCAGTGCGGTTTTTGCATCCCCGGCATGGTCATGGCGGGTGCGGCGCTCATCGCCGAGGACCCCGAGCCCACCGAGGAGCAGATCAAGTACGCCATCCGCGGCAACGTCTGCCGCTGCACCGGCTACAAGAAGATTATCGAGGGCATTTCGCTGGCCGCTGCGGTGCTCCGCGGCGAAAAGCGGATCGACGAGGGCCTGGAGCGCGGCGACGACTACGGTGTGGGCAAGCGCGCCTTCCGTATCGACGTGCGCAAGAAGGTGCTCGGCGAGGGCAAATACCCCGATGACATCGACGAGCTCGATCAACCGGGTCTGACCTACGCCAGCGCCGTGCGCTCCAAGTACCCGCGCGCCCGTGTGCTCTCCATCGACACCTCCAAGGCCGAGGCCCTGCCCGGCGTGGTGGGTATCCTACGCGCCGAGGACGTGCCTGTCAACCAGGTCGGCCACCTTATCCAGGACTGGGACGTCATGATCGCGGTGGGCGATATCACCCGCTGCGTGGGCGATGCCATCGTGCTGGTGGTCGCCGAGGACGAGGCGACGCTCGAGAAGGCCAAGAAGCTCGTAAAGATCGATTACGAGCCGCTGGAGCCCGTGCGTAACATTGTCGAGGCCAGGGCTGCCGACGCCCCGCGCCTGCACGACAGCTTCTTTGCCTTTGGCAACACGGTAGAGCTCAAGGACAACGTGTGCCAGAGCCGCCATGTGACGCGCGGCGACGCCGCCAAGGCGTTGGCGGAGAGCGCATTTACCGTGACGCAGCGCTTTACCACGCCCTTTACCGAGCATGCCTTCTTGGAGCCCGAGTGCGCCGTCGCCTTCCCGTACAAGAACGGCGTCAAGGTGCAGTCGACCGACCAGGGTGCCTACGATACGCGCAAAGAGTGCGCCCACATGTTTGGCTGGGATAGCGAACCCGAGCGTGTGGTCGTCGAGACCATGCTCGTGGGTGGCGGCTTTGGTGGTAAGGAGGACGTTTCGGTCCAGCACCTGGCCGCGCTCGCCGCATATAAGTTCCAGCGTCCTGTGAAGTGCAAGCTCACGCGTGCCGAGTCGCTCGCTTTCCATCCCAAGCGTCATGCGATGGACGGCACCTTTACGCTGGGCTGCGATGCCGAGGGCATCTTTACCGGTCTGGATTGCGAGATCAACTTTGATACCGGCGCCTACGCGTCGCTGTGCGGCCCGGTGCTCGAGCGCGCCTGCACGCATGCCGTCGGCCCCTACAAGTACCAGAACACCGACATTCGCGGCTTTGGCTACTACACCAACAACCCGCCCGCCGGCGCGTACCGCGGCTTTGGCGTTTGCCAGTCCGAGTTTGCACTCGAGAGCCTAATCGACCTGCTGGCAGAGAAGGTTGGCCTGGACCCGTGGGAGATTCGTTACCGAAACGCCATCGAGCCGGGTGAGGTTTTGCCCAACGGCCAGATCGCCGATTGCTCCACGGCGCTTAAGGAGACGCTGCTCGAGGTCAAGGATGCCTACTATGCGCATCCCGGACACGCCGGTATCGCCTGCGCCATGAAGAACGCCGGCGTGGGCGTGGGCCTGCCCGATGCCGGCCGCTGCAAGATTCGCGTCGAGGGTGGCCGCGCCGTGGTCTACGCCGCCACGTCCGACATCGGCCAGGGCTGCAACACGGTCTTTTTGCAGGACGTTGCCGAGGCATGCGGTCTGCCGCTGAGCTGCATCGCCAACGGCGAGTGCTCCACCGAGAACGCTCCCGACTCCGGCACCACGTCTGGTTCGCGCCAGACAGTCGTGACCGGCGAGGCCGTGCGCGGCGCCGCCTTCCTGCTGCGCGACGCCATGGTTGGCATCGAGGCCGGCAAGCCTGCGCCTACCGCCCCGGTGAGCGCGCACGGCGACGGCGTCAAGATCGAGTATGACGACGGTCGCGCCTACCAGCTGCGCACACAGGAACTCGTCGCCGGCCAGGGTATGCATCCTCAGGACCCTGCGGCCACCATCAAGGCGCTCGAGGGATGCGAGTTTGGCTACGTGTATCTGGAGCCGACCGACAAGCTGGGCGCCGATGTTCCCAACCCCAAGAGCCACATCTGCTACGGCTTTGCCACACATGTGGTCATTCTGGACGATGACGGTCGTGTAAGCGAGGTCTATGCCGCGCACGATTCCGGCAAGGTGGTCAACCCCATCTCCATCCAGGGTCAGATCGAAGGCGGCGTGCTCATGGGTATGGGCTATGCGCTTACCGAGGACTGGCCGCTCAAGGACTGCGTGCCCCAGGCAAGGTACGGCACGCTCGGGCTGTTCCGTGCGCCCGAGATTCCGGATATCCACGCCATCTACGTGGAGAAGGACGAGCTACTGCCCGTGGCATACGGCGGCAAGGGCATCGGCGAGATCGCAACGATCCCCACAGCGCCCGCCGTACAGAATGCCTATCGCGCATTTGACGGCAAGCTGCGTCCGGATCTGCCCATGGTGGATACGCCGTACAGCCGCGCCCGTCACCGCGGGTAGGGTAGAGCGCGGATGGCATTTCTGACGGGCTGTTCGCGCTCACCATCAACTGCATATGCTGTGCCTTTGGCCCCGGCTCCATCGCGAGCCGGGGCCTTTTGTTTGGAGCGGAAACTGTGTCCCGGAATAGGCGCTCAGAATGGGATGCGCTTTCCCCTTGGAGCCCTCGGCGGAGATTGCATCCCAGAATCCGCGCCTGGAATGGGACACACGCTTGTCCGTGCCCGCATCCCACCATATTCGGGATGCGGGTTTCTGCGCTTTTGTGCATCAGACAAGCAGCTGCTTTTGGCGGCTCTCCCGGGCTGCGCATCGCTTGTGATGTCGATGCGACCGACCAGAGAGTCGGCGCATTGGTCAATCGCATTACAAAAGACAGGTTTATTGAGATTGGTGAACTGACGGCCATGGCCCATACCATTGTGGTTGCCTAGATTGAAAGCTGAGATGGAAAGTGCTTTCGGACAGGAGGGCAATATCAAGCCCCACGTTCCCTGTGGGAAGTGGGGCTTTCAAGGGCTGCTAGTTAATAGTTATTAGAGGTAGCCGTTCAGCCAATCGGGCATATTGGGATCGTCAATGCTCCACGAATCTTCTTCATGCTCGCTTTCTTCCCAGTTGCTTTCGTCCCCATCGAAGAACTTGCGCCTATTACACTTGTATTTGACAACCGTGTCGCCCTCACGGCGGTATTCATTCCAGTAGTAGTTTTGCTTTCCGTATCCGTTCCATTCTTGAGTTCTGTATATGACCATGGTGTCTCCTTTTCGTTTGCGTACGCGGGGCGCACGGTGTATCAGATTTGACTACTGGGCTATGACTTGCGCAATGTGAGTTTTTTTGGCGTTAATGCTCGCAAGTTCGTCGGAAGTAAAAACAAACGGGACAACCGCTTCATCCCATTCGATATTTGAGAAGGTATAACCGGCGCGCGTTACTTTGACTGTTTCTTTCCCAAAGAGTTTGCCGACTTCTGTGAGCTTGTAACCCCAGGGCTCTTTTGTCATCATTCCGCTGGAGACGAGACGCTTGTTAACTGCCTGATTCGAAAGAAGCAAGTCATGTCCGAGTCCCGTTGCAGTCTTCTTGACTCCGGTAAGGTTGACCACTGGCAAGGAGGCCTTTTCTGCTGCCTTAGCAATCGTGGCAACACCTTTGTCTGCGCCGTTGCAAATAGTTTTGAATTTAGGCGTATGGCCCGTTTTCGCGGCAATCGTAATGCTAACGATTGAACTGATTGCCACAAATACGCCGATGCCAATCTGGACTTTGTGCTGCTCGAGCCACACGAGGCCTTTGTTCTTTGCGGGCAGATCAGTGTTTTCCGACTCCAATTTCTGTACACCTCATTTCTTGATTGATTTTGCAAGTTGATATGCAAGAGAGCCCAATGCCGGAATCAATGCCGATGAAGCGGGGATTAGGGCGGCGGTGAGAGCGGTTGCTCCAACTATGGCGCTCTGCTTAGTAGCTGCCTCTTGTTGTGTCCCCTTCTCATCCCCTTCTTTAAGGGCATTTTGCATCTTCTCTAGTTTGGGTGCTACTGGTTGGTCAACGAATAGCTGAATTATTTTTGCCAGATCCTCGTTTCCGCTGACGGCGATTTCGTTGTTGAATACCGCCCTGATGGCGAGATAGTGCATCTTCGTCATCTGCGTTTTACCCGTCTCAAGGCTGCTGACGGTTTGCTTTGTTATGCCTAGTTCGTTCGCAAGCCGTTCGCCACTCCAGCCCGCCGCCTTGCGAATGGTTGACAGGTGAGCTTGGAGCCTGCTGACTAGTTCATCATCCGTTGAAGTCATTTCTGCCTCACATATAGTAAAGAATCCTTATTACTGTCAGATATTATATACCCAGTCAGAAATTTAGCAATTACTAAGTGAGTCTTAGTTTATTCGGCTGGCTCCTGAATCTCCTCAGTTTTAAACTGAATTGAAAACGATACCGACGCCGGCGTCTTGTTCTCATGTTTTAAAGGTATGGGCAGGTATTGTTCGACAGACGATGGCCTCGATGCCGATTTCATGCATCCCCTCAGGGGTCATCCGTCCAGGAACCTGTTTTCCATCGTTGCGTGGTCAGCGAGACGTGCAAGGAGCACATCGACCGTATGGGCGGCTGTTATTTCTGCACAGTTGAGAGGGCATCTTGGAAGACGTGTCCATGGCGATTTTGGGAGACGCTAACCGCTTGGATTATAGTGGACGGTCGGTCTTAGAGGCCTATGGGTGGGAGATGTTGTTTCACTTGCCAACGACCGGCCGGGGTCTGGCTTAACCGACGTGGAACGTGATTGCACCATCTGGTAGCAAGTCGAGTTGCAGATGAGTACACCCGATCGTGTGGAATAAGGCTTCAGGAGCGCTCCGCCTGTTTACACCCCCGCAATCCCGCGCGCGGCACTCAGCAGCTCATACTCCCTCTGGCTCCACTGGTGCAGCTTGGCAGCCTCGACGGCATCACGACACAAGTCCAAAAACACCTCGGCGCCCTCGCAGAAGCACTCACGGGCAAAGTCACCCGAGCCGCTTGCGACGCACGAGCCGTCGGCAAAGAGCTTCCAGCTGGACGACTCGCGCGAGTCGTCTCCGAGCAGCTTGATCTGTAGCACGTGCGGGTCGCCGGCAACGCAGAGCTCTTCCTCGAGCACCTGCACGGTAAAGCGCATCTGGTGGGAGAGGCTGCTCTTGACCATGGCCGAGGCATAGCCGTTCGGCTTGTCCAGAAGATGCATTCGTTTTGGCTTGGCTACCAGGTTGTGGAAGTTGCGCTCACTGCGCACGGAGAAATTGTCCATACGGACTCCTTTCATCGATGTTGGCAGGGCCACCGTGCCTCTTGGCCGGTTGGCGTCGGGATCGTGGAGCCAACTCTCTACCCCGACTCTGGATAAAACGCGCCCGCTCCTTGCTGGCACGATGGAGTCTATCAGCGCGCGCGGACACAAATCAAGCGCCGCCTGCGAAATGATGTGCAGACGGCGCTTGATTTCGCCGGCTGCTGTTAGGCTTAAATCCGAAAAAGTGTCGAAATATCCCGTGTAAAAGTACGGAAAAGTATCGTAATACACACTTCAAAATCTCGAAAAAGTGTCGAAATGAGCATCTAGCAACCACGGAAAAGTGTATCCTAATGCTAAAACAGCACGTAATAAGGGGTGCGCTTATGCTACAGAGAAAAGCGAAAGCACAGTTTGAATCTTGGCTTGCCTCGTCGCCTAACAAGGCTCTTTTGGTCAAGGGCGCCCGACAGGTAGGAAAGTCATATTTGGTCAACGTCTTTGCAAATGAATCGTTCGAAAATGTCGTGACGTTCGACCTTATCGCCGACGCGTCCGTGCGCGATTCGTTTTTGGCGGCGAAAAGTGCGGATGATCTGCTTATGCGTATGTCTATTGCTGCAACGCAGCCGATGGTTGCGAACAAGACCGTTGTGGTTATCGACGAGGTGCAGCGATGCCCCAACGTGGTGACGTTTATCAAATATCTGGTCCAGCGCGGCGACTTTCGATACATCCTTACCGGATCGCTCCTTGGCGTTGAGCTCGAGGGCATCGATTCCCTGCCGGTGGGGTATGTCGAGCAGGTCCAGATGTACCCGCTCGACTTTGAGGAGTTTTGCTGGGCAAATGGCGTTGGTGCCAGCGTGTTTGACATGCTCAGGGGCTGTCTAAAGAATGAGGGGGAGCTTCCCGGCTATCTGTATGACCGCTTGCTCGATCTGTTCCATCAGTATGTGGTGGTGGGAGGCATGCCCGACGCGGTCAATTCCTTCTTGGCGACGCGCAATGTCGACGAGGTTCGAAACATCCACCGCGATCTTCACGCCCTGTATCGCGATGACATCGCAAAGTACGCTCCGCCCGAGCTGCGCTTGGTTATTCGCGATATCTATGATCTGATTCCCAGCGAGGCCGGTTCCAAAAACAAGCGATTCAAACTGTCATCGATTAACGGTGTCAAACGTTTTTCGCAGGTGACAGATCATTTCCTCTGGCTATCGGAGGCGGGTGTCGCGCTTCCTGTGTATAACGTAACGGCGCCCGTGGCACCCCTTTTATTGGGGGAGCAACGAAATCTGTTTAAGCTGTTTTACTTGGACACCGGAATGCTTATGTCGTCGTATTCCAAAAGGGTCGCCCAAGGCGTTTTTGATGGGGAGGCAGAAGGCCCCTTTGGCATGAATATGGGGGCGGCATTCGAGGGCTTCGTTGCCCAAGAGCTCAAAGCCCACGGATTTAGATTGCGCTACTTTACGTCCAAAAAGGTCGGTGAGCTCGATTTTGTGGAAGAGACGTTCGATGGGGAAGTGCTCGCCATCGAGGTCAAATCGGGCAAGAGTTTTAAGTCCCACGCGGCGCTCGATAACGCACTGGCAACGAAGGGCTACGGAATCGATCGCGCCCTGGTACTTGCGGAATGTAATCTTCACCGCGATGGTGACGTGCTGTATCTGCCCATCTTTATGGCAGGGCTTTTGGAGCCGTAACGTGCCGCCGACTCTTCCGACCCTCCCTTAGCCCTCGCTACTCGTCGTCCCCGTCGTTGGGGTCGCCCTTGAGGGTGTTGATGTCCAGATACTCGTTATCGTCCTCTTTTTGCTGGGTCTCCGACTCCGCTTGGGTGGGGCCGGAGAACAGCCGGAATCCCTCAAACGCAATGACACCGAGCAGGGCAATGACAATGGCGATAAAGGCAACCTTGACTGCCTGCGGAAATTCCGAGAAACGCAGCGCCTTTTCCTCGGCGTAATAATCGGCGAAGCGTTCTTCGCCTGTGCTTTTGGTATACACCGGCGCGGACGCGGCCTCCGGGTCATATTCCGGTGCAGGCGTGGCAGCGTACGGATCGTTGAGATAATCGCTCGATGCGGTGCCATAATCCTCGGTCTCGATGCGACCGTTGCCAGCATAGCCATCGGAATAATCGGAAAATGCCGTACCGCTCTCATAGTCCGCGGCACTCGTGTTGGCGGCAAAAAGCGGGTTAACTGGAACGTCGAGCGCCGGCATGCCGGTAGAGGTCTCATCCAGATCGGTTGCAGCCCAGGAATCGTAGGCAACCTGATGGGCAACGGGCTCATCGAGCCTTGTGACCGGAGGCTTGCGTGCCGCAGGAACAGGCAACTGCTGGGCGCTGTACATAACGGTGCTGTCGGCCGATTTGCCCTGCGTCGCTGCAGCGAGAAATGCCGCCGTTTCGGACGGGTCGCTTGCGGGGCGGGGAGCGGGCGTGGTCGCCGAAGTGAGTGCGGGCGTCGAAACAGGCGACTGCGCAGGAGTCGGCGCAGATGCGGGCTTAGGCGCAAGTGCGGGATTGAGGCTTGACGGACGAGCCCCGCCGCCCATGAGTTCGTCGGCGGTCCACGGGCGATCATTCATCACGTCGTCAAGGCTCAGCGAAAACAGGTCGTCTTCACCCTCATCGAACATGCGGTGCACATGTCCACCAATTGCCGGAATCAATCCGCGACCGGTGCATGATGCCTTGCTCAACGCCATTCTGTTCCATCCTTCCGAAATACTAATGACATCGATTATATGGAACTTTCCAAGCGGCTCGGTCTTGGATTCATGCTTTCCAGAACTCGCGCCCAAAAGGGGAGGGGCAATCCAGGCGAGTGCCTACTTGTCGCCTGCTGCCGCCTTGGCCTCATTGAGGTAGCTATAGAAGCTGTACTTGGAGATGCCAAAGAACTCGCAGGCGCGTTCGCTCGACTTGGAAATGAGGAAGGCGCCGCGACGGTCGAGGTAGCCAATGGCACGAATGCGCTCGTCTTTGGTCATGAGCGCCGCGGGCTTGCCCACAAACTGCTCGCACTCGTGCAGCAGGTCCTCGAGCAGGTCGCCGATGTTCTTGGTAATGGGCTCGGGCTCGGTGTAGCCCGTGCCGCCGGTGCCGGTAAAGGCGTCGAGCGAACGCTCAAAAGCCTTCATAAGCGTAATGTCAAAGTTGATGCCCAAAATGCCGACGGGCTTGCCCTCGTCGTTGCGGATAAAGATGGTCGAGGACTTGAGCAGCTTGCCATCGGCGGTTTTGGTGAGGTACGGCTCGCGGTCGTGCACGTCGGCGGTGCCCTCGTGCATGGATTCAAGCACAATATGGCTGGGGCCGTCACCCAGTTTGCGCCCGCTGACGTGGCCGTTTTCGATCACTACGATGGAGCGGTCCACGTCCTCGGTCTCCAGGTCGTGGACGACGACTTCGCAGTTGGGGCCAAATTGGAGCGCCAGGCCGTGTGCAAGGCGCTTGTAGAACTCAATCTGTGCGGGGGTCATGGGTGCCTTCCTAAAAATTAGTTTGGGCTCACTGTGCCATAAACCCCACTTGTTCGCAAATAACGAAAGCGTCGCTGTGTTATGTGACCGTTCGGCGGCGAAAAGGTACCGATTACGGCAACAAACAATTTGTTAGGTTTTCCAATCAAAAAGTGTGATAGAACAGTGCTAACAAACTTTTTGTTTGGCATCCACATAAAAGTTCAGCCGTGTGAATGGGATCGGGCTGAAACGCGTATGCGGGGGCCGGCAAGAGAGAACTTAAGGAGTTCACCGTATGGCCGATAAGATCCAGTGGGCGGGCAACACGATGCCCAAGAGCGATGACAAGCACTTGGGAATCATGAGCCTCGACCACGTGAAGAAGGCCCGCGCCTTCCACCAGTCGTTCCCCCAGTACACCGTCACTCCGCTTGCCCGCCTGGATGGCCAGGCCGCGCGCCTAGGCCTGTCCAACCTGTGCGTTAAGGACGAGAGCTATCGCTTTGGCCTCAACGCCTTTAAGGTCCTGGGCGGATCGTTTGCCATGGCCAACTACATTGCCGACGAGACCGGCAAGGACGTTGCCGAGTGCACCTTCGATTACCTGACCTCCGATCAGCTTGCCAAGGACTTTGGCCAGGCCACCTTCTTTACCGCCACCGACGGCAACCATGGCCGCGGCGTGGCATGGGCTGCCAACAAGCTGGGCCAGAAGGCCGTCGTGCACATGCCCAAGGGTTCCACCAAGCCCCGCTTCGATAACATTGCCGCCGAGGGCGCCACGGTGACCATCGAAGAGGTCAACTACGACGAGTGCGTGCGCATGGCCGCCGCCGAGGCCGACGCCTGCGAGCGCGGCGTCATCGTTCAGGACACCGCCTGGGAGGGCTACGAGAAGATCCCGTCCTGGATCATGGAGGGTTACGGCACCATGGCTTCCGAGGCTGCCGAGCAGCTGCGCGAGATGGCTATCAACCGCCCGACGCACGTCTTTGTCCAGGCTGGCGTAGGCTCGCTCGCCGGCGCCGTGGTGGGCTACTTCACCAACCTGTATCCCGATAACCCGCCCACCTTCGTCGTGGTTGAGTGCGCACCGGCCGCCTGCCTGTACAAGGGCGCTGCCGCCGGCGACGGCGACCCGCGTATCGTGGACGGCGACATGCCCTCCATCATGGCCGGCCTGTGCTGCGGCGAGCCCAACATCCTTGGCTGGGATATCCTGCGCAACCACACCACCGCCTTCGTGTCCTGCCCCGACTGGGTCACCGCTCGCGGCATGCGCACCCTGGGCGCTCCCGAGAAGGGCGACCCGCGCGTCATCTCCGGCGAGTCCGGCGCAGTGACCACCGGTCTGGTCGAGACCCTCATGCTCGACCCCGAGTACGCCGAGCTCAAGGAGCTCATCGGCCTGGACAAGACGAGCTCCGTGCTCTGCTTCTCCACCGAGGGCGACACCGATCCGGATCAGTACCGTCGCATCGTCTGGGAGGGCGAGTACCCCACCTGCTAGCAGACTGACCTGTCCGGGCGGCGGAGCATATGTTTGCTCCCTGCTCGAACAGTCCTGCGCAAGACGGAAAGCACATTAAGTGCTTTCCTTTGCGTGCGGAACTCGCGACGGAGCAAACATATGCTCCGCCGCCCTACGTTTACTTGCTTGCCGGGTGCTCGACCTCACGCTGCTTGGCACAAGTGATCTATCTGAAATATCTACCTGTAGGTAAACCCTTGTAGAAAGGTTGACTGTTATGACTAAAGAACTCGATTTCGACGCTATCAAGGCTGCTGCTGAGTCCCATCGTGCTGATATGACTCGCTTCCTGCGCGCTATGATCTCTCACCCCTCTGAGTCCTGCGAGGAGGGCGAGGTTGTCGCTTGCATCAAGGCCGAGATGGAGAGCCTTGGCTATGACGAGGTCAAGGTCGACGGCCTGGGCAACGTTATGGGCTTTATGGGCGAGGGCGACAAGATCATCGCCATCGACTCCCACATCGACACCGTCGGCATCGGCAACATCGAGAACTGGGATGCCGATCCCTATGAGGGCTACGAGACCGACGAGATCATCTACGGCCGCGGCGGCTCTGACCAGGAGGGCGGTATGGCTTCTGCTACCTACGCTGCCAAGATGATGAAGGACATGGGCCTCATCCCCGAGGGCTACAAGATCATGGTCGTCGGCACCGTCCAGGAAGAGGACTGCGACGGCATGTGCTGGCAGTACATCTACAACAAGGACGGCATTAAGCCCGAGTTCGTCATTTCCACCGAGCCTACCGACGGCGGCATCTATCGCGGTCACCGCGGCCGCATGGAGATCCGCGTCGACGTTCACGGCACCTCCTGCCACGGCTCCGCTCCCGACCGCGGCGACAACGCCATTTACAAAATGGCCGACATCATCGCCGACGTCCGCGCCCTCAACAACAACGGCTGCGACGAGTCGACCGACATCAAGGGCCTCGTCAAGATGCTCGACCCCAAGTACAACCCCGAGCACTTCGAGGATGCCCGCTTCCTGGGCCGCGGCACCTGCACCGTCAGCCAGATCTTCTACACCAGCCCCAGCCGCTGCGCTGTCGCTGACTCCTGCGCCATCTCCATCGACCGTCGCATGACCGCCGGCGAGACCTGGGAGTCCTGCCTGGACGAGATCCGCAACCTGCCGGCCGCCAAGAAGTACGGCGACGACGTGAAGGTCTCCATGTACATGTACGACCGTCCGTCCTGGACCGGCGAGGTCTACGAGACCGAGGCTTACTTCCCCACGTGGATCAACAAGGAGACCGCTCCGCACGTCAAGGCCCTCGTCGACGCCCACAAGGCCATGTTCGGTGACGAGCGCATCGGCTGCGAGCCCAGCATGGACAAGCGCACCGGTCGTCCGCTGTGCGACAAGTGGACCTTCTCCACGAACTGCGTCTCCATCCAGGGCCGCTATGGCATCCCCTGCGTGGGCTTTGGCCCGGGTGCCGAGTCTCAGGCTCACGCTCCCAACGAGGTCACCTACAAGGACGACCTGGTCACCGCTGCCGCCATGTATGTTGCTGCTTTGAACCTCTACGATCCGAGCCAGGCCGATGGCGACGCTACCGTGTTCCGCGCTGGTCTGACCAACAACAAGATCGACTAGTCCCATTCCTTGATCTTGTTGAGCCGGGGACAGCCTGTGTCCCCGGCACCCCCTGTTGACTTGGGGCCCGCGGTCGTTATCTCCCATGCTTCCTCAACGGTAGCGGGTCCTCGTCATAGCGCTCTGCATGTTCTAGCCACACGCGCATGCCGGAGCACATCTACTCATTGCGATCGTTTCATCTATGGAAAGGATATTTACATGGACGCCAAGTTTACCGAGCTCGTCGAGCAGCTGAACGGCCTCGATTTTAAGGGCATGTACGGCAGCGACTTCCTGCACACCTGGGATAAGACCACCGATGAGCTCAAGGCGCTCTACATCGTCGCCGACGCCCTGCGCGAGCTGCGTGAGAACAACGTTTCGTCCAAGATCTTCGACTCGGGCCTGGCCGTCTCCCTGTTCCGCGACAACTCCACCCGTACGCGCTTCTCCTTCTCTAAGGCCGCCAACCTGCTCGGCCTCGAGCTGCAGGACCTGGACGAGAAGAAGTCCCAGATCGCTCACGGCGAGACCGTCCGCGAGACCGCTACCATGATCTCCTTCATGGCCGACGTCATCGGCATCCGCGACGACATGTACATCGGCAAGGGCGACGCCTACATGGCCGAGGTCTCCGAGTCTGTCCAGCAGGCCTACGAGGACGGCGTTCTGGATCACCGTCCCACGCTCATCTCCCTGCAGTCCGACTCCGATCACCCCACGCAGTCCTCTGCCGACATGCTCTACCTCATCAACGAGTTTGGCGGTCTTGAGAACCTCAAGGGCAAGAAGGTTGCCGTCACCTGGGCCTATTCGCCCTCTTACGGCAAGCCGCTGTCCTGCCCGCAGTCGCTGATCAGCCTGCTGCCCCGCTTTGGCATGGACGTCACCCTGGCCCACCCCGAGGGCTACGACCTCATGCCCGAGGTCGTCGAGCGCGCCAAGGGCTATGCCGCCGAGTCCGGCACCACCTTTAAGCAGGTCAACACCATGGCCGAGGCCTTCGAGGGCGCCGACATCGTGATCCCCAAGAGCTGGGCTCCGTTTGCCGCCATGGAGAAGCGTACCAACCTGTACGCGGAGGGCGACGACGCCGGCATCGCAGCGCTCGAGAAGGAGCTGCTCGCTCAGAACGCCACCCATCAGGACTGGTGCTCCACGACCGAGCTCATGGAGAAGACCGCCAACGGCCAGGACACCATCTTTATGCACCCGCTGCCCGCCGACATCTCCGGTGTCTCCTGCGAGCACGGCGAGGTCAACGCCGACGTCTTTGACATGCACCGCGTGGGCATGTACAAGGAGGCCAGCTACAAGCCGTACGCCATCGCAGCCATGATGTTCCTGCAGAAGGTTGCCGATCCCGCCGCTACCCTTAAGGCCCTCGACGAGCGCAACACCGCCCGTTGGTTCCAGGCCTAAAGCTGGGCTGAGGTAAGCCATGTAAAGGGGGCGCTCTGCCAACCGGCGGGGTGCCCCTTTTTGCATCGTGGGCGTGCGGGATAAGCGCTTTCGATGTAGATGCCCCGCGACGCGAGTTATGGGTACGATGGTTTCAGGGGAGGTATCGCCATGAAACTTGGTTGCGTCATTATGGCTTCGGGCGAGGGCAAGCGGTTTGGCTCCAACAAGATGCTTGCCGATATCTATGGCGAGCCGCTGATTGCCCGGACCATTGATTCGGTTCCCCGGGGCTTTGACGTCGTGGTTTCGACGCGTTGGCCCGAGGCCGCTCAGATTTGTGATGACAAGCATTGCCCGTGCGTGCTGCACGATGGCGAGCTGCGCAGCGAAAGCGTCCGTGCGGGCCTTTCGTGGGGAGTCGAACGCAACTGGAAAGGTTGCCTCTTTTTGCCGGGTGACCAGCCGCTCGTGAGTTCGGATTCTTTTGAGGCTATGGTTCGTGCATTTGACGAGCGTGGCCGCAGGCATCCGGTGCGTCTTGCGTGCAACGGTGAGCCTTCGAGCCCGGTGCTCTTTCCGGCGGAACTGTTCGATGCACTTATGTGTCTTGAGGGTAAGGACGGCGGCGGTTCGATTCTCAAGGACCGTACCGACGTGGTGCTGGTCGATGCGCGTGCTTACGAACTGTGGGACGTCGATACCGTCAAGGGACAGCGACGCATAACGGAGCATATCGCCGCCTGCTCGTATTTTGATCGCGTGGCCAACTGCATCAATCAATAAGGAGCAATTATGATCATCATCAAAAACGGCGCGCTCGTGACGCCCCAGGGGTTTCGTCTCGCCGATCTTGCCATGGATGGCGACAAGATTGTGCGAATCGCCGCGGCAATCGAGCCAGGCGCGGACGATATCGTTGAGGATGCCGCCGGCTGTTGGGTGTTTCCCGGCTTTATCGACGGCCACACGCACATGCAGTGCTGGACCGGTATGGACTGGACGGCCGATAGCTTTGAGACGGGCACGCGCGCGGCGGCGTGCGGCGGCACCACCACGATCGTGGACTATGCCACGGCCGACCGCGGCGTGACCATGCCCGATGCCTTGGTCGAGTGGCATCATCGCGCCGACGGCACCTGCACCGCCAACTATGCCTTCCATATGGCGCTTGCCGAGTGGAATGAGCGCAACCGCGCCGATCTTTCGGCCATGCGCGAGGCGGGCGTGTCGTCGTTTAAGACCTACTTTGCCTACGACCATCTGCGCCTGGACGATGCCGAGACGCTCGAGGTGCTGGAGGAGCTCAAGCGTATTGGCGGCATACTGTGCGTGCATTGCGAGAACGGTACGCTGGTGAATGAGCTGCAGAAGCGCGTGTTTGAGCAGGGTATCCACGGGCCCGAGGGCCATGCGCTCAGCCGTCCGGATGTGTGCGAGGCCGAGGCAGTGAGCCGTCTGCTATATCTGGCGCACCTGGCCGGCGACGCACCGGTCAACGTGGTGCACCTTTCGACCAAGCTGGGACTCGAGGCCATTCGCGCTGTCAAGGCGCGCGGCCAGAAGAACATCTATGTCGAGACCTGCCCTCAGTATCTGATGCTCGACGACACCTGCTATCTGGAGCAGGGCGAGGACGGCTTTGCGGGCGCCAGGTACGTGATGAGTCCGCCGCTGCGCCATGCCGGCGACCGTGCCGCGCTGCGCGAGGCGCTTGTGGCTGGCGAGATCGATACTATTGCCACCGACCACTGCAGCTTTAATCTGCACGGGCAAAAGGACCGCGGGCGCGATGACTTTCGCGCGATTCCCAACGGCGGGCCCGGTGTGGAGCATCGCCCCGTCGCGATCGCTACGAGTTTTGAGGGACAGCTGGGCCCCGAGGATCTGTGCCGCTTGATGAGCGAGAACCCGGCGCGCGTCTTTGGCATGTATCCGCGCAAGGGCTGTCTTGCCGAGGGCTCCGATGCCGACGTGTGCGTGTGGGATCCCAAGGCGCGCTGGACGATTAGCGCCGCGACGCAGCATCAGGCCGTGGACTATACGCCGCTCGAGGGCTTTGAGGCGCACGGCCGCGCCAAGGCCGTGTTTGTGAACGGCGTGCTGGCTGCGCGCGACGGCGAGCCCACCGGAGCCCAACCCGGCCGCTACGTGCCCCGCTAACGGGAAGACCGCCGGGGTAGCTAATTTGGGAGATGATTTTTTGGGACGGGGTAGCAAAAAGAGCCCCGTCCCAAATTTGCTACCCCTGGAGGCTGGTGGCGATGAGGGGGCGGTTGAGGGCTGCCTCGAAGCGATCTGCCATTGTTGGGTCGGCAAGCGTGTCGGCTTGGTTGAGCATGATACGGGCATTGTTGAGGTTCAGCATCTGCAGCTCGGCATTGAGCACCTGGGCGACGCGCTCTGGGGTGGCAGCGTCGGTGGGCTCGCAGCCGCAGCGCTCGCAGAAGAGCTCGGGGCGGTGGACAACCTCGGCGACGGGCTTGCCCAGCCCCGAGGCGCCGACGACCCAGACAACGTTTGTCGCGGCGGCGGGAATTACCGGCTCCCAGGCGGCATGTGCCTTGAGCGGGAGTCGCTTGCTGCCATCTGCCTCGGCCAACACATAGTCAAAGCGCTGCGCCAGCTGGTCGAGCGGCTCAGCGGGGGCGGAGAGCTTGCCTGTCTCCGGGTCCAAAACACCCGTCTGGCAGATGCTTCCGCGGACAAGTCCCGCGCATGCCTCGCAGGTGCAGCCGGGAACATGTAGGGTCCCCGGCTTCCAAGGCGCGGCGTCCAGGCGACGGCTCGACCCGTCCCATGGCACGCCGGCGACGGGAAACATGTGCGTGGTGGTACAGAGGAGCACGCGGCCGCCAGCGCGCATGAGCTCGAGACCCAGCGTCTTCAGCAGCGTCGACTTGCCGCCACTGCCGATAATCGCGGTAATGCCCGACTCGATCCTGAGCGCGGAGGCAAGATTGCCGCTAACCGTTTCCATCTGTTCACCGCCGTATAATACTGTGATAATAAATAATCATCAGAGTAGCGGCCGAACCGCTTTTGCTCTGCTCAAACCGTAGCACAGGGAGGTGCCCCGGGAATGCTCGTTTATGTTCGCGGCGCCGGCGATATCGCCACGGGCGTCGCCGCTCGCTTGGTGCGCGCCGGCGTTTCGGTCGTTATGGCCGATATCGCGGTTCCCACGTGCATCCGCCGCACAATCTGTTTTTGCGAGGCCATTCGCCTGGGCGAGGTCGAGGTCGAAGGCATTCGCGCTCGCTTGGCACGGACGCCGGCTGAGGCGCTTGAGATTACCGAGGCTGGAGACGTCGCTGTTGTGGTGGACCCTCAGGCCAAGATGCTCGGCGAGCTGAAACCCGCGGCTGTGGTCGACGCGATTTTGGCTAAGCGCAACTTGGGCACCACGCGCGACATGGCGCCTGCCGTCATCGCTGTGGGGCCGGGCTTTACCGCGCCGGTTGACTGCGACGCCGTGGTCGAGACCATGCGCGGGCATTTTCTCGGCCGTGTCATTACCCAAGGTTCGCCCCAGCCCAACACGGGCGTGCCGGGCATTATCGCCGGCTATGGCAAGGAACGTGTTATCCACAGCCCCGCCGCCGGCGTGTTTCGGTCCGACCGCGCAATCGGCGACATCGTGAGCGCCGGAGACGTGATTGGCTACGCGGGCGATACGCCCATGTGCACGCAGATCGATGGCTGTCTGCGCGGGCTTTTGGCGAACGGCGTGCAGGTGACTGAGGGCTTTAAATGCGCCGATGTCGACCCGCGCGGCGATGCCAGCTATATCAACTACATTTCGGACAAAGCGACGTCGGTCGGCGGCGGCGTGCTCGAGGCACTCGCTATGCTCACCGATGTCTTTAGAGGATAGAAGGCGGCAATGGAAAAGCTCGATGTTGTGAATGCGGCGCTTGCCGCCCTGCGTGCTGGCGAGACGTGCGAGCTGGTGGTCGTGGCCGGTACGGCGGGGTCGTCCCCGCGCGGTGTGGGCGCCTGGATGGCCGTCTTTGCCGATGGCAGCCAGGCGGGCACTATCGGCGGCGGCAAGATTGAGCTCTTTGCGCTGGATGAGGCGCGCGAGCTCCTGAGCGCGGGACAGTCGCGTCTGGTCCGCTACACCATGGGCGGCGAGAACTCCGATACCGGCATGATCTGCGGCGGAGCCATCTGCCTGTGCTATCTGCGCCTGGATGTATCGCAGGCGCCGTTGTTCCAGTCGGTTGCCGACATCTTGGCCTATCGGCGCATCGGCGACTTCGTCATCGACTTTGAGCCGTTTATCGCGAGCGTGCTCGAGGGCGATGTGGCCGAGTACCATGGCGAGGAATCGCGCCGCACCATTGCGGGCTGCCCCGGGCTTTCGCTGGTGGAGGAGGGGAGTAAGGTCACCTACACCAACGCCGCCTCCGAGATTCCCACGGCGCACATCGAGACGCTCTGCCCCGAGGGCCTGACCTATATCTTTGGCTGCGGCCACGTGGGCGCTGCGACGGCGCGGGTGCTCACGGCGGCGGGCTTTGCCGTCGTGGCTTGCGACGACCGCCCCGGCACGTTGACCCCCGAATGGGTGCCCGGCGTCTACGACCGTCGTCTGGTCGATTATAAGAACCTGAGCGAGCTGTGCCCCATCGGCCCGCGCGACCTGGTGGTCGTCGCCACGGCGGGTCACAAGTCCGATATCGATGTGGTGATTCAGGCCATGCGCGCCAAACCCGCCTATCTGGGCTGCTTGGGCTCGCGCCGCAAGACCGCCTTTGTGCGCGCCCGCCTGGAGCAGGAGGGCTTTACGCAGGAGCAGATCGACGGGCTGCACCTGCCGATTGGTGTCGCCATCGAGGCCGAGGACCCCGAGGAGATCGCCATCTCCATCGCTGCCGAGATGATCCACCTGCGCCGCACCAAGCTCGTCCCCCGCAAGCGCTAGTCGCATCCCCATCAATAAGTTGCGGTGAAATGCGGGCTGTTTAAGCCAGTTAAGCCATCAAACAGTCCCTATCTCACCGCAACTGCTGTTTTCCTCCGTGCCCTAGGGATCAATTTGTGCGGGGGAGTTGTGGAGTTGTGCAGGCAGACGAGGTTTTTCTGGAAATACGCACCCAATGCGCGTATAGTACCGATTGTTTTGTCGGCTCCTGCTGCGTCGAGTCCAAACCGCGAAATGCCATGAGCGGCGCGGATGCAGCCAGGAGGCACGAGGACAACCCATCGTGGCCACGCCCCGTGCTTAAAACCCCAAGAAGGAGTGAACAATGGCAGAAGAGAAGTATGTGCCGCGTCTGAAGACCAAGTACAACAACGAGGTCAAGCAGCAGCTTCAGGACAAGTTCCAGTACGAGAACGTCATGATGATCCCCAAGTTTGAGAAGATCGTCGTGAACATGGGTGTCGGCGAGGCCGCTACCGATTCCAAGGCCATCGACGGTGCCGTGCGCGACCTGCGCGCCATCACCGGCCAGCAGCCGATGATCACCCGTGCCCGCAAGTCCATCGCTACCTTCCGCCTGCGCGCTGGTATGCCGATCGGCTGCAAGGTTACCCTGCGTGGCGACCGTATGTGGGAGTTCTTCGATCGTCTGACCTCCGTCGCGATTCCCCGTATCCGCGACTTCCGCGGCATCTCCGCCAAGAGCTTCGACGGCCGTGGTAACTTCTCCATGGGCGTCACCGAGCAGCTCATCTTCCCCGAGATCGACTTCGACTCCGTCGATCACCAGCGTGGTATGGACATCACTTTCGTGACCACCGCCAATACCGATGAGGAGGCCAAGGCCCTTCTGGACGCCTTCGGTTTCCCGTTCAAGAAATAGGTTCACCTGCCCTATGAGCGCCGTTCCCAGAAGGGGGCGGCGCTTGGGGCGAACAATACTCTATGTGAGGAGGATATAAGTGGCTAAGACATCGATGATCGTCAAGTGCAATCGCAAGCAGAAGTTCTCTACTCGTGAGTACACGCGCTGCCAGCGCTGCGGCCGTCCGCACTCTGTGTACCGCAAGTTCGGCCTGTGCCGTGTCTGCTTCCGCGAGCTTGCACTCAAGGGCGAGCTTCCCGGCGTTAAGAAGGCCAGCTGGTAAGTCACTACCAGCGTTTCAAGCATCCGTTTGGAACAGGGAAAACGCGCTAGTTAGGCTTTGCCGTTAAGGGCGGCGAAGAACCAAGAGCACGTGTTCATCAAGAACGAAGGAGAATCTGTATGAACCTTACAGACCCGATCGCAGATATGCTTACGCGCATCCGTAACGCTAACTCTGTGAACAAGGCCACGGTCTCCATGCCGAGCAGCAAGAAGCTCGTCGAGATCGCTCGTGTTCTGCACGAGGAGGGCTACATCGAGGGCTACGATGTCGAGGACACCGTTCCCCAGAAGACTCTGCACATCACGCTTAAGTATGGTCCCAAGAAGGCTAAGGTCATCAACGGCATCCGCCGCATTTCCAAGCCGGGCCTGCGTAAGTACACCGGCGTTGCCGACATGCCCCGCGTCCGCGGTGGCCTTGGTACCGCCATTATTTCCACCAGCCATGGCGTTATGACCGACCGCGATGCTCGCAAGCACAACGTCGGCGGCGAGATCATCGCTTACGTCTGGTAATTCGCTCGGTAGGTAGAAGGAAAGGAGATCACCGTGTCTCGTATCGGTAATAAGCCTGTCCAGATTCCCGCCGGAGTCGAAGTGGCAGTCAACGGCAACAACGTTGTCGTCAAGGGCCCCAAGGGCCAGCTCGAGCTCGATGTCTTTGAGAAGCTCGCTATCAACATCGAGGACAACGTCCTCACCGTTTCCCGTCCCGACGACGAGCGTGAGACCCGTGCCCGCCACGGCCTCACCCGTGCCCTCATCCACAACATGGTTGTTGGCGTTTCCGAGGGCTTCGAGAAGAAGCTCGAGCTCGCCGGCGTCGGTTACCGCGTGCAGCAGAAGGGCAAGAACCTCGAGTTCTCCCTGGGCTTTTCGCACCCCGTGATCGTCGAGGCTCCCGAGGGCATCACCTTCGAGGTTCCCGACAACACCCACGTGAACGTCAAGGGTATCAACAAGCAGCAGGTCGGTCAGATCGCCGCTGAGATCCGCGGCCATCGTCCTCCCGAGCCTTACAAGGGCAAGGGTATCCACTACGTTGGCGAGCACATCCGCCGCAAGCTGGGTAAGGCCGCCAAGTAGTCGTAACCGACTCACTCGCATAAGACCAGCACCCCGTCAGGTGCTGGCAAGATCAACCTTTTTAGGAGTTTACGTATGAACAAGCATAAGGCGAAGCTGGAAGGCCTCAAGCGTCGTCAGCGTCGTGTTCGCGGCAAGGTCTCGGGTACCTCCGAGCGTCCGCGTCTTCGCGTGACCCGTACTAACGCCAACATCTATGCCCAGATCATCGACGACAGCAAGGGCTCTAGCCTGACGCTCGTCTCTGCCTCGACCCTCGAGGCCGAGTTCAAGGGCACCCACACCTCGAACAAGGAGGCTGCGGAGAAGGTCGGTCAGCTCGTTGGCAAGCGTGCCATCGAGGCCGGCATCACCAAGGTCGCCTTCGATCGCGGTGGCCGTATCTACCATGGCCGCGTCAAGGCCCTCGCCGACGGTGCTCGTGCCGCCGGTCTCGAGTTCTAGGAGGTATGTAGCACATGGCTCGTAATCAGAAGCAGCAGCGCGAGGCCTCCGAGTTCGAGGAGCGCGTCGTTTACATCAACCGCGTGTCGAAGACCGTCAAGGGTGGTCGTCGCATGAGCCTCGTCGCTCTCGTCGTCGTTGGCGACGGCAAGGGCAACGTCGGCGTTGGCATGGGCAAGTCCGCTGAGGTGCCCCTGGCCATCTCCAAGGCGTCTCTCGATGCCAAGAAGAACATGTTCCACGTGCCGGTGACCGAGCAGGGCACCATCCCGCACGAGGTTCTCGGCCACTTTGGTGCCGGCCGCATCATCATCAAGCCCGCTGTCGAGGGTACCGGCGTTATCGCCGGCGGCGCTGTGCGTCCCCTCTTCGAGCTTGCTGGCATCAAGAACGTCCTGTCCAAGTCCCTCGGTACCGACAACGGCCTCAACATCATCAAGGCTGCCGTCGAGGGCCTCAAGGAGCTCTCCAGCCCTGAGGACGTCGCGGCTCGCCGTGGCCTGACGGTCTCCGAGATGTTCGTCGGTAAGGAGAACTAAGCATGGCTGACACCATCAAGATCAAGCAGGTCCGCAGCACCAACGGTTGCAAGCAGGACCAGGTCCGTACTGTCCGTGCCCTCGGTCTCCACAGGATCCGCGAGGTTCGCGAGATTGCTGACAACGAGTCCGTCCGCGGCATGATCTTCAAGGTCAAGCACCTTGTCGAGATTGTAGAGGAGTAGCAAATGCAGCTTCACGATCTTACTCCCGCGCCCGGTTCCACCAAGAACCGTAAGCGCGTCGGCCGTGGCAATTCTTCGGGTCACGGCACCACTTCTGGCCGCGGCCAGAAGGGCCAGGGTTCCCGCTCTGGTGGCACCAAGGGTGCCGGCTTCGAGGGTGGCCAGACTCCGCTGGCTATGCGCCTGCCCAAGCTTCCGGGCTTCCGCAACCCCCGTCGTATCGAGTACACCGCTGTTAACGTTGAGCGTCTCGAGCGTAAGTTCGAGGACGGCGCTGTAATCGACGGTGCCGCTCTTAAGGCCGCTCGCATCACCAAGAGCGAGTTCGAGCCCGTCAAGGTGCTCGGCAATGGTGAGCTCACCAAGAAGTTCACGGTCAAGGTCGACAAGGTCAGCGCTTCTGCGCAGGCCAAGATCGAGGCCGCCGGCGGAAAGGTCGAGCTGCCGTGCTAAATGGTCTTAAGAATGCTTTCCGCATCAAAGAATTGCGCGAAAAGATTCTTTTTACCATAGCTATGCTCGTCGTGTACCGCATTGGTGCGCACGTTCCTGTGCCCGGCATTCCCTTCCAGGGGATGCTGGGCCTTTTCTCGACCGATAACAATTCGGTCGCCGCAGGTGCTATGGCCCTCCTGAATCTTTTCTCTGGCGGCGCATTGAGCTATGTGTCGGTGTTTTCGCTGGGCATCATGCCTTACATCACCAGCTCGATCATCCTCCAGATGCTCCAGGCCGTTGTGCCTTCCCTGCATGAGCTTGCCCGCGAGGGCGAGGTCGGTCAGACCAAGATTACGCAGTATTCGCGTTACCTCACCTTGGCTCTGGCAATCCTCAACTCCGTGGGTTACCTCTTCCTCTTTAAGAGCTTCGGCATCAGCTTTAATGGCGCTGGCGCTCCCGAGATCATCTTCGACCTCATGATCGTCGGCACGCTCACTGCGGGCGCCATGCTGATCATGTGGATTGGTGAGCTCATCACCCAGCGCGGTATCGGCAATGGCATGTCCCTGATCATCTTTGCGAACATCATGGCCGGCCTGCCGCAGGCGATCTTCTCCAGCACCGAGGGTAATGCCGGTGGCATCATCACCATGGTGATCATCTGCGCCATCATCCTGCTGGTTATCCCGCTGATTGTTTTTCTTGAGCGCGGCCAGCGCCGCATCCCGGTCTCCTACGCTAAGCGCGTCGTGGGCCGTCGCATGATGGGTGGCCAGACCACCTACCTGCCCATCAAGGTCAATACCGCGGGTGTCGTGCCGATCATCTTCGCTTCGGCGCTGCTGTACTTCCCGGCTCAGATTGCCGTGTTCTTCCCCGGCATCGGCTGGATTCAGGCAGTTGCCTCTGCGCTTTCGACCGGTTGGCTCAACTGGGTGCTTAATGTTGTCCTCATCGTGTTCTTCGCGTACTTCTACACCTCCATGGTGTTCAACCCCGATGACACGGCCGACAACCTTAAGAAGCAGGGCGGCTTTATTCCGGGCGTCCGTCCGGGTAGGGCTACCGCGGCCTACATCAAGAACGCGCTCAACAAGATCACGCTTCCCAGCGCTGTCTTTTTGGCGCTCATCGCCATCGTGCCTTCGATCATCTTCTCCTTCACGGGTAACCATCTGATCCAGGCATTTGGCGGCACGTCCATCCTCATCATGGTCGGCGTCGTGCTCGACACGGTCGATAAGCTCGAAGGCCAGATCAAGATGTATGATTACGATGGATTCTTTAAATAGGCTAGAGGAGGATTGCTCATGAACCTCGTATTGCTCGGAGCTCCGGGTGCCGGTAAGGGCACCGTCGCACAGGAGCTCGTCGCCGAGTTTGGCGTCGCTCACATTTCCACGGGCGACCTGCTGCGTGCTGCCGTCAAGGGTGGCACCGAGCTTGGTATTCAGGCTAAGAAGTACATGGACGCTGGCGAGCTTGTTCCCGACCAGCTCGTGATCGACCTTGTCAAGGAGCGCCTTGCTGCCGATGACGCCCAGCAGGGCTTCATCCTCGACGGCTTCCCGCGCAACACCGCCCAGGCTGTGACGCTCGATTCCGAGCTCTCCGCCATGGGTCGCGAGATCGACTGCTCCCTTCTGGTCGACGTGGCCCCCGAGGTCATCATCGATCGTCTGTCTTCGCGTCGCACCTGCCGCGCCTGCGGTTACACCGGCACCGCTGCCGATGCTACCTGCCCCAAGTGCGCCGGCGAGATGTATCAGCGCGACGACGACAAGCCCGAGACCATCAAGAACCGTCTCGACGTCTACGAGAAGTCCACGAGCCCGCTCGTCGACTACTATCGTGGCCAGGGTCTGCTCAAGTCGGTCAACGGTGACCAGGCTCGCGAGACCGTGTACGGGGATGTCAAAGAGGCTCTTGGTCTATGATCAAGATTAAGTCTGCAACGCAAATCGAGCAGATGAAGAAGGCAGGAGCGCTATCTAAGATGGCGCTCCGCCACGTTGGAGCCATGGTGCGCCCTGGTGTTTCGACCTTTGAGCTCGATCAGCTCGCGGAGCAGATTATCCGTATGCATGGCGGCACCCCGGCCTTTAAGGGTCACGGCGGGTTCCCCGGTACCATTTGCGCATCGATTAACGATGCCGTGGTCCACGGTATTCCCAACCCCGACATGATCCTGCGCGATGGCGATATCATCTCCATCGATACGGGAGCCGTTGTCGACGGTTGGGTTGGCGATAACGCTTGGACGTTTTTCGTCGGCACCCCTACGCCCGAGGCCAAGGCCCTGTGCGAGGTCACGCGCGATTGCCTTAAGGCTGCCATCGAGCAGGCTATTCCCGGTAACCATATCGGGGACGTCGGTTATGCCGTTCAGTCTCTCGCCGAGTCTCACGGTTACGGCGTGCTTCGCGACTATGTGGGCCATGGCATTGGCCGTGTGATGCACGAGGACCCCAACGTTCCTAACTATGGAAAGAAGGGGAGAGGCGTTCGCCTCCAGGCCGGCATGGTCATTGCCATCGAGCCGATGGTTACGATGGGTTCCAACCATGTGAGCACGGGCTCCGACGGTTGGATTGTTACGACCAACGACCATCTGCCCGCCGCGCACTACGAGAACACCGTCGCCATTACCAATGACGGTCCGGTGATTCTCACCACGGATGCCCAAGGTGCTTGGTGTTCCTTGCAGGGCGGTGAAATGTAGGGCTTGCGTCAAATGCACGCCTTAACATTTCAAATGTAACAAGTTCCGCTTAGTTGTGGAGCCATTACGAAGATACTACGATACGTGCATGCGTATTGTAGAATACTCAATCGCTGTCGTTTTCTAGAGAAAGATGATTGCTTGTGAAGAAGGAAGACGCAATTGAGCTCGAGGGTACGGTAAAGGAACCGTTGCCCAATGCCATGTTTAAGGTCGAGCTCGAGAACGGTCATTCGGTTCTGTGCAACATTTCTGGCAAGATCCGAATGAATTACATCCGTATTCTCCCCGGTGACAGGGTTGTCGTGGAGCTTTCCCCGTACGACCTGACCCGCGGCCGCATCACCTATCGCTACAAATAGCGGCACGCATACACGCACTCCATTTCCGGCTGCAGGCTTAGCTCAACCTACGGTCGGATTGTGTGTGAAGACCAGCCATAGTTTTAAACGCCTGCGGCTGGGCGAGTAGATAGTAGGGAAGTAGTTTGAGCGCTACCGAAAGGAAGAACGATGAAGGTACGTCCTTCGGTCAAGAAGATGTGCGATAAGTGCAAAATCATTAGGCGCCATGGCAAGGTCCTCGTCATTTGCGAGAACCCCCGTCATAAGCAGCGTCAGGGTTAAGAGAGGAGACTACGTTGGCCCGTATTAATGGTGTCGACCTCCCGCGTGAGAAGCGCGTTGAGATCGGTCTGACCTACATTTACGGCATCGGCCGCACCACTGCGACGAAGATCTGCGTCGAGTGCAACGTTAACGTGGATACGCGCGTTAAGGACCTCACCGAGGATGAGGTTAACGCCATCCGCGATTATATCGATAAGAACCAGATCATGGTTGAGGGTGACCTCCGCCGTGAGCGCAATCAGAACGTCAAGCGCCTTATGGACATCGGCTGCAACCGCGGCCTTCGTCACCGCAAGGGCCTCCCGGTCCGCGGCCAGCGCACCCACACTAACGCTCGTACCCGCAAGGGCCCGAAGCGTCAGATCGGTGCTAAGAAGAAGAAATAAGGAGCGCTAGATAGATGGCTACTGCTAAGAAGAACGTTCGCGCTGCCCGTCTGAAGCGCGCGGACCGTAAGAACATTTCCGTGGGCCAGGCTCACATTCGTTCTACGTTCAACAACACGATCGTTTCGATCACCGATCCCCAGGGCAACGTCATTTCCTGGAAGTCGGCTGGCCAGGTGGGCTTCAAGGGCTCCCGTAAGTCCACGCCGTTCGCTGCCCAGATGGCTGCCGAGGCTGCTGCCAAGCAGGCCATGGAGCACGGTATGAAGAAGGTTTCCGTCTTCGTCAAGGGCCCCGGCTCCGGTCGTGAGACCGCCATCCGCTCCCTCCAGGCTGCTGGCCTCGAGGTCTCGAGCATCCAGGACAAGACCCCCATCCCGCACAACGGCTGCCGCCCCAAGAAGCGTCGCCGCGTGTAACTGAAAGGATCGTATCAATATGGCAATCGACAGGACTCCTGTTCTTAAGCGCTGCCGTCAGCTCGGGATCGATCCCGCTGAGCTCGGTTACAGCAGCAAGAAGGAATCTATCCGTCAGCCCAAGCGCCGTCGCAAGGAATCTGAGTACGGCATGCAGCTGCGCGAGAAGCAGAAGGTCAAGTTCATCTATGGCGTTCTGGAGAAGCAGTTCCACGGCTACTTCAACAAGGCCCGCAAGATGAACGGCGTCACCGGTGAGAACCTCATGATCATCCTTGAGTCTCGCCTCGACAACGTCGTCTTCCGTCTTGGCTTCGCCCGCACCCGCAAAGAGGCTCGTCAGTCCGTCCGTCACGGTCACTTCACCGTGAACGGCAAGCGCGTGGACATCCCGTCCTACCGCGTCAAGGCCGGCGACGTCGTCGCTGTCGGCGAGAAGTTCCGTGACCTCCTCCCCATCAAGGAGGCTCTGATTTCCTCCGAGCGCTTTGAGGTCCCTGGCTGGCTCGAGGTCGATATCGAGAAGCTGTCTGGTAACGTGCTCGCTCTGCCGACGCGTGAGCAGATCAGCGGTGATATCAACGAGCAGCTCATCGTCGAGCTCTACTCTAAGTAGTCCATCCGGGCTGCTGAGGCTGGAGGTAATACATGTCAGAATTCATTAGGCCTCAGGTTCAGGTCGAAGAGATCAACGAGACGTCTGCTCGTGTCTCCGTCGAGCCGCTCGAGCGTGGTTACGGCGATACGCTGGGTAACTCCCTTCGTCGCGTTCTTCTGTCCTCGCTCGAGGGTGCCGCCGTCGAGGCTATTCAGATCGATGGTGCGCAGCACGAGTTCATGACCATCCCTAACATGGTCGAGGATGTCACCGACATCGTCCTGAATGTCAAGGGTCTTGTCTTCAGGGCTCTCGGCACGACCGACGAGGCGACCGCCACCATCTCGGTTGACGGCCCCTGCGAGGTCACCGGTGCGGACTTCTTTATTCCGTCCGAGTTTGAGCTGGTCAACCCCGAGCAGCACATCGCTACGCTCACCGAGGGTGGCCATCTCACCATGAGCATGCGCATCGGCTATGGCCGCGGCTATGTCTCTGGCGAGGCTAACAAGCGCGACAACGATCCCATCGGTGTGATCCACGTCGACTCGCTGTACTCGCCGGTTTCCCGTTGCGCCAAGCTCGTTGAGGCTTGCCGTGTCGGTCAGCACACCGACTACGACCGCCTTGTCCTCGAGATCGAGACCAACGGCTCCATCGCTCCGCGCGACGCCGTGGTCCAGGCTGCCAATATCATCAACCAGCATATGGCTGCCTTTATGAACCTTGCCGAGACCCCCGAGGTCGAGGAGGAGGCTTCGATCTTCGCTCCCGAGGTCACCAACGACAACGCCGAGCTGGACAAGCAGATCGAGGATCTGGACCTTTCCGTCCGTTCCTACAACTGCCTTAAGCGCGCCAGCATTCACTCGGTCCGTCAGCTCGTTGAGTTCTCGGAGAACGATCTGCTTAACATCCGTAACTTCGGTGTTAAGTCGATCGAGGAAGTGAAGGACAAGCTTGAGTCCATGGGCCTGAGCCTGAAGGCTTAATGCTTCGCATATTTGAGGAGAAACTAGACCATGCGTCACAACGTTAAGAAGGGCCTGAAGCTCGGCACCGATGCGAGCCACACCAAGGCCATGAAGAAGAGCCTGGCCAAGGCCCTCTTCGAGAACGACCGCATCAAGACCACCGAGACCCGCGCTAAGGCGCTGCGTTCGGTCGTCGATCCGATCATCACCTGGGCCAAGAAGGGCGACCTGCACTCTCGTCGTCTGGCCATCGCCAAGCTCGGCGATAAGCAGCTCGTTGCCGAGATCTTCGACAAGGCTGCCCAGGGCATGTGGCAGGACCGCAACGGCGGTTACACCCGCATCATGAAGCTCGGTAACCGTAAGGGCGACAACGCTCCCATCGTTATCATGGAGCTCGTCACCGAGCCTTGCACGCCTAAGGCCAAGAAGGCTGCTCCGGCCCCCAAGAAGGCCGCTGCTCCCAAGAAGGTCGAGGCTGTCGAGGAGACCGCTGCCGAGGAGGCTCCTGCTGAGGAGACCGCTGAGTAGACATTCCGTCTGCATAGGCTATATTCGAGGGGTACGTTCGCGTACCCCTCTTTTTTTGTCGCGATACCGTTGCTTGTTTGTTGGGAGCGCCCATGACTGCGCCGTCTGATTTCAATTCGATTTCCGAGCTTGACGCCACACTCGTATTTCGTGTGGCCTATGATGGCTCGTCGTATAGCGGATTTGCCGAGCAGCCGGGACAGACGACGGTTGCTGGTGAGCTACGTCGAGCCATCGAGACGCTGCTTCGCCGCCCGATCGATCTGACGTGCGCGGGGCGTACCGATGCAGGCGTGCATGCCGTGGCTCAGTACATCAGCGTGCCCGTTACGGACGCTGAGCTCGCTTGTACGCGCCGTAGGTGGCTGCGGGCCATGGATGCCCTGCTGCCCAAAGATATCGCCATAAACGAGGTCTACAGGGCCCGTAAAGGCTTTTCTGCACGCTTTGACGCGCGTTCCCGTACGTATACGTACCGTATTGCCGATCGAGATGCGCGCCCCGTGCTGTCCCGCGGTGCCGTGTGGTGGCATCGCTATCCCTTGGATGTTGAGGCCATGTCTGCTGCCTGCCCCGCTCTACTGGGCGAGCAGGACTTTAAAAGCTTTTGCAAGGTTGCTTCGGCCGTTGGCAAGCCCACGCATCGCTGCGTGATGCGTGCCGAATTTGGCCATGAGGTTGCGTTTGGCGAGGACATCCTGACGTTCACCATCGAGGGCAATGCGTTTCTGCATTCGATGGTCCGTACGATCGTGGGCACGCTTGTCGAGATTGGCATGCATCGCCGTGAACCCGAGTGGATGCGCGAGGTTATCGATGCTTGCGACCGTACCGCTGCGGGCCCCACGGCTCCTGCCTGCGGCCTTACGTTTATGGGCGTGGATTACGATCCCGCCGAGCTTGTCGTGCTCGACTAGGGGAGGGCTCGACGTGTCGTGCGTCGACACCTGTCATCTGTGGGCTGCGCGTGTGCAACATCTGTTCTTGGCGTGCAATGCAACCGGTGTCTCATTGCTTTTATTGCCGGGGTGTACCATGAACCACGGTTTGATTCATTGCTGTCGAGAGGACGGATAATTTGGTTCGACGTGGCTCGCATCCGCGACTTTCGGTGATCCTTGTGGTAGAAGGTTCGCCCAGCTATGCGATGCGTGCGCTCGAGAGTATCCAGAACCAAGACCTCTACGATTTGCAGATTGTCGTTGTCTGTCGCGATACTGCGCCCGGTGTGCGCCATTCGCTTCAAGTTGCTGCCGACAGGGACATCCATATTGATTTGATTGACGTCGAGGACGCGAAGCACAGCGCTTGTCTTCGTGCCGGTTTTGCTGCCTCGCGCGGCTCTCAAATCATCGCTATGAACGCCGATGAGTGGTTTGCTCCGCAGTCCCTTTCCAAGATGGTCGATATCGCGTGCGATACTGCGGCAGACATAGTGTTCCCCACGGTGTCGCTCGACCGCTATGATGCACATCGAGAGCGCCATTCGCGTGTCTTGGATGCTGCCTCTATTGCCATAGAAGACGAGTCTTCTATGGTGACTGGGCTGCCCCAGTTGATTTTGGGCGGCCTAGTCGCTCAGACCTCTGGCGTGATGTATAGCCGTCCGCTGTTTGAGGCATGCCTGTCGCGCGGCAAGGCGTACCGTACGGTTGAGTTTATGGCTTATGCGCTCTCGCAGGCACGATTCGTGTCCGGCTGCGGCGACGCTTGTTTCCACGCGGCGGCACCTAAGCTTACAGATGCCTTTGATCCCACCATGTATGCCAGGATATCCGATGACACTCGAGCGCTCGACGAGCTTGCGGACTCACTCTCGGAAGCAGATAGCGGTGGTCGGCTCAAGCTGGCAAGCCAAAAGTTCTACTTTGCCGGACTGGTCGCCTGCATCGAGAATTTGTGTCTGAGCCCGCATGGGGTGTCGTCAATCGAGCGTTCCGCCCGCATGCGTGATATGCTCGAGGCGCCTCGAACCCGTCAGATGGTCGCCGCGCTCAAGGATAACCATCGGGGACTCGGTCTGTTGTTTGGGCCGATCGCCAGCGCCAAGCCCGCGCGCTGCGTGATGTGTACGCATCTGGCAGCTTTTCTTAACCGGACGGGCGCAAAAACCGCCTAAACGGCTCATTACGAAACAAACTTGCATAGAATTGTTTCGAAATGCGTTCTTATACACAAAAGCCTTCAAATAGCGTTAAACTATTCAATCACTGATTGATTGTCTCCGCCATCTTTTGGAGAGAGGGTTTGTATGGCTAAAAAACGCAATGGGCGCCAGGATGCCATTAGAGATATTGTGCGCAATAAGGATGTCCGCACGCAGCGCGTGCTGGTCGATGAGCTCCGTGCTATGGGCTTTGATTGCACGCAGGCGACTGTCTCTCGCGATATTGCCGATATGGGGCTGCGTAAGCTCCCTGAGGGCATCTATGTTCTGGCAGAGGACCTGCACCTGCAGCGTATGGTTTCCGAGCTCGTAACGGGCGTTCTGCGTACTGATAATCTGGTTATGATCAAGGCTCAGCCTGGCACGGCTTCCGGCATCGCCGCCGCCGTTGATGCGGCAGAGTTACCCGATGTGCTTGGCTCGCTTGCCGGCAACGATACGATTTTGGTTATTGCCCAGACGGCCGAGGACGGCGAGCGTCTCGAGGCGCTGATCAATAAGTTGAGCAATTCTCGCAAGTAGGTGTGCGGGTCGTGCGCTCGGCATTGTGTGCGCTGACATAGTGGCTTGTAAGGGGCATCGACGTTGGTCGGTACCCCTTTTTGTTTGCCGGTATAAAGACCGCCCACCAGGTCGCTTCAAACTAAAAGGCCCCGAGCAGTTCAATAAGCTGCTCAGGGCCTTGTTGGCTTTAGTCGCGTACTTCTTAGCCGACCGTATCGTCAGGCGTGGGCGAGGGGTCGGGAGTGGGAGTGGGCGTAGGCGTAGGCGTGCCGCCATCGCCGCCGGTCGAACCACCAGTGGAGCCGCCCGTCGAGCCACCGGTCGTACCGGTGCCGCCGGTGGTGTCGCCGCCCGTGGTCTCGGTGGTCGTGGTCGTCGTGGTAGTCGTTGTGGTGGTTTCCTCTTCGTCCTCGTCCTCGTTCTCGTCCTTGTCCTTGTCGTCGTTCTCCGACTTCTTGGTGTTGTTGGTGCCGTAGAACTTCCAGACGCTGTTGTTCTTATAGGTGGGAGCCGTTCCGGTCACAAACTCCTCGCGCTCGGTACCGGTCAGAACGGTGTTCATAAACCGCTTAAAGACAGGCAGGTTGGTGCTGTCGCCCAGCAGGTCCGTGCCGTATTTTTGGATGGGGATCTCGCCCGCGGAATAGCCGGTCCACAGGGCGCACGCCAGCTGCGGGGTATAGCCGCAGAACCACAGGTTGGTGGTGTTGTCGGTGGTGCCCGTCTTGCCGGCATAGGGCTGGTTGACGCTTAGGGCACCGGCAGCGCCCGTACCGCCGCCCTGCATGACGCCGGACAGAACATCGGTGACCGCGGCGGCCTCGCCCTCGGTAAGCACCTGTGAGGGATTGTCAGTGTGCTGGTACAGCACCGAGCCGGTACGAGAGTCAATCTCGGTGATGGCGATCGGCTGGCGATAGTAGCCGCCGTTGGCAAACGTCGCGTAGGCGGCGGCCATCTCGAGCGGCGAGATCGAGCCGGTGCCGAGCGTCATGACGGGAACGTCCTCGATGTTGTCCTTGGCGGGATCGATGCCGAGCTTTTTGACGAGCGAGATGATCTTGCTGTTGCCGACGGCTTCCGCCACCTGGATGTAGCCGGTGTTGGAGGAGTATGCCGTCGCCTGCTTAAGCGTGATGTTGCCATAGCTATGGTTGGCGTAGTTTTGGACCTCGGTCGTGGTGCCCTTGGCCTTGAGCGGCGAGTTGCAGTTGAGGGTGACGTTGGGGTTCATGCCGTTTTGGATGGCAGTTGCCAGCGTAAAGGCCTTAAAGGTGGAGCCGACGGGACGCTTGGCCGTGGCATGGTTTACGTGGTTCTCGTCGGCGTTGTAGTCGTAGCCGCCCACCATGCACTTGATGTAGCCGGTCTTGGGGTCGACGACGACCATGCCCATGTCCAGGCCGTCAAGCGAGAGCGTGTCGAGCTGCTCGCGGACGGCATTCTCTGCCACCTGCTGCATCGTGGGGTCGATGGTGGTCTTGACGGTCAGGCCGCCCTTAAAGAGCACGTCGGTCGAGAACTCCTGCTCCAGCAGCTGCTTGACGTAGGAGACAAAGTAGGGCTGCGAGTATACGTCGACGCCGCTGCCCGAGATTTCGGTCACATTGAGGGTGATGGGTTCGGCCTGTGCGGCATCGTGCTCCTCCTGGGTGATGTGGCCCAGGCGCAACATGTTGTCGAGGACCTTGTTGCGACGGGACAGCGCCAGGTCGGGGTTGACCGTGGGGTCGTACTGCGAGGGCGAGTTGGGAAGGCCGATCAACAGCGCGGCCTCGCTCAGGGTGAGGTCGGCGGCGCTCTTGGACAGATAGGTCTCGGCGGCGGCCTCGATACCGTAGGCGCCGTGGCCGTAATAGATGGTGTTGAGGTACATCATGAGGATCTCGTCTTTGGAGTACATGTCCTCCATCTTGATGGCGATGTAGGCCTCGCGCACCTTACGCTCGATGGTCGAGTCGAACTGCTCCTCCTGCAGGATGGTGTTGCGCACAAGCTGCTGGGTGATCGTCGAGGCGCCTTCGTGTCCGCCGCCGAGGGTTGCCACCGCAGCACGCGCGATACCCCACAGGTCGATACCGCCGTGCTCGTAGAAGCGCTCGTCCTCGACGTCAACGGTGCCTTGCAGCACGTAGGGGGAGACCTCGTCCTTGGTGATAGACTTGCGGTTTTGCGTGTAGAAGCTCGCGATCTTGTTGCCGTTGCAGTCGACGATCTCGGTGGGCTCGCTCACCAGATACGCGTTGGCGTCGGTGTAGTCGGGCAGATCGGACAGCCAGCGGTTGACGTTGCCGACCATGCCGATGCCAAACGCCACGCCCGCAATCAGCAGAAAGCCCAAAAACGAGAGCAGGATTATGGGCAGGGCGTGCGTCTTTGAACGGCTGTGTCCCTGTCGTTGGCGAGGACCCATATATTGACCTCCAGGTATGTCGTGCCGGACGGTGGATGTGCCGTCGGGGCAGGATGGACATAAGTTATTACACGATAAACCAAACGGGGCGCGCGAGGCCTCGTGTATGCTGGAAGACGGCATTTTTCAGAGTGAATGCATACCTTGGTAAGGAGTTTGTCGATGGCGATTCGGGCGATGGGGCCGAGCGGACAATGCGAGACTGGATTGGATGTCGTCAGTGCGGCGCTGCCCGAGCTGCTGGCGCCGGCGGGCGGACTCGACCAGATGCTTGCGGCTATCGCCGCGGGTACCGATGCCATCTATGCGGGGTTGGGCGGCTTTAACGCCCGTGTGAGCGCCCACGGCTTTACGGATGACGAGTTTGCGCGCGGCTGCGCCGTGGCGCATGCCCATGGCGTGCGTGTGTACGTGACGCTCAACGTGTTCGTGTTTGACGATGAGTTGTCCGACGCGGTGGCGTTGGGAGCTCATGCACTGGAGCTGGGCGCCGATGCTCTGATTGTGGCCGATGCCGGGTTGGCCTGCGCGCTGAGCGCGGCGATTCCCGGGGTCGAGATTCACCTGTCTACGCAGGCGGGCGTTCATAGCGAAGGCGCCGTGCGGCTTGCCGCCGATGAGTTGGGGGTCGAGCGCGTGACGACGGCGCGCGAGCTGACGGTCGACGAGATTGCGGCGCTCTGTGCCACGGGCGTGCCCATCGAGGTATTCTGCCACGGTGCGATTTGCATCGGCTATTCGGGGGCGTGCGAGTTCTCGGCCCTGCGGCGTGGACGATCGGCGATGCGCGGCGACTGCACACAGCCGTGCCGTCTGGCGTACGACCTAGTGGACGAGGCGGGACAGAGCGTTGTCGCCGTCGAGGGGGATCGTCTGCTGTGTCCGCATGACTATCTGGGTATTGCGCATCTGCCCGAGCTTGTAGATGCCGGCGTGGCGTCGCTCAAGATCGAGGGGCGCATGAAGAACCCCGATTACGTATTCAACGTGGTGCGGGTTTGGCGCCGGGCGCTCGATATGCTGCGCGACGGCGCGTGGGACCCCGGTGCCGTGGAAGAGCTTGAGCGCGAGCTGGGAAGGTCGTTTAACCGTGGGTTTACCGATGCGTACCTGCGAGGGCGTTCGGGTGCCGAGCTGATGAGCTTTGAGCGTGCAATTAACCAGGGCGTGCGCGTGGGGCGCTTGGTCGCTGTGGGCCACGAAGAGGTGACCGTTGAGCTCGATGCCGCCGTGGCGGCGGGTGACACGCTCGAGATTCGGTTCTATCCGGGCGTCGACGCGCGCCCCGATGTGCCCAAGCGCTGGCCGCAGGTGCCCTGCCCGGTGGATGCCGCAGCGGGGAAGCGCGTCGTCGTGCATTGCAAGCGTAAGGTGGACGCGGGCTGCGAGGTATACCTGATTCGCAGCGCCGGCGTGTTGGATCAGACAGCGGCGGTGTTGGAGCGCATGCGGGCCGAGGCGGATGCGATTGCACCCGTTGCGCGCGCCGTTGAGGTGCTGCCCTTTGAGGACGTTGCGGTGGATGGCGGTGCGTCGACGGAGTTGGCGGAGCGCGCGGTTCCCGCTCACATGGTTTTTGCTTGGCAGCTGATGGATGCCGATCCGCGCGGAGAACGCGATTTATCCGACGCCGTTGTGGTGCTGGACGAGGTGTGCCGCACGGGTGACGTTGATCGGACCCGCTCACTTATGCAGCGTGCCGGGCGCGTCGTCTGCCGCAACCTGGGACAGGTGGTGATCGCTCGCGAGCTGGGCATGACGTTTGACGTGGCGGCGCCGGTGTTCTGCGCGAATCGGGTCACGCTTACCTGGCTGCGCGGACTCGGGGCGGGGCGGGTGTACTTGTCGGCCGAGTTGCTCGGCAATGATGCGGAGCGTGTTGCCGAGCTTGCCGCTTGTCCCGGTGTCTTGGGGCCTGTCGATGCCGACCGTTCCGAGCTCATGGCGTGCGAGCACTGCTTGCTGACTGCCGAGGGCGCCTGCGCCACGGATGCAACGGGGCAGATCCGTTGCCGTGACTGCTCGCGCCGTCAGCGGGCGCGCTTTTTGGTCGAACGTGACGGCACGCGTTTGCCGGTCGTTATCGACGCGTGCGGCAGGACGAGGATTTTCCTGTCGTAGGTGTTCGGCCGCGCCGTTTTGGTTATCATAAGAGAGTTTATGAACTTCCAGCACCGCCGTATCCGGTGAGGGTGCTATAGCAAAAGGAGGATACCCAATGCTGTCTGTTGACGAGCAAATGCGTATCATCACCTCGGGTGCAGCGCAGATCGTCCCCGAGGCCGACCTTCGCAAGAAGCTTGAGAAGGGCGAGCCCCTCAACATCAAGCTCGGCGTCGATCCCACCAGCCCCGACCTGCACCTGGGCCATGCCGTGCCCCTGCGCAAGATGCGTCAGTTCCAGGACCTGGGCCACAACGTCACCCTTATCATCGGCAACGGCACTGCGCTGATCGGCGACCCCTCGGGCAAGAACTCCACCCGCCCGCAGCTTTCGCAGGAGCAGATCGAGGCCAACGCCGAGACCTACGTGAGCCAGGCCATGAAGATCCTGGACCCCGAGAAGACCACCATCGTGCACAACGGCGACTGGATCCTTTCGATGGACCTGGCCGGCCTGCTGCAGGTGTGCTCCAAGTTCACCGTCGCCCGCATCCTTGAGCGCGACGACTTTACCAAGCGCTACCAGTCCCAGACGCCGATTGCCCTGCACGAGTTTCTGTACCCCGTGATGCAGGCCTTCGACTCCGTGCAGATCAAGGCCGACGTCGAGATGGGCGGCACCGACCAGCTCTTCAACCTGCTCGCCGGCCGCGAGCTCATGGAGAAGATGGGCATGGAGCCGCAGATCGCGCTTACCATGCCGCTGCTCGAGGGCACCGACGGCGTGCGCAAGATGTCCAAGTCCTATGGCAACTACATCGGCCTGACCGACGCTCCCAAGGATATGTTCGGCAAGACCATGTCCATCCCCGACGAGATGATCGGCAAGTACTATCGTCTGGCCAGCTCGCTCGCCCCGGCCGAGGTCGACAAGATCGATGCCGCCCTGGCCGACGGTTCCGCCGACCCCTACGAGCTCAAGCGCGCTCTAGGCCGCGACCTGTGCGACACCTACCACGGCGCCGGCGCCGGCGACGAGGCCCAGGCCGAGTTCGACCGTGTGTTCAAGGAGGGCCAGCTTGCCGACTTCCCCGAGAAGCACGTTGAGCTGACCGTCAACGACGAGGGCCAGATTTACCTCGCTGGCCTGCTCAAGGACCTGGGCCTTTCGGCCAGCGCCGGTCAGGCCCGCCGCGACATCGACGGCGGCGGCGTCAAGATCAACGGCAAGGCTGTGGCTCCCAAGAGCTACAACATCGATCCGAGCGCCCTCAAACTGGGCGACACCCTCTCCGTGGGCAAGCGCAAGGGCTTTAAGTTGGTCTAACGAGCGAGTTGACCTCACAAGTGCAATAAGGCCGCAGCCGGGAATCCCGACTGCGGCCTTTTTGGTTGCGACGATCCCTTGGGGACGGAGGGATCATTTGGCGGTGCCGTTAAGCGGAAGGGGTGTTAGCGGGACTTTCTTTTTGGCATACAATGGCTATTGGCTTGCTGCGGTGAAGGTCTGTCCGCTCCGCAGCTTTTTTCTACGGTTAAAGGAGTATGTATGTCCGTTGAGGTCATGAGGTCTGTGATCGATGCTGCCGAGGGGCGCGTGCCCGTCGACACGCTGTTTGCCAATGCGCAGATTGTCGACGTGTACGGTCAGCGCGTGGCGCCCGGTAGCGTTGCCGTCAAGGACGGTCTGATCGTCGGCGTGCTCTACGATGGTCGCGACGATGCCGCTGACACCTACGAGGCAACTGAGGTCATCGACTGCCAGGGTCGCTATCTCGCTCCTGGTTTTATTGACGGGCATCTGCATATCGAGTCTTCGAACATCCGCCCCGCCGAGTATGCGCGCATGGCGGCGACGCGCGGTACCACCACTGCCATTGCCGACAGCCACGAGATCGCCAACGTGGCGGGCCTGGACGGCCTGCACTTTATGATCGAGGACGGTCGCCGCGCGCCCATTTCCATCAAGTACATGATGCCCTCGTGCGTGCCCGCGCTACCCGATGAGCAAGCGGGCGCTGTGATTACCGCCGCTGACATGCAGGCGTTTTTTGCCGAGCATCCGGGCGATGTTTTTGGCCTGGGCGAGATGATGAACCTGCCGGGTGTCTTTATGGCCGACCCCGAGACCTGTGCTCGCATCGATGCTGCCAACCAGACGCCGTCCAAGCAGGTCGACGGCCATGCACCGCTCGTTGCCGGCAAGGACCTTAATGCCTATGCCGCGGCGGGCATTATCGCCGATCACGAGTCGACGATTCCCGAGGAGGCGCTCGATAAACTGTCTCGTGGCATGTACGTGATGCTGCGCGAGGGTACGTGCAGCCATGACCTGGCCAATCTGTCGCCGATGCTGCTGGAGAACCCCGCGCGCGCCCGCCGCTGCTGCTTTGCGACTGACGACCGCGCCCCTTCCGATGCGCTTGCGACTGGCATGATCGACAATGCCTGCCGCGTGGCGATTGAGGCCGGTATCGACCCCGTGGTCGCTATCTCTATGGCGTCCCTCTCCACGGCCGAGGCGTTTGGCCTGGATCACGGCTGCCGCGACCCGCACGAGCTGCGTGGTGCGATTGCCCCGGGCAAGCGCGCCGACCTGCTGGTGCTTAATGACCTGACGTTCGCCACGGCTCCGCATCGCGTATATGCCGCCGGTGCTCTGGTGGCGCAGGACGGCACCTTTGTGGGCGAGATCGCACCCGAGATGGCTGAGGTTGCGGCGCTTGCCGATGAGCTTCGCGCCTCCGTTAAGCTGCCGAAGCTTTCGCTCGACGTGTTTGACTATGCCTTTAAGCCGGGCGAGGCCGTTATCGATGTCATCCCGGGTATGGCTATCACGGGTATGGTTCGCCCCGAGAGTGCCGAGGGCCTGCGCCGCATTATGCTGATCGAGCGCCACGGCCGCGGCGTGTCGCTGCAGGCCGAGGGCGCCGACGGTGACGGCCCCGCGGGTCTGGGCTTGGTTGGCAAGCATATCGGTCGCGGCTGGGTGCGCGGCTTTACCATCACGGGTGGCGCCATTGCCTCCACGATTGGCCACGACTCGCACAACGTGTGCGTGGTGGGCGACAATGCGGCGGACATGATGGCTGCCGTTGAGGCCGTGGGCCAGGGCGGCCACGTGCTGGTGCGCAACGGCGAGGTCGTGGCGCGCATTCCGCTGGCGCTCGGTGGCCTTATGAGCGAGGGCACGGCCGAGGATGTCGCCGCGCAGCACGACGACTTTATGGTCAAGGCGCGCGCCATGGGTATCGAGCCGCCGCTCGACCCCATCATGGGCATCATCTTCCTGCCCCTGCCGGTCATCCCGACGCTCCGCATCCGCCCCGAGGGCATGTTCGACGTCACGACCTTCACCTACGCCGACTAGTCATCGGGGACGTTCTTAAACGACTATCCGTCGGGGTGGCGTGTCGCCTGACGCCGCGACCGTGAGACCTCTGGCATGTGTGAGCTATTTGCCAGGTCCTTGTAACGTTTACGCCCGCGGAGTCTTATTTGAGCTCCCTTTGGGTACGTTGGAATCGGATACACGTTCGATTCCAACAAGCCCGAAGGGAGCTTTTCTATGTTTAAACTGATTGCATCCGATATGGACGGCACATTGCTTGACGAAAACGGCCAGGTGCCTCCCGAGACCTACGAACTGATTCTGGCGCTACACGAGCATGGCGTGCATTTCGCCGCATCGTCAGGTCGTCGCTACGATCGCCTGTGCGAGTTCTTTGCGCCCGTTCGCGACAAGATGGACTTTGTCGCAGCTAACGGTGCCCAGGTCTTCGCCGACGGCAAAATGGTAGACCGCGAGGTGTATTCGCACCTGGCGATTCGAAGGCTCGCCCAAGCCGTCAGGACGTTTCCCAATCTGCATCTTGCGCTCTTTGACCGAACCAAGTCCTTCCTGCTCGATGACGAGTGCAAGTTCGTGCGTGAGGTCGATAAGGACCTTCCCAATGCCGAGCGTATTTGGGAGCTGCCCGATCCCAGCGTAAATATCATCAAAGCGAGTATCTTTTGCGACGACAGTGCGGTTATGGACAGTGCGTACGTGCTACAGCGCGAACTTGGTCAGCTCTTTACTTTTGCGCCTTCGGGCAACGCGTGGATCGATGCCATGCAGCCTGGTGTGTCGAAGGCCTCGGGTATCGCGCAGCTCGCGGAGCATTACGGCATTGGTCGCGACGAGGTCATGGCGTTTGGCGACTCGATGAACGACTACGAGATCATTCGCTTTGTCGGCACGGGCTGCGCGATGGAAAACGCGCGCCCCGCGCTCAAGGCGGTGGCCGATCGTGTCGTAGGCTGCAACCGCGACCACGCCGTTCAGCATGAGCTCCGTCGCGTGCTGGAGAGTCTCTCCTAATCCGGCAGCTGGCGACGTTCCTTTTCTGCCGACAGTGGGGGACAGTCCTTGCAGCTTTTTGCGAAGAGTGTCCCCAGTGACTAGTCTTAAGAACATCCCCAGTGACTGGCCAATGACTAGGCGAGGGCGGCCATGATGGTGCGGGCGACGCCGTCGTGGTCGTTGTCGTATTCGGTGATGGCGTCGGCGGCCTCGCGGTCTTCGGACTCGGCGTTGATCATGGCCATGCCGTGGCCCGCTGCCTGCAGCATGGGGATGTCGTTGATGTTGTCGCCGAACGCCCAGGCGTCGGCGAGACGCTCGCCCAGATGCTCACATAGCCACGTGAGGGCTGTCCCCTTGGTGGCGCCCTCACCCATGACCTCGATATTCATGGCGTAAGAACGCGTGATCTCAATGCCTCCGAGCGTGTCGAGCGCCGCCGCGATGGCGTCGCGATCGGCCGGGTCGTGCCAGTACATGGCGATGCGTTCGAGCGTCTCGACCTCGTCGATCTTGCTGTCGATATCCATGTCGATCGGTGTTCGTGTGCGCTTGAGCGAAGCCGCGATGTGGGGGTCGCCGCCGCAGAACTCATCCAGGCGCCCGTAAAGCGAGCGGGGGAGGAAGCACTGTCCATCCGCGAAGATATCGAAGGTCACATCGTGGCCGGCGGCAATGCGATGGATGCGGTGGGCAATGCCGCAATCGAGCGGACGGCTCAAGATGCGCGTGGCGCACGAGGCGTCGGTGGGCACATCGTCGTCGAGTTGCCAGACGCTGGCGCCGTTGGCACAGACCGCGTAGTGTACGGCGGAATGGGCGAGAATGGGCTCAAAGATGCCCGACAGCGGACGCCCCGTGCAGGGAACAAACTCGATGCCACGACGTGCGAGCTCGTCGAGCATTGCCCAAGTGGCGTCGCTCATCTGCTTATCGCTCGTCAGCAGTGTTCCGTCCATATCGGAAAACACAATCATTTGATGCAGCCCTTTCTATTGGCAAAAAAGCGTGGCCAAGGGCTTGGGTCCCTGGCCACGCTCAAGATCTATAACGGTCCGCGTCCTATCGGTCGGCGAGTGGCTTGTACTCCAGCGGCTCGATCACCGGACGATAGGCCGGGCGAATAATACGGTGCGCGCAGAAGAGCTCTTCCATGCGGTGCGCCGACCAGCCGGCCATGCGGGCGACGGCGAATAGCGGCGTAAAGAGCGTCTCGGGCACGCCGAGCATCTTGTAGATAAAGCCTGTGTACAGGTCGATGTTGGCGCAGATGGGCTTGGTCATGCCGTGGTCGCGCATGACCTGGGGTGCCAGGCGCTCGATACGCTCGATGAGTGCGAATTCCTCGCCCAGGTCCTTCTTGGCGGCAAGTGTGCGCGCGTAACGGCGGCATACCTCGGCGCGCGGGTCGCTGAGCGTATAGACGGCGTGGCCCATGCCGTAGATGAGGCCCGTGCCGTCGAAGGCCTGCTTGTCGAGGATCTTGCCCAGGTAGGCCGCGACCTCGTCCTCGTCCTCCCAATTGGAGACATGCGCACGGATGTCCTCGTGCATGGACACGACCTTGGCATTGGCACCGCCGTGGCGCGGGCCCTTGAGCGAGCCGATAGCCGCGGCGTAGGCGGAATACGGGTCGGTGGCCGAAGACGACAGCACGCGGCAAGCGAAGGTGGAGTTGTTGCCGCCGCCGTGCTCGGCATGCAGCATGAGCATCACGTCGAGCAGCATCGCCTCATCGCGGGTGAACGCCATGCCGCCGCGCAGGACCTGTAGGATGGTCTCGGCGGTGGAGAGACCGGGCGTGGGGTGCGGCACGTGAACCTCGGAGCCGCGAAGCTTGGCGACCGAGGCCATGTGTGCGAAGGCGGCGATGCGCGGGAGACGTGCGAGCATGGAAATGGCGACGTCGATCTCATGCTCGGGCGTAATCGCGTCGGGCTCGGCGTCGAAGGCGTAAAGCAGCAACACGGCGCGCTGGAGCACATTCATGATGCTCGACGACACCGTGGTCATGGGGAACTCTTTGACGTATTCGTCGCTCAGATGCCTAAAGGCGCCCAAGCGCTCGCAAAAACCGTCGAGCTCCTCTTTGTTGGGCAGCGAGCCCGTGATAAGCAGATAGGCGACTTCTTCGTAGCCATAGCGATTCTCGGACTGGGCATTGTTGACCAGATCCTCGATGCTATAGCCGCGCAGCGTGAGCTTGCCCTGGTCGGGCACGACTTTGCCGTCGACCTTGTTGTAGCCGTGCACGTCCGAGATACGGGTAAGGCCCGCGACCACGCCCGAGCCGTCGGCATTGCGCAGGCCGCGCTTGACGTTATGCTCGACGAACAGACCCTCGTCGTACGGATCAGTCGGCAGGCCGTGGTAGAGGTTTTCGCTTTCGGGCGAAATCTGGCGGCTCGCCTCATAATCCAAGACCAGGCGGCTCAGATGGTCATCGAAGCGGTAGTAGATTTTCTTGGCGTCGTAAGCCATGCGCGCTCCTCTCGGGGCCGTATGGGGGGCGGCGTGCTTGGGTGCAGATGCGCCGGCCTGTTCCCGTACGGCCTGTTCGCTACAGGCGGTACATAAAGTTAAAGACGTCCTCGCGCTGGATGGACACGTTGACGCCCGAAAGCTCGCCGGCCTCGGCCAGCGCCTTCTGCAGCTCGGCGAAGTCGAGCTTGGACTCGGCGGTGTCGGCCAGCATGGTCATGGTGAAGATGTCCTCGATAATGGACTGCGTGATGTCGCGGATGTCGACATTGGCCTCGCCCAAAACGCGGGTGACGCCGGCGACGATGCCGGGGCGGTTCTTGCCAAGGACGGTGATGACGATGCGGGAGGACGAGATCTCGGCCATGGGAAACCCTTTCGCGTGGTTGCGGCGCGCGCGGGGCGCTCCGCTACGGTACAGTGTTCATCATTGTACCTGTCTGGCGCAAAAAAGGCGCGCTCGCTGCGGCGTTACATGCCTGCAACATGAGCGTAAGGGGGAAGGCCGTACGGGGAAGAGCCGTCTGGCGCGTGTCCGGCTCGTGTTGGGTTGATTTCCGATCTCAGCCGAACACATTGAGCGGACAGGCCGTTCCCGCAGTCAGCCGAACGCCTCCGACGGCTGATTCCGAACTGGAAGCGGAGGGCATCCCCGCCCTTCGGTAGGGGATACCGCTCCGCGGCGCATGCCGCGGGCGGCGCCCCTATCGGACCACCGTGACCTCAGTTGGGATGGGCCCAGCACTGCCGCGTACTCGGTGAGCTAGAGCCAACTGTTCGTCTTCACGGCGCGTATGGCGATATTTCGGTCGTCCGGCTCGGTGATGCCGTAGCCGAACGCCTGGAGCGTCTCGATGGACTCCTGGATCCTCTGTTGGAACATGGGACCCGGATCGACCCTCGGCCCGAGGTGCCCGCGCCAAAGGCACGGCGTGGCGTGCAGCATGTTATGGATTTTGGAGATGGGCTCGATGTCGGCGTAGACGTTGAGCGTCGCCATGGCGTCCTTGTGGCCGAGGATCGATTGGAGCGCCTTGATATCGCCGCCTTGGCGGATCCACTGCGTTGCGAACGTGTGGCGAAGGCCGTGGAACGTGATCAGCTCGTCGTTGGTGCCCATGAGGCCGTTGGTCTCCGAGAACGTCTTGAACGCCCTGCGGATATAGCTTGTCGTCGCGAAGGTCGCGCCCGGCTCCGACAGGATGTAGCAGTCCCCGATCTCGACCGCCCCGGTAAGGCCGCGCAAGCGCAGCTTTCCGCAGTCGATCTCGTGGGTCTCCTTCAGGAAGGGGAGTAGGCCGACCGGGTCGATGGGGATACCCCTGGCGTCATGGGTCTTGGTGTCCTTGATGAACGAACCCATTCCCTTCGCGTACGCCACCGAGTGTCCGATCGAGATCAGGCCCGTCTCGAAATCCACATCGCACCACCGAAGGCCGCAGACCTCGCCGATTCGCATCCCCGTGTGCAGGGCGAGTACGACCGCCCTCTAATCCTCGGCGGACCAATCGAGTCCGAACTCCTTTCGGGCATCCTCTTCGCCCATGACTTCGAGAAGGTCTCCGGGTTGGCAACGAAGGGCGAGGCATAGCTGCTCGAGTGTGTTGAAGCGAATGCCGCGAATATGCCCTTTTTTAATACGGGACAGGTTCACGGGCGTGGTTCCAATCCTTTCGGCAAGTTCGTTCGAGGAAATCTTTCGCTCGGCCATGATCTTGTCGAGGCGAACAATTACGGGCATGGCGTTTCCTTACGCAATCTCGTCGGAGTCGAGGTACAGCTCTCGGGCGTACAAGAAGAGCTGGGAAAGCATGAACAGGACGATGCCGAGAACCAGAGAGGTCCAATCGAATGATGAAGCGATCTCTTGGGCGCCGACGGCCCCCTCGCCGCCAAACATCGAAACGGAGGTTTTGAGTGAGCCGGCGTAGAGGCTGGTGGCAGCTTGAACAACGAAGAGAATGCCGAGCACCTTCAAGCATGTCGCAGACCCTTTCTTGAAGGGGTCTCCGCTCTTGATCGTCCACACGAGAACGGCGCTGAGGATGGTCGTAGCGATACCGATGACGGCAGGGACCAATGTCGAGATCGCAAGGGCTGGATACGCGGGGGAGTCTGCAATTACAGGGTTGTCGAGCACTTCGATTGCCGGCTTTAAGGAGAACGCCACTTGTGCGATGGCGGTGGCGCAAAGGGTCGCAGAGGCTATCGCACATGCGATGCGGAAGGAATGAAGCCGGGGAGTGCGATTGTCGGAACTCATAATAACCTCCGAAGAATTTAAAAAACTCAGGTTACTTTTTAACAGTTTATGTTAAATTGACTTTGCCGGCAAGTAATCACAGCATGCTGCAACCGAAACCCCTCTAGATTGGAGAGGATTATGTTCAGTACTGTTAAGTAGTGTAAGCTCTTGGTTTTCCTCGGCCTCGCTCTTTGTCTGTTGCTGCCGGGAGCCCCCGCTTTTGCGGATACCCCGATGCCTCCTTCCCAGGAGAGCAGCCAGTGTGCCCTCGTTGAGCCCCTCGGGTATACGGACGACGTCGTCGATACCTACTGGAGCTACAGCTGTCCTCGCGGCGTAAGCGGGCACAGCATCTCGATGTTCAACATCTCTTACAAGACGATCTCCTACCGAAATGGCTATCGCCGATCCGCGCATCATAGGGAATCCCGCCTCGCTGCAATGTGCTCCTGTGGTGTTCTTGGCACAACTGATAAATGGCAATTTGTCTATAGCACCTACTAGATGCGAGGAAGGGCCGAGCATTTTGTTCGGCCCCTCTGTTCCGACTGGATGAGGTTAAGGTTGGCGATGAATATGCTCAAAATCTCGAAGGCGATCTTTAGGTCGCTTCTCTCCTCCAGGTCGCTCTGTGTTGTCGTTGTTGCGTTGATGGTTCTTTGTGCTCTGCCCGTCTTCAGGAGCGCGGCTGGCATCGACGGACGGGTCGAATACCTCGAGTCGGGAATAACCCGTGTTGAGCAGGAATTGTCAGCATCCTATGCGGATGCGCTTGTGAATGCGGGGGAGGACGGTGTCTATACCTCTTCATCAAGCATGCCCGCGCTTCTGTACCCTCTTGCCGCGGGACGTCTTATCTTGGCACCGCTCTCTCCCCTACTTCCGTTTCTGCAGATATCGGATGGAGAGTACACCTATTATGACGGATCGAAGGAGTACTTGCTATGGGTCGCAACGGCCGTTGCCGTCTCGTTCCTTGCCGCGCGTCTTAACAAACGTGAAAAGCTCATCATCCAGGCACCGATGGGCGAGCTGGGTAGACTTGTTGCATCGAGCGTATGGGCGAGTGTTTTTGCAATGCTTGCCGTCCTCGCCATCAATCTTCCAGGGATAATCGCCGCGCTTGTGAAGAATGGCCCGGGCTCGCCGTTCTATCCGATAGGCTACATTCAATATGCGACTCCGGTTATCAAACCGGCTTGGCTGGTGTTCGCGCAGACGGCCATCTTGCAATTCTTGGTGGCAGCGTTCATCTCGCTTGTCGTTCACCTTGCCGTGAAGATTGCCAATAACCCTACGCTTGGAATCGTGTTCGTATGTGCCCTGATGGGGGTGACGATGGTTCCCGGGTATTACGGAAGATCCATCGCTTTACGTGAGTTCGCCCTGTTGAATCCCCTTACGTATGCGAACACTGAGTTGACCGTCGGCGCCTATAGCCCGTACCCGACAACGCAGATAGTGAATCTGCCTGGACTTTGCTTCGAGCGTGGCGCGATTGCCCTCGTATGCGCAATCGGGATCGAGGTGCTGGCAATTGGCCTGCTTTGCGTTGCTGGAAAGAGCGGCTGCGCGTGCCCGATATCCCCGATTTGTCTTGAGAGAGGTTCCTTCACTGCATCGAGAACGGCAACTCGTTCGAGCGCTTGTGCCTCCGCCGTTGCATACGTAAGAACGATGGGGAAACTGCTCCTGCGTTCTCCTACCCTCGCCGTATGCGCGATTGCAATGTCGACGACGATGCTGGCCCCGGCTCTGGTCGAGATGTTTCCTGACGCTGATAACGTTTCCGCTGTTCGGTATAGGGATGGGGAGCTCCGTTCAATAGATCGGTATCTAGAGCAGAACGCTGCGAATATGGACGTCGAGGGCAAAGCGGCCCTGGAAGACATGCGGGATGCTCTTTCGGGTTTCGTGTACGCGCCTATGCCTGCGGAGGGGTTTCGAAGCCTTGCGACGTACGAGCGCGCTCGAGGTGAGCTGGGCGCGGCAGATGCGACTCTCCTGCAATCGATCGGAATCGAGCCGGAGACTCCTTCTCGTGCGGAGGCGCGCGCCCTTCTGCTTGAGTCGATCGCGAGCTTGCCGGACCCCAAGGTTTACGAGTTAAGTACGAAGATGCCCCCATTAATCCTCCTTTCGTATCTCCAGGCAGCGCTTCCCTCCTTATTTTTGCTGTTGCCCGTGGTTGTCACATCGCTCGCGTGCACCCACCTGCAGTGTCGTTCCCTTCTGGTTCTCCAGATCCCCGCAACAGCGCATGTGCGTTTTCTGACGGCTGTTGCGCTGGCTCTCCTGCTTGGCTTGGTGCTGCTTTTGGTGTCGATGGTTCCCGCTGTCGTTGTGTCCGTGATTAAGAACGGTGCGGGTGGATCGGAGTATCCCGTCGCTCTCATTCGGGCGGGAGCTTCGACAACGTCCATGGTGGGGGAGGCGGTGTTGTGCAGTATTCCGTTGCTGGTCATGGCATACGGCGTGATTTCCGTCGTCGCTGCGTTGACAGCAGCGATTAGCCGCAACCCCGTTGTCACCGGAATGGTTTGCGCGGTTCTCTTGGTGTTGGGTTCGTTGAGCGCTCATGTTGAAAGCGTGGGCATGGGCGTCGCGCTGCTGGCTCCATTCGCCTCGTTTGATCCCGCTTCCCAGGTGGGGACGATTGGGTTCCTTGGGCGAGGGACGAACGCGATGCCTTTTGGAGAGGTCGTCGGCGCATCGGGCGCTCTGCTGGTGGTCTTGGGCGCCGTATCTCCGTTGATGGTGCGCCTGAGTGTTCCAAAGATCGAAAGGGGATGATCTCGATGATTGACCTTCAAACGCTGACGATCTCTTATGGAAAGAAGGTGCTCGTAGATTCGGTGAACGCTGAGTTTGCCCCGGGTACGGTCTACGGTCTCGTCGCTCCGAACGGGCATGGAAAGACGACGTTGCTGCGTGCGATGGCAGGTTTGCCGGGTCCTCGCGTGGACGGGAGCATCGTTCTGGATGAGGTGCAGGGTACGGGTGCGAGAGAGGTCCGTTCTATGATCTTCTATGCACCTGGTGAGGGGACGCTGCTGTATCCCGGATTGCGTGCGGAAGATCACCTCAAGATGGTTTGCGATATGTGGCCGCATGCTCGCGATATCGAAGAGATAGTGGAACAAACGCAGATAGGCGAGTTCGCGAAGATGAGGATCCGCACTCTGAGCCAGGGCATGAAGCAGCAGCTTACCCTGGCGATTGCGTATGCGACGGGCGCGCGGTACCTTCTATTAGATGAGCCCATGAACGCGCTCGACCCCAGCAGGGTGGACTTGCATTCCGAGATTCTCAGGAAGCTGGCCGATTCTGGTACGTGCATCATCATGTCATCCCACATCTTGGATTCGGTCGATAGGCTGTGCGATGAGATTCTGTTTTTGAAGGATGGGAGGCTCATTAGAAGCATTCCGCAAGATGATGCTGCGCCGAAGTCTCCTGGATCCCATTTCGCAAAGCCTGCCGGACGCGCCGAGGGTGCGCTAAGCACGTATCGGAGACTCTACGAAAAGGGCGGGTAGAAATGTAAGTTAAAAATCTATGTGGCCAATGTGATACCGTTGAACCCGCGTATCGATACCGCTCAGCCA
>CAMQHT010000005.1 GCA_947001705.1 uncultured Collinsella sp.
AGCGTCGGCTGCGTCAGATGTTTAAACGCGACAGGCCCACCCCCGCGACGAAAAGGGCAAAAAAATGGCACGGCCCCAGATTGCCCATGCGCGCGCAAAAGCACGCCGCGGCAATCTGGGGCCCGTCCCCAAATACCTATAGATATGCAGGCCAGCGATGTGTTAACGATGTGCCAGCGGGTGCGCCGCCAGATAGACCTCGGTCAGTTGCGTACGATCGACATGCGTGTAGACCTGCGTGGTCGATATATCGGCATGTCCCAAGATCTCCTGTAGCACACGGAGGTCTGCACCGCCCGCAAGCATATGGGTGGCAAAGGAGTGACGCAGCGTATGGGGATGGAGTCCCACCAGCCCCACCTGGCGCCCGTAGCGCTCACAGATGGCATGGATGCCCTGGCGCGACAGACGGCGGCCGTTCTTATTTAAAAAGACCGCCGAGGTCTCGGTTCCGTGGGCATGGGCCGCCAAGCGAGAACGCCCCTTAGTTATATAGCGCGTCAGAGCTCGCGCCGCGCTTCCCACCAACGGGGACAGGCGTTCCTTTGAGCCCTTACCGCGAACGAGCACAAAGCCATCGTCGATATGGATATCGCCCACATCGAGCCCCACCAACTCGCTCACACGCAAGCCGCATCCGTAGAGCACTTCCAAGATGGCATGGTCGCGCAAGCCCATCTCGCCCTCGGGGAAGTCTTGATCGAGCAGCGCCGAGACATCCTCCACCGATAGATACTCCGGCAAACGCTCAGCCTTTTTAGGCAGGCGCAACGCCGCCGTTGGATTTTGGGCCACAATCCCATCGCGCACCAAAAAGGCATGCAGGCCCTTCACGGCCGCAAGCGCACGCTCCACCGAGGCATCGGAATAGCCCCCATCGCGACGGTCGGCGACAAAGCCCTCCACGACCTGACGAGTCACCTCATCAAAAGACATGATGCCCGCCCGCTCCAGATACGCGCAGTACGTCGTCAGGTCACGACGATAGGCCGCAATCGTGTTGCGCGCCAAACCCCGCTCGACCGCGAGGTAATCGAGATACTCCCCCGCCGCCACGGCGAGCGACGAGGGAGTAGCTTCGGTATGTTCTTTGTTCGCCGGCACCCTTAGTCCGTAGCGAGGTTCATGGGCGTCACCTGCAGGCGATCGACACCCTCGTGCTGACCGATCGAGGCACGCACGAACTCTCGGAACAGCGGCTGCGGGTTGGTCGGACGGCTCTTGAACTCGGGGTGAGCCTGGGTTGCCACATACCAAGGATGCACGTCGCGCGGCAGCTCGACCATCTCGACCAGGCGCTCGTCGGGCGACAGACCCGAGATAACCAAACCGGCGTCCTCAAGCTGGTCGCGGAAGGCGTTGTTAAACTCAAAGCGGTGACGGTGACGCTCGTAGACGAGATCCTCGCCATATGCCTCGCGAGCGAGGGTATCGGCGGCGAGCTTGCACGGATAGGCGCCCAGACGCATGGTGCCGCCCTTCTCGGTGACATCCTCCTGCGAGCTCATCAGATCGATGACGCTAAACGGACCATCCGGGTCGAACTCGGAGGAGCTGGCGCCGGCAAGGCCGACGACGTTGCGGGCGAACTCGCACACGGCCACCTGCATACCCAGGCAAATGCCCAGATACGGAATCTTGTGCTCGCGGGCAAACTCGGCCGCGAGGATCTTGCCCTCCAGGGCGCGCTTGCCAAAGCCGCCGGGGACCAGGATGCCCGAGGCGTCGCCCAGAACTTCGGAGACATTCTGCTCGTCGAGGCTCTCGCCGTCGACCAGCTGGACGTCCACATGGCGATCGTAGAAGACGCCCGCATGGTGCAGAGCCTCGATAACCGACAGGTACGCATCGGGCAGCTGCGTGTACTTGCCAACGACGGCGATCTTCACCTTGTCGGCGTGATGGTTGGCGTGATTCTGTTTGCGCAGGAACTCGTTCCACTCGCTCATGTCGCGCTCACGCGGGTCCAGACCCAGGCGCTCGCAAATGCGCAGGTCAAAGTCCTGCTCGGCAAGCAGCTGCGGAACATCGTAAATACTCGCGCAGTCCTCGTTGGTAAAGACGCAATCGGTGTCGACGTCGCAGAAGCTTGCGATCTTTCCGCGGATAGCGTCATCGATATGGTGGTCGGAGCGCAACACGATAATATCGGGCTGGATGCCAAAGCTGCGGAGCTCCTTGACGGAATGCTGCGTGGGCTTGGTCTTGACCTCGTGGGCGGCGGCGATATAGGGAACGAGCGACACGTGGATGTAGCAGACGTTCTCGGGGCCGGCCTCCTTGCGGTACTGACGAATGGCCTCGACAAACGGTTGGGACTCGATGTCGCCGATCGTGCCGCCCAGCTCGGTGATGACTACATCGGAGCCGGTCTGCTCCTCGATGCGGCGGAACTTATCCTTAATGGCATTGGTGACGTGAGGAATCACCTGCACGGTACCGCCCAAAAAGTCGCCGCGACGCTCGCGGGCGATTAGGCTTTTGTAGATGGCACCGGTCGTAAAGTTGGAATCGCGGGTCAGGTTCTCATCAATAAAGCGCTCGTAATGACCCAGGTCCAGGTCGGACTCGTAACCATCCTCGGTTACAAAGACCTCACCATGCTGGAACGGGCTCATGGTACCGGGGTCGACGTTCAGATACGGGTCGGCCTTCTGCATCGTTACTTTGTAGCCACGCGACTTGAGCAGACGGCCCAGCGAGGCCGCGGTGATACCCTTGCCCAGGGACGAAACCACGCCGCCGGTTACGAACACATGCTTGGTCATATTGAGTTACCTGCGCTTCCCGTAGAAGTTGTCCATACACATCTTACGGGTCTTCATTGTAATACTCGCGCCGCGGACCGTCCGCAATTTTTCTCGCGTGCGATTGCATTTCTCAATCTTGAAACAAAACGCCGCCCGGTTTCCCAGGCGGCGTCGCTATGGCAAGGGTTACATGCTGCTATCGATCAGCAACCTCGTCCTCAAGCATTTCTTGAACGAGCATGCCGGTACGGACGCCCTCAAGATACCACTCACCACGTTCGGTGAGGCAAATGCCATTTGCAAGCTGACCGCCGTCGTCGCTATAACGCGAGACGACATCAATCATGCCTTCGGAATCCAAGCGATCGATTGCCGCGCGGGCACGATACGGCGAAACCCCCACGCGCTCGGCAAGCGTTTTGCGCGAGAAACCATACGGCCCGCCATTGTCTTCGGTTTGCTGGTCGATCTCCATCAACACCAGCACCTCGACACGCTTCATATCGTTGACACTCGCACGACCCTTGCCCGCCATAGCAGCCTCCTCAAACCGAGCACGAGCATCTAACGCGCCGTGCGCGACCGACACACCTCACGATGGCAGGTAATATCCATCATGCGGCATCCCGCTAAGGATGAAACAGTTACGGTTATTGTATACCGCTCAAATTGTTTCTAGGCAGGTAAACAGCTATTTTTCGCCGAAATAGACGCTTTATTGATCAAAAAGCCGTACCGGGCGCTAACCCGATACGGCCAAAATGCAATGCAATTACCGCGGTGCTTCAAACTTAGCGATGGAAGAAACCGCGGCGCTCAAACTTGGGCTCGCAGCACACGTTGATGCCCAACTTGCGCAGTACCGTCTCGTCCGTCGGAGAGATAATCACGCTAAAGAAGGCATCGCAACCGCGCAGCTGCTCCAGGCCCGAAAGGATGCGAGCGGCCGTCTCACTCGTGGCCGAGGTGATCGACAGCGCCATAAGCGTCTCGTCGGTGTGGAGGCGCGGGTTTTTGCTGCCCAGGAAATGCGTCTTGAGCTTGCTGATGGGCTCAATCGCCTCATCGCTAATGACCTCGAGCTCAAGGTCGACGCCCGAGACATGCTTGAGGGCGTTCATAATGAGCGAACTTGCGGCGCCCAGGCGCGTGGAGGTCTTACCGGTCACAACGGAACCGTCCGGCATGACCATGGCACCCACGGGACCACCCGTCAGTTGCTCCCTGGTGAGGGCCGCCGAGCGCGCCGGTGAGTAGTTCTTATCGATGCCGGCTTTCTTCATAATAATCTTGAGACGGTCGACTTGCTCATCGCCCACGCCGGTACGGCGCACATTTTCGACCGCGGTAAAGTAGCGGCGGACGATCTCCATCTTGGAAGCGTCGCGGCAGGCATCGTCATCGGTGATGGCAAAGCCGACCATATTGACGCCCATGTCCGTAGGGCTCTGGTAGGGGCTCTTGCCCAGGATCTTTTCCATCAGGGCGCGGACTACCGGGAAGGCCTCGACGTCGCGGTTGTAGTTGACCGTGGTCTTGTTGTAGGCCTCAAGGTGGAACGAATCGATGATATTGGCGTCGTCGAGGTCGGCCGTGGCGGCCTCGTAGGCAATATTGACCGGATGCGTCAGAGGAAGATTCCAGACTGGGAAGGTCTCAAACTTGGCATAGCCGGCGGCGGTACCGTGCTTATGCTCATGATACAGCTGCGAGAGGCAAGTGGCGAGCTTGCCCGAGCCAGGGCCGGGCGCCGTCACGACGACGAGCGGACGGGTGGTCTCGACAAACTCGTTCTTGCCATAGCCGTCGTCGGACACGATCAGGTCGACGTCGTGCGGATAGCCCTCGATGGGATAGTGCAGCTTGGCAGGAATGCCGAGCGCGTTCAGGCGATTGCGGAAGACGTCGGCAGCGGGCTGCCCGGCATACTGCGTAATGACCACGGCGGCAACGGCAAATCCATTCCCCCGGAACAGATCGACCAGGCGCAGAACATCCTCGTCATAGGTAATGCCCAGGTCGCCACGAGCCTTGTTCTTCTCGATGTGATTGGCGTTGATCGCAATGATGACCTCGACGTCATCGGCGATGCTCTTGAGCATGCGAAACTTGCTGTCCGGCTCAAAGCCCGGCAGCACGCGGCTCGCGTGATAGTCGTCAAACAACTTGCCGCCAAACTCCAAATACAGCTTGCCGCCAAACTGCGAGATGCGCTCCTTAATGTGAGCAGCCTGCAGCTCGATATATTTCGCGTTGTCGAAACCCTGGCGCATGTATGGCTCCCGTCCCGTTTCCATTTAATGTTCTAGGCGATTATAACGGAGCCTGCCCTCCCCGATGCCCAGGCCATCAACAGGCACCAACCAAACACGCCATCGATAAGTTGCGGTGAAATAGCTCCTGTTTAACCCCTCAAGACGGCCAAACGGGAACTATTCCACCGCAACTTCCCCTTTTGGCGCAAAGTAACCTGACCCCTTTGCACCAACAGCAGAAACGTCGCGGGCAGAGAACGGACAGCGAACAGACACCAGAGCGAGCAAGCCGCCCCCTGCGCCAACAATGGCAGCGCCGCAGGTTGAGCATAAGTCAGCGAAAGCCCACCAGAGCGAGCAAGGTGACGTGAAAGAGGAGGGCATAGGCCTTTTGGCCATGCCCGACGATTGAACGTCAGATTGCCGCTCTGGCGGGCTTGCAGCGTCGAGTGGTTCCGGCGTTTGGTAAAACGCCGGAACACAAGAGCGCCCCCTCCCGCGCACGGAACGGGAGGGGGCTAAAGGTAGGAGTCTACCGGTGGGTTTACCCCACCGGAAAGACGATGACCAGGTGATCCTTTGCAGGATCGTCAAGGTTCCGTGGGGTACCCAAGGGGTACTTAGAGCATCACGCAGGCGACGGTCAGAATGATGGCGCAGACGACGGAGAGAGCGACGATGAGCTTAAGGGCAAACTTGAGCCAGGTCGTCCACTCGATCTTAGCCAGAGCGAGACCGCCCATGATGGCACCAGAGGTCGGGGTGAACAGGTTCACGACGCCGATGGCGGCGGAGAAGATCATGACCATGACCTCGGGCGAGAAGCCGAGCTTAACAGCCAGCGGTCCCATGATGGGCATGGAGACAGTAGCCATACCGGAGGTCGAGGGGATCAGGAAGGACAGGCCGAAGTAGACCAGGAAGCTCATGGGAGCGAAGATCACGCCGGACAGGCCAGCCAGAGCATTGGCGGCAGCGTCGAGGACGTAGACGTCGAGGCCGGTGCTAGCCATGAGGACGGAGATACCACGGGCGAGAGCGATGACGAGGACAACGGACATCATGTCGGCAGCGCCGGTGATGAAGGTGTTGACGATCTGCTTCTCGGACAGGCCACCGATGATACCGATCAGGACAGCCATGAGGAAGAACCAGGTGGAAGCCTCGTCGAAGTACCACTGGCCAATGGGCAGGCCGGTGATCAGGGCAGACCAGCCCTGAACGATGGCGTTACCGTCGGCGTCATAGACGGCGCCAGCATCGAAGAAGTTGGCGACGCCCTCGTTGAGATCGGCCAGCGGGATGAAGCCGACGATCATGACGACGAAGGTGAAGGCAAAGGCGATCAGAACACCCTTCTGACGACCGGTGAGCTTGACCTCCTTGTTAACCTCGGAAGCAGCCTTGCCGTGAGCCTCTTCGGCGTCCTTGAGCTCCTGCATCGAAAGGATGGTGGAACCCTTGTCAGCCTTGACCTTCTTGGCATAGCTCATGACGAAGAAGATGGACATGGCGGTGGTAACAATCCACAGGACGGCACCGAGGCCGATGATGATGGACTGGTTGACCTCAATGCCAACGCCAGTCAGAGCGTCAACGGCAGCACCGACGGCAAACGGGTTAACCGTGGAGCCGAGGCAGCCGCAGCCAGCGCCGAGCAGGACGGTAGCAGCGCCGACCATGGGGTCGAAGCCAGCAGCCATCATGGTGGCGGCGAGCAGGGCGTAGAAGGGAACGGTCTCCTCGCACATACCATAGGTGGTACCACCGAGGGAGAAGATGAGCATCAGCACGGGAATGAGCATGATCTCATTGCCCTTAAGCTTCTGCACCAGAACGGCAATGCCGTTGTCCAGGGCGCCGGTCTCGGTCATCATGCCGAGGAAGCCACCGAGGATCATAACGAAGAGGCAGACGGGCAGAGCGTCAGCGAAGCCCTTGACCGGGGCGGTGCAGAAATCGCTCAAGCGGGCAGCGGTAACCGCGCCACCGGACGTACCGGAGACGATAACGGTAACAACCGCGACGATTGCCAGCAGAGCAAGAAGAATGGTGAACGATGAAGGCATACCGCGCTTTTTCTTAGCGGTCTCAGTCATAGTTCTCATCCCCCCCTTCATAAATCAATTACTGATCTCGCCCAAAGCGGCTCTTCCGTGCCGTGCATGTCGCTCGATGCGAGATTTTTACCAGACAAAAGCGCTCGGGGTGCGCAGCAATGCACCCCGAGCGAGATGCTAGATGCTCTTACTTGAGCGTAGCGTACATGACAGCCTTGATGGTGTGCATGCGGTTCTCGGCCTCGTCGAAGACCTTGGAAGCGGGGCTCTCGAAGACCTCGTCGGTGACCTCCTGCTCGGTGATGCCGAACTGCTCGCACTTCTCGGCGCCAATCGTGGTGTTGGTGTCGTGGAAGCTGGGCAGGCAGTGCAGGAAGATGGCACCCGGGTTGGCCATAGCCATGACCTCGGAGGTAACGCGATACGGGGTGAGCTGAGCGATGCGCTCGGCCCAGACCTCGTCAGGCTCGCCCATGGAGACCCACACGTCGGTGTAAAGAACGTCGGCACCGGTGACGCCGTCCTTGACGTCGGTGGTCAGCTTAATGGTGCAGCCGTTGGCCTCAGCGATGGGCTTGCAGGCCTCGATGACGTCGTCAGCGGGCATGCACTCCTCGGGGCCGCAGGCCACGAAGTTCATGCCGAGCTTGGAGCAGACGACCATGAGGGAGCGAGCGACGTTGTTCTTGCAGTCGCCCATGAAGACGAGGGTCTTGCCCTTGATGTCGTAGTTGAAGTTCTCCTGGACGGTCAGGATGTCGGCGAGCATCTGGGTGGGGTGCCACTCGGTGGTCAGACCGTTCCACACGGGCACGCCGGACTTAGCGGCAAGCTCCTCGACGTCGTCCTGGGCAAAGCCACGGAACTCGATGCCGTCATACATGCGGCCGAGAACGCGGGCGGTGTCCTCGATGGACTCCTTCTTGCCCATCTGCGACGAACCCGGATCGAGGTAGGTGACACCCATGCCCAGATCCATGCCGCCGACCTCGAAGGCGCAGCGGGTACGAGTGGAGGTCTTCTGGAAGAGCAGGACGATGTTCTTACCCTCGAGATAGCGGTGAGGAACGCCAGCGCGCTTCATGTCCTTGAAGTTCTTGGAGAGCTTGAGCAGGTACTCGATCTCCTCGGTGGTGAGGTCGAGGAGCTTGAGGAAGCTACGGCCGGAGAGGTTAACACCCATGGTTCGTTTCCTTTCGAAGAAATGAATTACGTAAGTATTAGTGATGCCCGTTTGACGGGCGAAACCGGTGCGGTTGTAGGGGGACCGCACCGGAAACGGAAAGACTTAGAGGTCCTCGCGCCAGAAGGGCATGCTCATGCAGCGCGGGCCGCCGCGGCCGCGGGAGAGCTCGGCGGAGGGCACGACGAGAAGGTCCAGGCCCTCCTTGTACAGCACGTCGTTGGTGACGGTGTTGCGGGCGTAGACGCAGATCTTGCCGGGCTCGACGCACAGGGTGTTGGAGCCGTCGTTCCACTGCTCGCGGGAGGCCGCGATCGGGTCGCCGCCGCCGCAGGGGATCAGCTTGACCTGGTCGACGCCGGTGGCGTCCTCCAGGACGTGCTCGAGGGTGTCCTCGATCAGGCGGATGTTCACGTCGCCCGGGTTCTTGCCGGCGGTCAGCTCGTAGACGCGCAGGGTGCCCATGATGGCGGGGTGGATCGTGAACTTATCGACGTCGATCTGGGTGAAGACCGTGTCGAGGTGCATGAAGGCGCGCGAGACCGGGATGTCGAAGGCCAGGATGCGCTCGACCTTGGAGTCGGAGTTCCAGAAGATGTTCTGGGCCATGACGTCGATGGCGGCGGCCTGGGTGCGCTGGGAGATGCCGACGGCGAGGGTCTTCTCGTTGATGTTCAGCACGTCGCCGCCCTCGGTGTGGAACTGGCAGTCGCGGCGGAAGTACAGGGAGACGTCCTTGTAGTCGGGGTGGTACTTGAAGACGTACTTGCCGTACAGGGTCTCGCGGTTGCGGGTGACCGAGTACATGCGGTTGAGGTTGACGCCCTCGCCGACGACCGCGAACGGGTCGCGGGTGAAGTAGAGGTTGGGCATCGGGTCGATGATCAGGTCGGACTCGGACTCGGAGTTGACCAGGGAGTCGAGGGTCGTGGACGCCGTGAGGGGCATGTCGATCTCGGCCTTGGTCATGCCGGCCATGGTCTTCTTGACGAACTCGAGGTTGTCCTCGATGGAGTCCAGCTTCTCGCGGACGATCTGCGGCATGTGCTGGCCGCGGATGCCGGCCTCGGCGATGTACTGGTCGGTGAACTCGGCGCGGGCGCCGGGGACCTGGTCGAACACCTCTGCGACGAGGTTCTCGAGGTAGAGCACCTCGACGCCCTGGTCCTTAAGGATCTGGGCGAAGGTGTCGTGCTCCTGCTGCGCGACCTCCAGGAACGGGACGTCGTCGAACAGGAGTCGCTCGAGCTCGTCGGGCGGCAGGTTGAGGAGCTCGTCGCCGGGACGGTGCAGGCAGACCTTCCTGAGCTTGCCGATCTCGGAAGGCACGTGCAGACCTTTCGTCATGGCCTCCTACCTTTCTTTCGGGCCCTTGTCGGGGCCGATTCGTTAGCGCCCCTCCGTGTGAGGCGTTATTGCTGACGACATATTTATATCCAAAATCAGCCCATACTTCCACCTTGCCCCCGAACGGTTTTATATGAGGGGTGAACGGCATACACATATACTTCACGCATGGTACACTTTGACTTAATAAAGTGTATTTACGTGCTTAAATGCCTTTTTAACCGAAAAATCAATTGGAACTAATCTTTCTTAAACCACCCTCGATTTGCATATTTCACGCAAAGGTATGAATAGAATTCGCAATTCTTGCTACGTCTCAACCATTTTGATTTTTATTCAGAAAAAAGTTCGTCCTATTCATTTTTGGCAAACAGGCTACCGTTTACCAGACGTTGGATACCGTTCACCGGAAGCTCAGTATAAGGCCCATCGAATACTCCGTCTGCTTTGCGCCTCCATTTGTAACAAGTTGATTTTTTCGGCGGTAAAGACAAACAGACCCGCCCCCAAGGGAGCGGGTCTGCATTCGGTATATCTAGGGCCCAGAAAGGTTTAGGCCCTCGAAAGCCTCAAGGGGCTAGCGATCGAACTCGGCCAGCGCCTCGCCCAGAAGCCTCAGGCCCTCGCGGAGAACGCCTTCGCTCGCGCAGTAGCCCAAGCGCGCGCCGCAGGGAAGCTCAAAGCGGCTACCGGGAACCAGCAGCACTCCCCTCTCGGCCAACAGGCGCTTGCAGAACTCCTCGTCGTCCTCGGGAATATCCAGTTGGATAAACGAGGTGGACACGCCCTGCGGGGCCGTCCAGGAGACACGATGCTGCGTATCGATCCATGCCTGTGCGATATCGCGGTTGCCAAACACGATCTTACGGTTGCGCTCGAGAATCTTGTCCTTGTGCTCGAGCACGTAGGTCGCCAGGGCGTCGTTGAACACGCCGCCGCAGATCATGGTGTAGTCGCGATATGTGCGGATGCGGTTGGACACCTCTTCGTTGGCCACGACCCAGCCCACGCGGGCCGCAGGCGTCGAATAGGTCTTGGACACCGAGTTGGTGACAATGGCCTTCTCGTACACGTCGGCCATCGACATAAAGGACTCGGTGTTCTCGAGAGGCAGATACACCTCGTCGCACAGCACGTAGGCGCCCACCGAACGGGCAATCTCGGCAATCTGCCCGAGCATATCGGCATCGAGCACCGTACCGATGGGGTTCGATGCGTTATTGATGTAGATGAGCTTGGTGTTGGGGCGCACCAAGCGCTTGAGCTCATCGATATCGGGCTTCCAGCCGAGCTCCTCGCGGAGCTCCCAATACTCGACCTCGGCACCCAGCGTACGCGGAATCTCGTAGAGCGGCGCATAGGTAGGCCACTCGGCAATCACGTGATCGCCGGGCTCCACAACGGCCATGATGGCGTTGAGGTTGGCGCCCGTGCAGCCATTGGCCTGCAGAATGTGATCGGGATTGACATCGCGAAGATACAGCTTGGCGACCTCGGCCTTAAATTCCGGCGATCCCTCGATCCAGCCGTAGTTCATCTTCTCGCGATCCAGGCGCTCGTAGAACGTGGCGCCGTCCTGCTCGTCCAGTGCGCGAAGCTCGCCCATGGTCAGCGACGAGATCGTCGACTGAGCTATATCCCAGGTAGCACTCTTCTCCCAAACGTTGAGCCATTCCTCAACACCGATTGTCTTGATATCCATGGCCACCTTATCTGATCTTCATTTAGCGTCATTAAACATGAATGGGGCGGTGCGAAAGATCCGCACCGCCCCAATGGGAGACACCTAATGGCAGCTAGATGTTTGTAGTAAGACCTGTACGGGTCTTTGAAAACCTTAGAGGTCCTCGCGCCAGAAGGGCATGCTCATGCAGCGCGGGCCGCCGCGGCCGCGGGAGAGCTCGGCGGAGGGCACGACGAGAAGGTCCAGGCCCTCCTTGTACAGCACGTCGTTGGTGACGGTGTTGCGGGCGTAGACGCAGATCTTGCCGGGCTCGACGCACAGGGTGTTGGAGCCGTCGTTCCACTGCTCGCGGGAGGCCGCGATCGGGTCGCCGCCGCCGCAGGGGATCAGCTTGACCTGGTCGACGCCGGTGGCGTCCTCCAGGACGTGCTCGAGGGTGTCCTCGATCAGGCGGATGTTCACGTCGCCCGGGTTCTTGCCGGCGGTCAGCTCGTAGACGCGCAGGGTGCCCATGATGGCGGGGTGGATCGTGAACTTATCGACGTCGATCTGGGTGAAGACCGTGTCGAGGTGCATGAAGGCGCGCGAGACCGGGATGTCGAAGGCCAGGATGCGCTCGACCTTGGAGTCGGAGTTCCAGAAGATGTTCTGGGCCATGACGTCGATGGCGGCGGCCTGGGTGCGCTGGGAGATGCCGACGGCGAGGGTCTTCTCGTTGATGTTCAGCACGTCGCCGCCCTCGGTGTGGAACTGGCAGTCGCGGCGGAAGTACAGGGAGACGTCCTTGTAGTCGGGGTGGTACTTGAAGACGTACTTGCCGTACAGGGTCTCGCGGTTGCGGGTGACCGAGTACATGCGGTTGAGGTTGACGCCCTCGCCGACGACCGCGAACGGGTCGCGGGTGAAGTAGAGGTTGGGCATCGGGTCGATGATCAGGTCGGACTCGGACTCGGAGTTGACCAGGGAGTCGAGGGTCGTGGACGCCGTGAGGGGCATGTCGATCTCGGCCTTGGTCATGCCGGCCATGGTCTTCTTGACGAACTCGAGGTTGTCCTCGATGGAGTCCAGCTTCTCGCGGACGATCTGCGGCATGTGCTGGCCGCGGATGCCGGCCTCGGCGATGTACTGGTCGGTGAACTCGGCGCGGGCGCCGGGGACCTGGTCGAACACCTCTGCGACGAGGTTCTCGAGGTAGAGCACCTCGACGCCCTGGTCCTTAAGGATCTGGGCGAAGGTGTCGTGCTCCTGCTGCGCGACCTCCAGGAACGGGACGTCGTCGAACAGGAGTCGCTCGAGCTCGTCGGGCGGCAGGTTGAGGAGCTCGTCGCCGGGACGGTGCAGGCAGACCTTCCTGAGCTTGCCGATCTCGGAAGGCACGTGCAGACCTTTCGTCATGGCCTCCTACCTTTCTTTCGGGCCTTACGGCCGAATCTCTCAGCACCCTTCCGTAACGGGTGCTGCTTGCTGACAGCTCTAGTTATATCCAAATATCACCCGCAATTCCACCTCGCCCCCGAACGGTCAACAAAGTTCGATGAACGGTATATCGAATATGATTCCCCCATAATGCACTTCGGCGTTCTAAAGTAGCTTTTCTAAGGTAAATGCTCTTTTTTCTTAAAAATCATTCGCAATTACAACTCCAATCTTTCGATTAAGAATTGCATATCTAAAACGGTTTTATGTATATAAATGACGCTTGTTCGTGTTTCTGTCTCTATTCGATGATATTCAGCTACCTATCATTCTTATTCACACATACTCACCAGTTGAGTGAGGATATAGACCGTTTTTCACAACGCGAAGAGCGTCAGCTCTATGGCTTGTCAGCGTAAGAAGTAGGTAAAGATACCGTTCACGCGATACGTCCGTGCCATAGGTCGACTAAATTGAGACAATAGTGAATAGTGTTAGGCAACCGTCCCCCACGGGGACTGAACGGACAGATGCATATGCCGAGCAAAATCGAAAAAAAGCAAGCCGCCGCAAAGCTGCGTAAGCCGCCGCGCGACTTCTCGTACACGCAGAACCGAGAGCTCAGCTGGCTGCGCTTTGACAACCGTGTGCTTGACGAAGCCTTCGACGAGACCGTTCCGCTGTTCGAGCGGCTAAAGTTCGTGTCGATTTTCGAGTCTAACCTCGATGAGTTTCTCATGGTGCGCGTGGGCGGCCTGTCCGATCTGGCAGAGCTCAAAAAACAGCCTGTCGACAACAAGAGCAATATGACCGCCTCCGAACAGGTCGATGCTGTCATGGCAGAGCTGCCCGGGCTCCTTACCCGATGGGAGTCCATCTTTAAGAGCATCGAGGGCAAGCTCGACACCCTGGGCGTTCACCGCGCCCGCATCGATTCGCTTACGCCCGAGGAGCGCACCTTTGTAACCCGTTACTTCCAGGCCTACGTGTCGCCGGTCATCTCACCGCTGGTGATTGACCCGCGCCACCCCTTCCCCAACCTGCGCAACGGCGCACTCTACCTGGCCTGCGGCCTGGACGGCGTCACCGACGAGGAGAGTCTGCTGGGCCTTATCGAGATTCCCACCTCGATGAACCGCGTGGTCGAGATCCCCTCGCCCACCGGCACCTACTCCTACATCTTACTCGAGGACGTCATCCTCGCCTGCCTGGACAGCTGCTTTGGCTCCTATAAGCCGCTCGACCGCGCGCTCATCCGCGTCACCCGCAACGCCGACATCGACCCGGACGGCGAGGGCGTCGAGGAGGAAGAGGATTACCGTCAGCACATGAAGCGCATCCTCAAGAAACGCTTGCGCCTGCAGCCGGTGGTGCTCGCGGTCTCGGGGTCGCTCGAGAAGGCGACGCTCAAGACCATCCGCAAGGCGCTCGAGCTTTCGCGCCGCTCTGTCTTTACCTGCGATATCCCGCTCGACCTAGGCTACGTCTTTGGCATTGAGGGCAAGATTCCCGAGCACCTGCGCAACGAGCTGCTCTTTACGCCGTTTAAGCCGCAGCCCAACCCCACCATCGATATGACCCGCTCCATCCGCGAGCAGGTACTTCAGCACGACAAGCTGCTCTTTTATCCCTATGAGGCCATGAACCCCTTCCTGGATCTGGTGCACGAGGCCGCCTACGACCCCGAGTGCATCTCACTGCGCATCACGCTCTACCGCGTGGCCAAGCAGAGCCGCCTGTGCGAGTCACTGATCGATGCCGCCGAGAACGGCAAAGAGGTCACGGTGCTCATGGAGCTCCGCGCGCGCTTTGACGAGCAGAACAACATCGAGTGGGCCGAGCGCCTGGAAGAGGCCGGCTGCACCGTCATCTACGGCTCCGAGGGCTTTAAGTGCCACTCCAAGATCTGCCAGCTCACCTATCGCGAGGGCATGGCGCTAACGCGCCTGACGCTGCTGGGCACCGGCAACTTTAACGAGAAGACGGCCAAACTCTACAGCGACTTTATGCTCATGACCGCTCACCCCGGCATCGGCGAGGACGCCAACCTGTTCTTCCGCAACCTGTCGCTGGGCAACCTGCGCGGCGATTACCGCTTCCTGGGTGTGGCGCCCGTCGGACTGAAACCGCTCATCATGCGCGGGCTTGACCGCGAGATCCAGCGCGCCCTCGCCGGCGAGCCCGCCCGCGTGTTCTTTAAACTCAACTCGCTCACCGACCGCGAGGTCATCGACAAGATCGCCGAGGCATCGTGCGCAGGAGTCCGCGTGGACATGATCATCCGCGGCATCTCGTGCCTCAAGCCGGGCGTTCCTGGCAAGACCGAGAACGTGCATGTCCGTTCTATCGTCGGACGCTTTTTGGAGCATGCGCGCGTTTACGCCTTTGGCGTGGACTCGGACATGATCTATCTGAGCTCGGCCGACATGATGACGCGCAACACCGAGCACCGCGTGGAGATCGCCTTCCCCGTGCTCGACCCCACCTGCCGCGCCCTGGTGCACGAGTACATGAGCATGCAGCTGCGCGACAACGTGAAGGCCCGCAGCCTCACGAGCGACGGCACCTGGGTCCCCGTGGAGCGCGCAGAGGGTGAGAAACCCTTCAACTCGCAGGAAGCCCTGCTGGAGCGTGCCTACCGCAACGCCGAGGCCGCGCCCGAGCCCGTCATTGAGGCAAAGCCCGCCCCTGCTCCTAAGCCGCAGCCGGCCACACCCGAGGTTCAGAAGGTCCAGGCGACCGTCATTGAGCCCGAGCCCGCACCTGCACCTCAGCCCGAGCCGCAGGCAGCTAAGCCCGCACCCGAGACGAGCGCCCGTCGCGATAAGCCCGCCGGCAAGACCAAGGCCATCGAGCGCCATCGCCCCGGTCGTGTGCGCATGGGCCTGGGCCTGATCGGCCTGGGTCTTAAGACGCTCATTACCGGCAAGACGAAATAGTCGTTTGTAGAAGCAGTTTGTAGAAGCGCCCCGCATTTGAGGAAAGCCTCGGATGCGGGGCGCTTTTCCCTGCTACCATGGTGCGAGCAACAACACGAATGACAGGCAGGGATATGAAGCTCACTATAGAATCGATGACCTACGGCGCCGACGGGCTGGCGCACGCCGACAACGGCAAAGCCGTCTTTGTGCAGGGCGCCGTGGCAGGCGACACCGTCGAGGCCGAGGTCGCACAGGACGGCAAGTCGTTCATGCGCGCCCGCACGACCGAGATTCTGGAGCCGAGCCCCGATCGCATTCAGCCTCCCTGCCCCTACGTGGGCATCTGCGGCGGCTGCTCGTGGGGCAATCTCTCACGCACGGCACAGCTCGCCGCCAAGGAGCAAAACCTGCGCTCCACGCTCGAGCGCATCGGCAAGTTCGCTCCTGAGCAGGTCGATGAGTTGGTACAGCCCATCTGCCACACCAAGGACGACTGGGGCTACCGCAATAAAATCGAGCTCGAACCGACCGTCGTCAACGGTCGCGTGCGCCTTGGCATGCACGGTGTCGACCCCAGCAAAATCGTGACCGTCGATGCGTGCCCGCTGTTCGATAAACGTTTTCCCAAGGCGCTCAAATCGGTCGTCGGCGCACTCAACTATCTAAGCGGCAGCCATGACTTGGGACTCGAACGCGTGGGCATTCGTGCATCGCGCCGCACCAAGGCGCTCGAGGTTGCACTCTGGACGCCAACAGGCTCTTTTCCGCGCTCGCAGGTCTCCCGCGTGCTGGCGGACGCCGCTCATCCCACGAGCATCGTGCGCGTGATGAGCAAGGGCGAAAAGAAGGCCCGCCGTGTCTCCAAGGTCGAAATGCTCGCCGGAGAGGGCTCATGGACCGAGAATATCGCCGAGGGCCAGATGCGCTTGTCTGCCCCGTCTTTTTTCCAGGTCAACACCAAGGGTGCCGAGATTTTGATCGAGCTTGTCATGGAAGCGCTCGACCCGCAAGAAGACGAGCTTGCCGTGGACCTGTACTGCGGCGCCGGAACCTTTACCCTGCCGCTCGCCCGCCGCTGCGACTTCGTCGCCGCCGTCGAGGCCTACGGCCCGGCCGTGCGCGACCTGCGCCGTAACCTGGAGATCAACAAGCTTGATAACGTCGACGTCATTGGCGGAGACGCGGTGCGCGAGTTCCCCGACCAGGATGCCGACGTCTTGGTGGTCGACCCGCCGCGCGCAGGCCTCGCCCCCGAGGCGATCGACCTTATCGCCAGCACGAGTGCTCGCGATGTAGCCTACGTGAGCTGCGACCCGGCCACCCTGGCGCGCGATCTCAAACGCTTTGTCGAAGAAGGCACCTTCTCCCCCGTAAAGATCACGCCAGTCGATCTGTTCCCACAAACCTTCCACTGCGAGACCGTCGTCCACCTTAGGCGCAACTAGCCACTCAATCATTGCTCAGATAAATCATTGAGAAATCGAGCGTGGCAAGCGGAGGTCTTCGGGGTATAAGACGGCTAATTGTATGCCGCCTATGAAAGGAACCCTCATGCCCAGCGTTGCCGTTCTCGCCGCCGATGGCTTTGAAACTATTGAATGCTTGACCATGGTCGATGTCATGCGTCGCGGCGGTGTGCGTGCCACGCTCGTCTCGATTATGCCCACACGTGAGGTCGTAAGCTCGCTGCAGATCCCCGTGACCTGCGATGCGCTCTTTGATGAGATCAACTTTGACGAGTACGACTGCGTCGTGCTGCCCGGCGGCTTGCCCGGTGCCACCAACCTGCGTGCCGATCAGCGCGTCTGCGACGTGGTCTGCGAGTTCGCCGCGACCAAGCACGTTGCCGCCATCTGCGCCGCCCCGTTTATCCTGGGCGAGCTCGACCTACTCGAGGGGCGCCACGCCACGTGCTTCCCTGGCTTTGAGAAAAGCTTCCCCGAAGGCGCCTATACCGGCGAGAAGGTTACGCAAGACGGCAACATCATCACCGCCAGCGGCATGGCCCAGTCGCTCCCCTTTGCGCTTGAGCTGCTGCGCACGCTCGCCGGCGACAAGGCCGTCGAGAAGGTCGCCGAGGGCATTCAGCTATGATTTTGGCTTCGCAATCACCGCGCCGCATCGAGTTGATGCGCGAGGCGGGCTATGACATTCGCGTGATTCCCGCAGATATCGACGAAACGCCTTTTGATGGCGAAGCTCCGCTTACACTCGTCGAGCGCTTGGCGCGTGCCAAAGCCGCTGCCGTCACGGCCGAACATGCCGAGCCCAACGAACTGACCGTCGCGGCCGATACTATTGTCACCTTTGACGGCCAAATTTTGGGCAAGCCGGCAGACGGGGACGAGGCGCGCACCATGCTCCGCGAGCTTTCGGGCCGCACGCACCAGGTCGCAACCGGCGTCTGCATCGTTAAAGCCGGCGACGCTACAGCTCCGCATGCCGCCGAGAGCCTGTCGTTTGTCGATGTGACCGACGTGACGTTCTATGAGCTTACCGAAGAGCAGATCGAGCGCTATGTTGCCTCCGGCGAACCCATGGACAAGGCCGGGGCCTACGGCATCCAAGGCACAGGCGGCCGCATGCTTGTGCACGATATTTCGGGTGACTTCTACAGCGTGGTGGGCTTGCCCATCGCTCGCGTCGCACGCGCGATTCAAAAACTCTCGTAATTGCTCTGGCGCTGGGTATCCCCCAGCGCCTACAATTTTGCCGTACCGTACGGATCCCGACCGGGCATAAGGCCCGGCGGAAAACCGATAGGAGAACACATGGACACACTGCTCGAAGCCATCGATGTTTGCAATGTCGATGGCTTTTGCTTTGGCAACTATACGGACGAGGAGGCTGGCACCGGCTGCACCGTAATCGTGGCGCCCGAGGGTGCCACCGGCGGCGTTGACGTACGTGGTGGTGCCCCCGCTTCGCGTGAGACCGACCTGCTGCGTCCCGAAAACACCGTCGATAAGGTCCACGCCGTCTGCCTTTCGGGCGGATCGGCCTTTGGCCTCGAGGCTGCAAGCGGCGTGGCCCGCGAACTCGAGAGCCGCGGCATTGGTCTGCCCGTCGGCCCCACGCAGGTGCCCATCGTGTGCTCCAGCTGTATCTTCGACCTTGCCTTTGGCGACCCCACGGTGCGTCCCGACATTGAGGCCGGCATCGCCGCCGTGCGCGAGGCGCTCGACCACACCCCCACCAAGCTCGAACAGGGCAACGTAGGCGCCGGCACGGGCGCTACCGTGGGTAAGCTCATGGGCCCCGCCACCTGCATGAAGGCCGGCCTTGGCGCTGCCGCCGTGGCGCTCGGCCCCATCAAGGTGGGCGCCGTGGTCTCGGTCAACGCCTGCGGCAACGTTGTCGACCCCTTCACCGGCGAGTGGGTCGCCGGTATGCGCGCCGCAGCCGATAGCGACCAGATCGTCGACATGGAACTCGCAGCCTTTGCCGCCGCCGGATCCATGCAGATGCCGCTCGACCGCACCAACACCACCATCAGCTGCATCGTCACCAACGTGGAACTCACTAAGGCACAAGCCACCAAGGTCTCCCAGATGGCCGCAGACGCCTACGCACACGCCATCCGTCCCACGCACACCACCAACGACGGCGACACCATCTACACCCTCGCCAGCGGCAAACTGGGCGCCCAGGCAAGCGCCGCCGTTCCCCTAGACCTGCTGGGCATGCTCGCCGTAAGGGCTTTGCAAACCGCCATCGTAAACGGAGCCAAAACCGCCAAAACCTCCCACGGCATCCCCGGCGCCGCGAAGTAAACTAGCTCGTCCGGTTGCCCGGTGGGTCTTGGTTATGTTTGCTGCTCTACAGTCCTGGCTCGCACGAAGAGCACATTAAGTGCTCTTCGGCTCGTGCGGAACTCGCGACAAACATAACCAAGACCCACCGGGCAACCTACCAACCAAAATCTTTTCAGCCCAGGCCCCTGTGTACCGCGCGTCGGAGATCTTCAAATTCAGCTTGCTGACATAAAGCGGGACATAGCAGAGGACCCCTGGTCCTTAACTTGATACGAGTTCCGCACGCAAAGGAGGCGCCAGTGGCGCCTCCGTCTTGCGCAGGACTGTTCGAAGTAGCAAGTTAAGGACCAGGGGTCCCCGTTACCCGAGCGTTTCTGCCCTAGTTGAATTTGAAGATCTTTGAGGCAAGGCGGTATAGGCCGAGTGTGGTTTTGTCTCCGGCACGACCGCGGAGGTTGGTGAAGAAGCCGACCACACCGTAACGTGCACGACGATACATACGCTCGTCATAGGCCTTCAAATCATTCCACAGCGTCTTTAGGCGCTCGTCGGCGCAATCTTCCTCGGAAAGCTTGGTGAGCACCGAGCAGATCGCCATCATCATAGTGAAATAACCCATCATGTACGAACGCAGACGCGACGACTCGACATCGCTGTACAGGTGGTACGACTCCATCATGATGCGCGTCACACGGAACTGCTGATCGAGACGCTTGACCATCGTGGCCTCGTTGACACTCTGGCCCTCGCGACCGATAAAGTAGCGATAGAGGTCGATGTCGGCGTAGTACATGGTCTTGCAACGCGGCAGCGGCACGTAGGCGTAGATGTTGTCCACATAGAACGTGTGCGGCGGCATGGGAAGGTTGGACTCGCGCAGCACATCCGTGCGATAGCACAGGCTGTGCATGAGCAGATTCTGGTCCAGGCGGAAATGGCCAATCTGGTCCCAGGTAAAGATCTTTTTTCGAGGCAAGGCAAACTTGTAACCAATGGCCGTATGCGTACCCTCGTAAACCTTCTCGTACACGTAGTTCGAGATAAACAGGTCAACGCGCTGGTCGCGCTCTTCAAAGCCGCGCAGAATCGACAGCATGGTCGAAAGGGCAGCGCCGTCAAGCCAGTCGTCCGAGTCGACAACCTTGTAGTAGGTGCCCTGCGCCTCGCGCAGACCCGAAAGGACGGCAATACCGTGGCCGCCATTCTCCTGGTGCACCGCGCGGATGATTCCAGGATAACGGGCCTCCCACTCGTCGGCCTTGGCGGCCGTCTCATCCTTGGAGCCGTCGTCCACCACGATAATCTCGATATCGGTGGCATAATTGCTCCCCTCCAAGATGGAGGTAATGCAATGGTCCATGTCCTTAGCGGCGTTATACGAGGGAATACCGAATGTTATGACTTTATGCATGGCAGGCGATAATCTCATCCGAAAGATCGAGGGCGGAATTGGTCACGGCATCCATATCGTAGTAACGATACTCGGCCAGACGACCCACCGGGTGGAAGTTTGTCAGGTTCTGGACGCGCTCAAGATAGCGCTCATAGAGCTCACGGTTCTCGGGCTCAAGAATGGCGTAATACGGCGTCTCGCCCGAGCCGGGCGTATAGGCCTTGGAGTACTCCTTCATGATGGTGGTCTTGCCGGGCAGAACCTGACCGGTCATGTTCTTGAACTCGGTAATGCGCGTGTAATCCTCGCTCGTGGTGTAGTTGACGGTACCCACGGGCTGGAACTGATCCATATCGAGCGTCTCGAACTTCATGTCGAGCGTGCGGTACGGCAGCGCGCCCAGGTCGAGGTTGAACAGCTCATCGAGCGGACCGGTATAGACGATCTCGCCGCCGTAGACCTTGCCGTCGACCTTGACGGTTGTCTCGTCGATCTCGAAGAGATCGCGAGCATCCACGTCGCAGAACACATCAATCAGGTCGTGGTCGAGCATGTGCTCAAACAGCGCCGTGTAGCCATCCTGCGGCATACCCTGGAAGGGGGCCTGCGGGAAGTAGCGGTCATCGTCGCCCACAAAGACGGGAACGCGGCCGGTGATCGAGGGATCGATCTGGTCGGGCGTCTGGCCCCACTGCTTCATGGTGTAATGCAAAAAGACGTTCTCGTAGACGTAATCAGCGACCTCGGCCAAGTCGGGGTCGTTCTTCTTACGCAGCTCCATAATAGGCACCTTGACATCCTTGCCAAAGGTCTCCACGAGCTTCTGATACAGCTCCTCGCCGCGCTCGTCACCAAAGGCGAGCTTGAGACTCGCGTGGTTGAAGGGCACGGGCATAAGGGTGCCGTTGATGTTGGCGAGCACCTTGTGCTGATAATCCGTCCACTTGGTAAAGCGCGACAGGAAATTGTGCACGCGCTCGTTAAAGGTGTGATAGATATGCGGACCGTACTCGTGGATCAGGATTCCGGCCTCGTCAGTGCAGTCATAGGCATTGCCCGCAATGTGGCTACGGCGCTCCAAAACGGCAACACGATAGCCGATGGTCTCGGCAAGACGGCGGGCGCAAACGGCACCGGCATATCCAGCACCGACGACAATCATGTCGTACGCGCCGGCGTTAAAGCCTTCAGGCAGGCCTGAGGTAATCTGCATCGATACTCCTTGTCAAAAGCCACGGGCTCGTTAGCTGGGCTTTTCTCGAACATTCTTCGAGACATATTTATCAGAGCGATTATAGCGCTAATGCGTCCTATAATGAGCTTGCCACACAAGGAAAGCTCAAGCACCGCGGCGTACATAATTGAAAGGTAAACCCGCTAGCAGCGGGTTTATTCGTGAACAGCCGGGCGCCTGGAGCTTAGCGAAACGCTTGCAAGGAGTAACATGAGCGATTTCCTAAACCGTATGAAGTCTGCCGCCAAGGCCGACCTTAAGACCATCGTCCTGCCCGAGGGCGAGGATCCGCGCACCATCGTCGCGGCCAACAAGATCATCGAGGAAGGCCTGGCCAACATCGTCATCCTGGGCGATCCCAACGAGATCAACGTTCCCGGCGCCACCGTCATCGACCCGCGCAATGCCGAGAAGCACGAGGAGTACGCACAGAAGTTTGCCGAGCTCCGCGCCAAGAAGGGCGTTACCATCGAGCAGGCTCGCGCCCAGGTGATGGACGCCACCTACTTTGGCACCATGATGGTCAAGATGGGCGACGCCGACGGCCTGGTCTCCGGCGCCTGCCACTCCACCGCCGACACCCTGCGCCCCGCGCTGCAGATCCTCAAGACCGCCCCGGGCACCAAGCTGGTCTCGGCCTTCTTCGTGATGTGCACCGACACCCCGCAGTTCGGCACCGACGGCACGCTGATCTTCGCCGACTGCGGCCTCAACATCAACCCGTCCTCCGACGAGCTCTCCGAGATCGCCATCGCCTCCGCTCACTCCTGGTCCACCTTCATGGGCAACGTTGAGCCGCACGTGGCCATGCTCTCCTACTCCACCATGGGCTCCGCCGGCGGCGAGGTCGCCAAGAAGGTCCAGGAGGCCGTGAAGTTCTGCAAGGAGAAGGCTCCTGAGCTCGCCATCGACGGCGACCTGCAGCTCGATGCCGCTATCGTCCCCACCGTCGCCCAGCTCAAGGCTCCCGGCTCCTCCGTTGCCGGCAAGGCCAACGTGCTCGTGTTCCCCGACCTCGAGGCCGGCAACATCGGCTACAAGCTGGTTCAGCGCTTCGCTGGCGCCGACGCTTACGGCCCCATCCTGCAGGGCATCGCCAAGCCGGTTAACGACCTTTCGCGCGGCTGCTCTGCCGACGACATCGTGGGTGTCGTAGCCATCACCGCCGTCCAGGCTCAGATGGCTGAGTAGCGGACATAGCCCCTCGGGACCCTACAGGGTAAAGCTCTGAAAACGTCCTCGGACATGTCGGAAGCCCCCGCTGCGCACTACGTGCGGCGGGGGCTTCCTCCGTCCTGCGGAATGTTTTCAGAGCTTTACCCTGTAGGGTCCCTGCCGCCACGTAGCAATCAGAGCATCTGGAGTGGACGGCGGCTTGGCTACGAGCTGGGGCTGAGGATCTGAATGGATGGGTGTCGTTGCTGGGAGCGCAGGCGTTACTGGTGATGATCACTTTGGGACTGGAATTTCCGCCTGCTAGCAAAAAGGCCTCCTGAGCTGCTGCTCAGGAGGCCTTTCGTTCAATCGCAAGCGAACGCACTAGTTATTCGCGGTCAGACGCTCGACGTCGTGGGCGATCATGTATTCCTCGTCGGTGGGGATGACCATGACCGTGACGGCGGAACCAGCGGCGCTGATGACCTGCGGGCCGTTGCCCACGGCCTCGCGGTTCTTGTTGTTGTCGATGCGTACGCCCAGCCACTCAAAGCAGTCGCAGAAGGCCTTGCGGATCGACCAGTCGTTCTCGCCGATGCCGGCGGTAAAGGTGATGGTGTCCACGCCCGCCATGGAAGCGATCATGGAGCCGGCCTGCTGCATGGCCTTGTAGGCGAACATATCGAAGGCGAGCAGGCAGCGCTCGTCGCCCTCGGAGGCGCGTGTACGGATGTCGCGGGCGTCGTTGGAGATGCCCGAGATGGCAAGCAGACCAGACTGCTTGTTCATCATGTCATCAACTTCCTGATAGCTGTAGCCTCCCTCGCGCTGGAGGTAGCACACGGTGGCCGGGTCAATGGAACCACAGCGAGTGCCCATCATCAGGCCGTCGAGCGGCGTGAGGCCCATCGTGGTGTCGCGGCACACGCCGTCCTCGATAGCAGCGAGCGAAGCACCGTTACCCAAATGGCACGAAAGCAGACGGTGGCAGCGCGAGCCCAGGATCTCCTTGGCCATCATCCACTCGTAACGATGGCTCGTTCCGTGGGCGCCATATTTGCGCACATGATACTTGTCGCACACGTCCTTGGGCAGGGCGTAAGTGTAGGCAACCTCGGGCATGGTCATGTGGAACGAGGTGTCGAAGACCGCCACGTTGGGCAGCTCCGGATACTTCTCACGGCAATACTCAATCGCTGCGGCCTCGCCGTAGTTGTGCAGCGGAGCAAGCGGTGCCACCTCAAGAATCTTGGCCATAACCTCGTCGTCGACAACTGCGGAATCATCGAAGTGCCAGCCGCCCTGAACGATACGATGCCCAATGCCATCGATCGTAAAGTCGGTCTTCTCGAGCTCCTCGAGCACGCAAGCGATAGCAGAGCGATGATCGGGGAAGGGAACCTCCTCGGTCTGCTTGGCGCCACCGTTCTCGGAATGACCAAAGATACCCATGTCCGAGCCGATACGCTCGCAGTTGCCCTTGGCGAAAACCTCGCGGGTATCGGTATCCAGAAGCTGATATTTAAGGCTTGAGCTGCCGGCGTTGACAACAAGTACGTTCATGAGACTCCTTTGCAGTGCAATACGGTCGACGCAGACCTCTTAAGGCGACCGCATTTTAATAAGAAGTTATCACATCTTAATAAATAGCTATCAGGCATATCGCCCAACGAGCGCAAAAGAGGGGCTGAACGGCACTTGGTCGTCCAGCCCCTCCCCTCTTGCAATTACTTGCCGTTGACGATGCGCTCGACGTCGGAAGCGATCATGAACTCCTCGTCCGTGGGAATGACGAAAATCTTGACCTTGGAATCCTTGGCAGACAGGCACCAAGCGCCGTCACCACGCAGGGCGTTGCGCGCATGATCCATCTTGACGCCCATAAAGGCCAGACGGTCGGCAACGCCGGCGCGAACAGCCGGAGCGTGCTCGCCGATGCCGGCGGTAAAGACCAGGGTGTCCATGCCGCACATGGAAGTGGCCATCTCGGCAGCCTTGGCGGCAATCTTGTAGACGAACATATCGAAGGCGAGCTGAGCCTCGGGGTCACCGGCAGCGGCGAGCTCCTCGACGTTGCGGCAGTCGTTGGTCTTGCCGCCGGTCACAGCCAAAAGGCCGGACTTCTTGTTCATCATCTCATCGACCTCGTCGAAGGTGTAGCCGCCTTCGCGCTGCAGGTAGCACACGGTAGCCGGGTCGATGGAGCCGCAGCGGGTGCCCATCATGACGCCGTCGAGCGGCGTCAAGCCCATGGTGGTGTCCATGCACTTGCCGTCCTCGATGGCGCACAGGGAAGCGCCGGAGCCGATATGGCACACGACGACCTTGCGAGCCTCGCCGTTGGTCATCTCGGCGACCTTCTTGGAGATGTAACGGTAGCTGGTGCCGTGGGCGCCGTACTTACGGATGTGCAGCTTGTCGCAGACGTCCTTGGGCAGGGCGTAAGTCTTGGCGACCTCGGGCATGTTGAAGTGGAAAGCGGTGTCGTAGACCGTGACGTTGGGCAGGTCGGGATACTGCTCCAGGCAGTACTCGATAACGTTGGCCTCGGGGTTGTTGTGCAGCGGTGCCAGCGGAGCGACCTCGCGGATCTTGGCGAGGACGTCCTCGTCGACGAGGGAGGAATCGCCGAAGTACCAGCCACCCTGAACGATACGGTGACCAATGCCCTCGATCTTGACGCTGTTGGCCTCGAGGTCCTTCAGAACGACCTCGATGGCGACCTTGTGGTCGGGGAACTCGATGTTCTCGGTCACCTTCTTGGAACCGTTGGCAGCGTGGGTGAAGGTACCGCCGGTAAAGCAGACGCGCTCGCAGGAGCCCTTTGCGGACACCTTGTGGGACTTGGTATCGATGACCTGATACTTAAGGGTCGAAGATCCTGCGTTGACGACCAGAACGTTCATGTGTCTCCCTACTAACAGGCGGTGTGGCACCGCCAGGTTACATACGCTTCAATAATAAACCCAAACGCCCTCGCGCTCGGGTTTATTGCGTTGATATATAAGTTATCGGTGCCTAAATACTCATGGCCTTTGACTTGTAAGACGAAATAGCGCGGGGATATACACCAGGGAAGAAATCCCGAGCGCAACAAGCAATACGACTCGAATGCCCGCAACGCTACTCAGCACAGAGTTGAGCAGATAGAAAAGAACAGCACCCACCGCCACCATCTGGCTTTGAACCGAAATCAGTGAACAGCGCATCGATGAATCGACAGCATTTTGAAAAATTGAGTATTTAATTGGAGCAAATAACGAGTAGGCGACCGTCTGCAACACATAGAACACGGGCAGCAAATAGACCGGAGTAAAGGGAATCAAAAATAGAGCAGTCAGGGAAAGGCGCACGATGCCGCAAATACGCGCAAAACGGCCCTTGTCGACATGAGCAATCACACTGGGCACAATAAGCCCCATGGAGGCCGAGGCAAGGAGCTGGACCGCAATGATTACACCCGAAGCGACGGCATTCATTCCGCGACCCGCAAGCAACAGTGAGAAAAAGTCTTCCAGGGCGACAAAAGCAAATGCTTGAGAACAGTCCATGATGAACGCTGACCGAAGAATGCCATTACCCGCAATAGCAGCACCGATCATCTTCGGGCTAATTCCATACTCAGGTGTCACCGCGGTGCCCTCTCTTCTCACCTCAGGAATACAGACAACGACAACCAATGTCAGCACCATTGCGATGATATCGACCGAAAGCCCAATGAGATACGCGCCAGCGGACGAAATGAAACCGCCCACACAAGCGGAGAGGGCATAAGACACATAGAAGATGAATCGCTCAACGACATTAAGTCTTACGAGCTGGTCCTGAGAGACGCTGTCAATGTAAATCGCTTCTATGGATCCGCTCATACATGCAACGGCAAAACCTTTGAGAGCAAACGCGCCGATTAAAAGCAGAGGAGAACGGACGAGAAGCAGGGCGACATAGTATCCAAGCATCCCCACGACGCCAACGAGACCACTTGTCTTTCGTCCAAACCTATCGGCAATATAGCCAGTGGGAACTTCAAGGATGAACTTGCTCACTTGATATGCAATCATCATGCTAGAAATCGCCACCATCGAGAATCCGACGAATTCAAGGTAAACCGTCAGAAAATACAAAATGGTGCTGAAGTTCGACAGAAAAACAAACGTCATATAAAGCAAAATCGTACGATCGTTCATGCTCCGCCCTCCAAGAGCCAATAACCCAAACCGAAATCTTGGAAAAGCATGAGGGCAGAGCCGTCAGTCATGTGTTACAAGGCGTCAACATTCACTTGACGCCACGAGGCCAAATGACCTCACGAAGCAAGGTGACGCAATAGGTGAAGAAATACCGTCTGGTGTCGATCGGTCCAGACATTTTGTCGATAGCAAAAGTAGATGGGCAAGGCTACGTCATGCGAGCCTTCAATGGAGCACTCGCTCACTTCCAGTCCATCTGATGCGAGAGAAGAGCCAGAAAAACTCAATATCAATCCCCCGGCCTGAAGAAACTCAGCCTGTGCCCTGTTTCCGTATTCGACATCGCGAAAGCGGAAATAAACCAGCTGAGCTTCGGGGCATTGATTGATTGCATTGAGACAGGGCGACAAATTAATGGGAACAGCTAACCTGCCGCCCAGTAACTCACGAACGGTCATAGCGCCCACAGATTGATGACCCGCTGGGCAAGAAAGAACCTTGAGCTCCTTTTCACCCAAGTATTTCGAAGAAAGGACACTGTCCCTTGGCTCCTCAAATGAGATGGCCGCATCCGAAATGCCAAGCACAAGTGATTCAAAGCATGTGGCCGTTGGCTGATGCCAAACATCAAGGTGAATCTGGGGGTGCGAGCTTTCAAACGAGTCGTACCAGTTTTCGACAAAAAGACGCCCCCGCCCGTGAAGACAGGGGGCGTAAAGACGGAAGTGGCCGTCGGGCGAAACGCCACCGTTCCCCGATTGAGCGTACTTTTTGAGATCGTCGACTTGTGCCAGGATCACGCGTGCACGACGCGCAAATTCTCTGCCCGCCGGAGACAAAACAGCCTCCCCCGCCGATCGGTCGAGCAAAACAATCTGATACTCAGATTCCAACTTTTTGATTGCCGACGAAACGGCCTGTGGGCTCACGTGAACGGCGCGAGCCGCTTTGCGCACGCCGCCGTAGTTCGCTACCGCTTGAAGGTATTCGAGTTGAGAAAGCTGCATAGGTTACTCCAAAGGCAGCCAAGGCGACGGGCTGTGCGTCCTCAGATGAGGTTCTCGCCCAGGTTCTTGCCGCCGAGGACGTGCATGTGGAAGTGCATGACGGTCTGGCCGGCATTGACGCCCTTGTTGGAGATGACGCGGAAACCGTCCTCCAGGCCCTTGGCCTTAGCGACCTCTTGGATGGCGTGGGCCATGGCGCCCATGGTCTCGGCAGGCACGTTGTCGGCGATGTCGCTGTAGTGCTTCTTGGGGATCACGAGCGTGTGGACCGGCGCCTGGGGGTTGAGGTCGTCGAAGGCGATGACCTGGTCGTCCTCATAGACAACGGTCGAAGGGATCTCGTGGTTGGCAATTTTGCAGAAGATGCAATCACACATGGTAGGTTCCTTTCTCACAGACCAAGGTAATTATATTTGGTCGAGATGGTTAGAACGAGAGACTGTCGTCGGTGTTGGCGGCCTCGCCGTCAGCGAGCACGTCGTTGCCGTCGACGTCCTTCAGAAGCACCGAGACCTTCTGCTCGGCATCGGACAGACGGGTGCGCAGGCTCTTGAGGAGCTCGACGCCGCGGGTATAGCTCTCGAGCGACTCCTCAAGCTCCATATCGCCCGACTCCAAGCTGCGGATGATGAGCTCCAGCTCCTGCGAAGCCTGCTTGTACGTAAGCTGCTCGACCGGGGTCTTCTCTGCCATATCTGTTTCCTTTCCTAAAGGTTTATCGCTGTGAAACGCGGCCTATTCGACCGTATTGACCGTTGCCGCAACGTTGCCGTCTGCCATGCGCACGCGGATGGCGTCGCCGGGCTTAAAGGTCTTGGCGCTCGTAGCCACACCGTCATCGCTGTATACGATGGAATAGCCGCGAGCAAGCACCTTAAGCGGCGACAGGGCATCGAGCGACGCAGCAGCTCGGCCCAGGTCGGACGCGGGTTTGCTGAGCATCGTACGTCCCTGATGCTCCAGACGGGAACTCGCAAGCGTGAGCGCATGGCGCTTGCCATCGAGTCCCGAGGTGCTTGCAGCCAGACGCTCGGGCAGGCGTTCAAAGCTGGATCGGAAAGCCCCGACCGAGCGCGTTATGGCACCGGACAAACGATCGGCCGTCAAGGAAAGCTCTGACTCACGACGCTCGACCATAAACGTCGGATCGTTGAGACACGGGCGGCATGCGGCCGCATCGAGCGCGTCGCCCAAGCGAGCCGTATAGGTATCCCAGGAACGACGGCCACGCTGATCGAGCATCTCCAGGTCGACCTGGGCCGACCCAATCATCGATGCCATCGCGGCACCCAGACGCTGATGGCGCGCCTCGAGCACATCGGCCAACTCCGTCATGGCCGGCGCCACCGATTCGGCCGCCGCCGTGGGCGTGGAGGCGCGGCGGTCGCTCACCATGTCGCAAATCGAGGTATCGGGCTCATGGCCAATGCCGGTCACCACGGGCACAGGGCAAGCCGCCACCGCGCGGGCAAGCTCCTCGTCGTTAAAGGTCATGAGGTCCTCGAAGGAACCGCCACCACGCACGAGCAAAATACAGTCGGGCGCCGGCGTAATGGCAGCGGCGCGGCGCAAGCCTTCAATAAGCTCTGCCGGCGCACCCTCGCCCTGGACCTTTGCGCCCACGCAGACGAGCTCGACGAGCGGGTTGCGTCGGCGCAGCGTACGCTTGACGTCGTCGATTACCGCACCGGAAAGCGAGGTGACAACCGCCACGCGTGAGCAGAACACCGGGATGCGGCGTTTGCGCGCTTCGTCCATCAGGCCCTCGCGGCGTAGCTTTTCGGCCAGTTGCGCCACTTGTTGACGCAGCAGACCCTCCCCCGCCAGCGAAAACGAGCGAGCGACAAAGCTCATACGACCCGTGGGCTTATAGAGGTTGAAGCTGCCCTTAAAGCTCACCTGCATGCCGTCACGCAGATCGAAGGTACGCTTGAGATAGGCGCCCTTCCAAATGATGCAGTCGACGGCGGCCGAGTCGTCCTTAATCTGGAAGTAGCAGTGGCCGCTTCGGGCGTTGGGACCACGGAAACCCGTGACCTCGCCCAGAACGCTCAGCTGCGGAATGGCATCGAGCGCACCGGCAGCGATTTCTACCGCCTGGCTCACGCTGAGCTCCTTGCGCTCCTGCTCATCCGAACCGTCAAACTCGGCGGAAACGGCATTGCCGGTTAGATTCCAGCCCGCCACGCAGCCTCCTTTCGTCATCGTGCACATGGACTCCGGCCCTGCGCAAATTTAAGTCCAACACATAGTACAGCGCCGCGGGGACACGAATCCCCGCGGCGCCCAGCGATCCAATTTGTTATCGGTTGGAGTTTCTGTTGTAGCGAGCCATAAGATAGAGCAGCTGAATAATCGAGGTGAGCGCAGCGGCAACATAGGTAAGCGCGGCGGCCGTCAGTACCTTCTTGGCACCGTTGACCTGCTTGGAACTCATACCCGACTGCTCGATGTACGCCACGGCGCGTCGGCTGGCGTCAATCTCGACAGGCAGCGTAACGAGTTGGAACAGTACACTAAACGAGAAGAAGATCAACGCGAGGGATGTGAGCCCGGCAATGTTCATAAACAGGCCCAAGAGCAACACGATGGTCCAGGTGTTCTGGGTAAAGTTGACGACCGGCACGAGGGCGGTACGTACTTTCATCATGGCATAGCCGCTTTGACGCTGGGCGGCATGGCCCGCCTCGTGGCAGGCGACGGCAACGCTTGCGACCGAACCGCCCGAACGGTTGGCATCCGACAGATACAGGTTGTTATCCTGCGGGTTGTAATGGTCGGTGAGCTCACCGGCGACACCCTTGATACCCACGGCATTGCAACCGTTGGCGTCAAGCATGCGGCGAGCAACCGTGGCGCCCGTGTCGCCGTCCGAGCGAACCTTGGACCAGGTCTTGTACGTCGAATTGATATAGCTCTGCGCAGCAAGGCCAAGCACTGTACAAACAAGAACAACCAGCAGGTACAGCGGGTCGATACCAAAGCCGTAACCATAGTAATAGGGCATGCGAATTCCTCCGAATCGAGTTACACGTTGGAGGCATTTTACCCACTCAGCCGGCTAAGCTTCCCTATAACAGTTCAATCTTTCCGTCCTTCACGGTGAGTCCCATATTGCCGGAGAGCAGATCGTCCAGGCGCGAGCCCACAAGCTCAAAGCGCCAGCCTTCGCGCAGGGGGCTCTGCTCGGGGTGGTCAATATAGTCGGCCAGGTCATCGCGCGAGGCAATGACCGAGGTCGCCACGCCCGAGCGCTCGGCAACCAGGCGGATGAGCGCGTACATGAGATCCGTCACGCTCTCCAGCTCCGGAGAGATCTGGCGATGCCCGCGCACCATGAGCGGCAGGCGATCGTGCGGGCAGCTTGCGCCGCGCTTGATGGCCATGAGCGCGCCGTCCACATCGCGCTCACCCAACTGATCGGTACCGCGAATGCTACGGAACTCCTCAACGCGCACGGGATTGCGCTTAACGAGCGCAAGCAGCGTGTCGTCGGACATGACCCACTTGCGCGGGATGTTACGGCGCTCGGCGCGGTCCTCGCGCCAGGCGGCGAGCTCGCGCGCGATGCCCAACTGGTGACGGCTGCACGAATTGATGCGTTTGACCTTGCGGAACGCCTCGTGGCGATCGGCGCGATAGTGCGACTCGTCAGCCAGCGGGCGCAGCTCGTCGAGCACCCAGTCCACACGGCCCAGCTCGCGCAGGCGGCTCATCATCTCGGTATAGGCGACGATCAGGTACTTGACGTCATCGATCGCATACTCGATCTGTTTATCGGTCAGCGGGCGGCGCGACCAGTCGGTCAGCGACTCGGTCTTGGGCAGCGATACACCGCAGAACGTCTGAACAAGCGCGCCATACGAAATCTGCTGGCGCTCGCCCAAAAAGGCGGCGGCCACCTGCGTGTCAAAAATCGGACGCGGCAGCACGCCTACGGTATGGAGCATGACCTCCATATCCTGCGAGCACGCGTGAAAGACCTTGGTCACGCTCTCGTCGGCCATAAGCTCGGCCAGCGGCGATAGGTCGTCGATTACCAGGGGATCGACCGCTACGCTCTCGGCAGGGGTGGCAATCTGAACCAAGCACAGGCGCGGGTGGAATGTGCGCTCGCGCAAAAACTCGGTATCGACGGCAATCGCGTCGAACTCACGGGCGCGCTGGCAAAAGTCGAGTAGAGCCTGATGTGTGGAAATGTACATATCAACCCATCGAATAAGGTTAGGCCCGAAAAACACGGGTAGGATATCGGCATTGCCTTACAACTATACTCGGTTAGTCACAGAACGGGAACGTAAGTATGCGCTGCCTTATCATCCACAACCCGGCATCGGGCCCCAGCTCAGATGAAATCTACGCATTCACGCACGCCCTCGCGCAGGGCGGCGACGAGGTCGTGATGCGTTTTATCGGCGATGGCATGGAGCCCGAGGATGCCGTGGCAGACGTGCGCGAGTTTGATCGCGTGGTCGTTTCGGGCGGCGACGGTACCGTCTCCAACGTGCTCGACCAGATGCGCGGGTGCGGTGTCCCCACGCTCGTCTTCCCCTCCGGTACGGCCTGCCTGTTCTTCAACAACATCGGCAATGCCCCTGAGGCGGCGGCGCTCGCCAAGGCCTGCCGTGCCGGTCGCACGGTCAAAGTCGACATGGGCGAGCTCTTTTGGCTCGACGAGGACGGCAACGAGAAGCGCCACGGCTTTATCATCATCGCCGGCTCGGGCTTCGACGCCGAGATCATGATGAAGGCCGCCCCCACCAAAAACGACATCGGCGAGATCGCTTACTTCCTCTCCGCGCTCGCCACGCCCAATCCCACGGTGGCGCACTTTACGATTGAGCATGACGGCATTGTCGAGGAGCTCGACGGCATCTGCTGCATGGCCGGCAACACCTCGGTCATCCAAAACGACATCAACCTGTTCCCCGACTGCCGTATGAACGATGGCATGGTCGACATTGCGGTCATCGAACCCGTAAAAACTGTGCAGCTTCTACCGACTGTGATCACCGCCGCACTCGACCCCGCCGGCAAGGTACTCGGCCGCCCGCAGTTCAAGATCATCCAGACCAAGGAAGCCAAGATCACCTGCACCCCGTCGCTGGGCATGCAGTTCGATGGCGAGATTATCTCCAGCAATTCGGGCGTCTTTGGAGCCCGCGCGCTTCCGCAATGCCTCGACCTCATCGTCGACGAATTCTCCCCGCTCGGAAAATAGGAGGACCCTATGAACGACAATCCCCTGCTCGGCTTTATCATCATCGTTTTGGCCATGCTCGTCGGCTATGCGATCAACGTGATCCACCGCCGGAAGAAGTAATTCCACATTGGTATGATATTCATCCAATTATCGTCTCCCCTGCTGTTTATGCATTTGCCAAACAGCGGGGGATTTTCTTTGCGCCCCGTGCAAGGCGCTTTATTCAGGTAATGTAATTGCAGGACGTCTTTATTAAAGTAAAGCTACAAACCGAGTATAATTAACCACTCATCGCATATTTCATTACGCTTATCGAGTAAGTTTCTTTCATAGATGAATATTGTTTCCAGTTCGTTACGCTAATGGGGTGTCTTTATTGGCTGAAGCTCTCTGGCAACGGAGAGCTTTCGCACGCTGGGAGGGAAAATGAGGAAAACTCACCCCGTCAACGCGCTCAAAAAGCTTGGCATAGGCCTCGCCTTTGGAGCTGCAACCATCATGTCCATGCCGACGTCTGCGCTCGCCTGCACGCAGATCTACATGGGCGGCAAGCTCACGGCGGACGGCAACACGTACTACGGCCGCGCCGAGGACTTTGGCAAGCGCTATCTTAAGCACTACGGCATCGAACCTGCCCACGAACCTGGCTTTAAGTACAGCTCGATTGAATCTGCTTTTGAATACACTTCGAACAAGCCTACCTATCGCTACAGCTATGTACGCGACCACCCCTCCAACTGGATGGGTCGCACCGACGCCTACTCCGAGGCCGGCATCAACGAGAAGGGCGTCTCCTGCTCCGCCACGCTAAGCACCTCCTATAACGAGGAGGCCGCTGCAGCAGACCTCATCGATGAGGAAGTGGGTCTGGGCGAGTACAGTTACGGCAGCATCATCCTGGGCGAGAGCGCCACGGCCCGCGAGGGCGTCGAGCTTCTCGGCAGCCTGATCGATGATCAAGGCGTCTGCACCAACGACCAGATCATCATCGCCGACAACAACGAGACCTGGCTGTTCGCCACACTTTCCGCCCATCAGTGGATCGCCATGAAGCTCGCTGACGACGTCGCGTCGCTCAACCCTAATATCGGGAGCCTCAACTACGATGTCGACCTCAATGACACCGAGAATTGCCTCCACTCTGAAAAGATCCAATCCATGCCCGAAGAAAAGGGTTTCGCCAAATACTCCGCTGACGGCAAATTCGATGTCGCCCAAACGTATGGCGAAAGCCTCGCCGATTCCGGCGTAAACCAGTGGTCCCGCTATGTGCAAGGCCGCGATTATTTTGGTAGTCAGCTGACCGAAGGCACAGATTACGACATTATCACAGTAAAGGAGAAAGGAAAACCTGACCAAAAGGGAGCCATGGTCAGCGAAATCCAGCCCCTGTTCTTCAAGCCTGGCAAGTCTGGTTGGAGCACTTTCGAGTTGATTCGCGCCTTCGGCAACCGCGGCGAGAACGTCCCTGGCCTCAACGCGAACACTGATGGTGTTTATTGCATCGGCAGCGAGCGCAACACCGAGATCAACCTCTTCCAGATTCGTCGCGGGTATGACCCCGAAGTCGCTACCATCCAGTGGGAAATGCTCTCCCGCGCCGCGTACTCCGTCGCCATCCCGTTGTACTCCGCTCTGATAACTGAGGTCAGCCCGTACTTCAGCGATCAGACCGTCTCCTTCGATCACTGCAAACAGACTGACGTCGTGTACAACGAGGAGCCCGAGAACTCAATCAACTACGTCCTCATGGACATCAGCTCGCTCTGCTTTGAGAACCCTGACACCCTTGGTATCAGCGTCCGTGCCTACCTCGATGCGCTCCAGAACGAGCTCATCGAGCAGAACAAGGAAGTTGACGCCGCCATGCTAGCCGAGACGACCACCGAGGGCCGCACTGCCCTGGCCAACAAGGCCGGCAAGGCTGCTACCGAGAACACCTACAAGAAGTGCAAGGCCCTGCTCCAGGAGATGCGCGCCTATCAGAAGGCCGAAAACTTCGACCAGCCCTTCACCCCGAGCGACCTGAACACCGAGATCAACGGCCTCAAGGTGTCCATCACCTACGCCAAGGACGCTCTTGCCACCGACCCGGTAACCCCGGATCAGCCTGGTACTCCTGAGCAGCCCGGTACTCCTGAGCAGCCCGGTACCCCCGAGCAGCCCGCTAAGCCCGAGCAGCCCACCACCAAGCCCGAGAAGCCTGGCAAGTCGGACACCACGACCACGGTAACCACCAACAAGACGAACACCAAGGGCGGCCTGCCCACCACCGGTGATCGTTTTGATGGCCGCATGGTGGCCGCATTCGCCATCGCTGGCGTTGCCGTCATCTCCGCGGGCGGTTACTTCCTCTACCGTCGCAATAAGGAGTAACGTCTTAGCTGAGCGGACAAGGCAGCAATGGCAGCCTCGCCCGCTCAGCCCGCTCTTTTGACCGGCGGGAAACCCGCCTGAAATCTTTTCAAAAAAGATTTCCCCGCACACACTTCGCTGTGCTATAGTGCAGCGCAACAGCAACTAGGTGCGACCGCGCCACGGCGTCACGAAAGGAGCCACCAACATGAAGAACACGATGAAGTCTCTCAACAACTGGTGGTGGCGTGATGCGAATACGATCGGTCGACAGTGAGTCCCTCACGCCTGTTTTTGCGCTCTAGGTGATTGGAAGGCCTCCGGTTTCGACCGGGGGCCTTTTTCTATCTCGAGCCCGATCGCATTCGCATCACGCGCCTCCGCTTTTCTCTTGCACTCCCATTCCGAAAGGATTTTCACCATGTCTCAGAACACCACCGCCACCCAGCCCCGCACCGTCCAGACCGCCGACCGTGGCAAACTCGATGTCCGCGCCCTCGTCCTGCTTGCCATCCTGCTCGCCGCCGGCTTCATCCTCAACTTCACCGTCGGCAAGGCCATCTCGGGCATCTCGGGCGGCATGATCAGCCCCGAGTTCATCATCTCGGCCTTCTGCCTCACCATCCTGGTCGTTCGTCCCAACATCGGCCAGGCGCTCGTCATTGGCCTCATCTCGGCTGCCGTGATCCAGATCACCACCACTTCGCCGTTCGTCGATTTTGCCGCCGAGGGCATCGCCGCCATGCTCATGGCCGGCATCGTCAACGCCGCCGGCAAGAACGGTCAGGTCAAGCCCGCCATCGCCATTGTCGCAACCTTCCTGACCACCTTTGTCTCCGGCGTCATCTTCATGATCATCAAGATGGCCATGCTCGGCGTGGTCGGCGAGCTCGCCGCCGCCATGCTGCCCGTCGTTGCCATGACCGCCGTCTTTAACGCCATTCTGGTCGGCGCCCTCTATCTGCCCATCCAGAAGGCCCTGAAGCTCAACTAACCCGCTCGGCTTTACGAGCCACCCCATCTTGGCGTTCATTCGTCGCTCGCGTACCCAAGTACGCTTCGCTCCTCTTTCACGCCAACCTGAGGCCCCTCGTAAAGCCGTCTCCGTGCTTCACCACCAAAGACTGTCCCAAACGGCTAGCTCTTGGGGACGTTCTTAAACGACTAGTCATTTAAGAACGTCCCCAATGACTATGAAAGGTATCCATGGAAACGATCATCAACGTCGACGATGTCTCGTTCTCCTATGGCACGCAGACCGAGCAGGCGCTCAGCCACATCTCGCTCAGCGTGAACAAGGGAGATTTCATCGGCATCATCGGGCCCTCGGGCGCCGGCAAGTCCACGCTTGCCGCCTGTCTGTCGGGCGCCGTGCCCCACCACTACACCGGCACGTTCTTTGGGTCCGTCATGGTCGACGGCCACGACACCTGCGAAGTCTCGCTCACCGACGTGTCGCAAATCGTCGGCAGTGTGCTGCAGGATATCGACACGCAGATGGTCGCTTCGGTCGTCGAGGACGAGATGCTCTTTGGCCTCGAGAACTTTGGCGTTCCCCACGACCAGATCGAGCAGCGCGTGAGCGAAACGCTCGAGACCGTCGGCATCAGCGACCTGCGCGACCGCGAGATCGCAACCCTCTCGGGCGGACAGAAGCAAAAGGTAGCCATCGCCGCCATCCTCGCCATGCGCCCGCGCGTCTTGGTTCTCGACGAGCCCACCGCGGCACTCGACCCCGCCAGCTCCACGTTGGTCTTCGAGACGCTGCGTGAGGCAAACCGCGCACTTGGAATCACCATCGTCGTCGTTGAGCAAAAGGTCGCCCTGCTCTCGGAGTACTGCAACCGCGTGCTCGTGCTCAACCATGGCGAAATCGCGCTGCAGGGCGAGCCACACGAGGTCTTCGCACATACCGACGAGCTCCGTGCCATCGGCGTCGACTGCCCTCGCGTCACGCGTATCTTCAATAGCCTCGAGGCCGATGGTCTGGTAAGCGGTACCCCTTGCTTGGATGTCGATGAGGCCGAACGCCTGATTTCGGGCATCGTCGACCCCGCACACGCAGCCATCGAAGCCCAGGCGCCCACCGGTTCCCCGCATGCACCGTCGTTGCGTCCTCATGCCAAGGACGCCGAACCCGTGCTCACCTTCGACCATGTTGAGTTTGCCTATCCCAATGGCGGCGCCGCCGTACACGACCTTAGCCTGACGCTCTATCCTGGCGAGCTCGTGGGCATCGTCGGCCAGAACGGTGCCGGCAAGACCACGCTCACCAAGCTGCTCACGGGCCTGCTTAAGCCCGCCTCGGGCAGCGTGCGCGTTACGGGCCTGGATACTGCTGCGGTCCCCACGAGCCGTATCGCCCGCGAGGTCGCAACGCTCTTCCAAAACCCCGACCGCCAGATCTGCAAGGACACCGTGCTCGACGAGGTCGCCTTTGGCCTGGAGCTTGCCGGCATCGACCGCACCGAGGCTCTGCGTCGTGCTCAACTCGTCATCGACCGCTTTGGCCTGCCTGCCGACGAGGCGCCCTTCTCGCTGTCGCGCGGCCAGCGCCAGATGGTGGCACTCGCCTCCGTCGTGGTCGTAGAGCCCAAAATCGTCGTGCTCGACGAGCCCACGAGCGGCCTTGACTACCGCGAGTGCATGACCGTCATGGAAACCGTGCGTACCATGGCCGAGCGCGGCTGCGCCGTAATCATGGTCTGCCACGACATGGAAGTCGTCTCCGACTTTGCCGAGCGCATTGTGGTAATGGCCGACGGCTGCATCCTCGACCGCGGCCGCACGCACGAGCTATTCTCGAACATCGATCTCATGCGGCGTGCCTACGTGGAGCCTCCCCAGGTTATTGAACTCTCGCGCCGTCTGGCATCTTCCGTCTCGCCCGCTTTTGCGCAGGTGAGCGAGGTCACCGATGTCGTTCGAATTGCCAAGGAGATGGTCCACCGTGGTTAACGTCATCGACTACATGCCGGGCGATACGCTGCTGCATCGCCTGAATCCCGTCGTCAAACTGGGCCTCGCCGCCGCCATCATCGTCGGCATCTTCTTGTCCGACACCTATGTGGCGCTGCTGGGCTTTTTGGCACTCACCCTTGCGCTGGGTGCCTATGCCGGCGTCGTCGACCGTCTGTTCTCGCTGCTCAAGTTGCTGATTCCGCTCGCGCTTATCATGCTGGTGCTCCAGCTGGCCTTTATGCGCGATGGCAACGTGGTGTGGGGCTTTATCACCGACACGGGTCTCATCACAGGATCGAAGGCCTGTCTGCGCCTGCTGGGTGTGGCGTTACCGCTCATCCTCATGCTCATGGTGACCAAGCTCAACGACCTTGCCAACGCCTGCGTCGAGGTGCTGCACGTGCCGTATCGCTATGCCTTCACCTTTACCACGGCGCTGCGCTTTGTGCCGGTGTTTGGTCAGGAGATGAACGCCATCATGGAGGCGCAGACCGCACGCGGCGTCGAATACGACACCAAGAACCCCATCAAGAAGCTTAAGCTCATGCTGCCACTGTGTGTGCCACTGCTCATCTCGAGCGTGGGCAAGACCGATGCCACAGCCTTGGCGGCAGAACAGCGCGGCTTCTATCTGCGTACGCGCGCCAGCTCGTACAAGCGCTACCCCATCAAGGGCCTGGACATCGCCGTGCTCATCGTCAGCATCGCCCTCATCGCCATCGGCTTCCTGTTCTAGTTCACCACCGACAGCATCCGCCCAACGCAAAAGGCCTCGGCTCGCACCAAACGAGCCGAGGCCTTTACTGTTTCACCAGATAAAACCTACCAAAATTAACCTGTCCCTTTTTGACAGGTCGGAAGCTAGAGGCGGTAGGGAGCGCCGCTACGGATGATGGATTCACGCACCAGGACATCCATGGCGTCGAGGGTGATCTCGGGAATCTCTCGGTACTTTTGCAACACCGAGAGCTCGGTGCAGGCCAGAATGACGCGGTCGCAGCCGCTACGGGCGAACTCCCACATCACGCGGTCGAACTTATCCATATCGGGCTCACGTCCGGCCTTCACATCATCGTAGATAAGCGACATCACATCGTTCTGACGTTTCTCGCTGGGATAGACGACCTCAACACCCGCAGCCTTACATTCGCGGCCGTAGACACCCGCGCCCACGGTTCCGTCGGTGCCCATGATGCCAATCTTGTGCACCGGCTCGGCCGGCATACTCAGGTTGGGGTCGAACTCGCACTCCCCCATCACCGCACCGGCCAGAGCATAGCGCACCGACTCACGCGGCATGTGGATAATCGGCACCTTCGTAAACGACTGGATCTGGTCGTAGAAGTAGTGCGACGTGTTGCAGGGAATGGCAATGTGCGCACAGCCCAGCGACTCGAGTGCCTGGGCACACTCTTTCATGGTCGCCAGCAGCTTGGCATGCTCGCCGGTCTTAATGGCCAACGTGCGGTCGGGCATGGTCGACTTGGAGAGCACCACCATGTCGATATGTTCCTGATCGCAGGCAGCAGCCGTATGACGCACCACCTGGTCGTAGTAATACGACGTGGCCTCGGCGCCCATGCCGCCGATAACTCCCAGCTTTTCCATCGCCGCCTCCTTGATGACGCTTGCGCAATTGCGCGTATCATACCCGCGCCCGCCCGATGCAAACCGGACGGGCGCCGCGCTCATCTACTTGTAATACGTCTTGAACAGCTTAAAGTGGCGCAGCTTGGTGTGCCACATGCGCAGCCAGCGGTTAAAGACAAAGTCGCCCTTCATAAACGAAGGGTCGGCGCCCTTGCCTTCCTTGTCCAGGCGATGCACCTTAGCGCGCAGCTCGGGATCCTTGACGTACTTGTCGACGACGCCCATGGGGACGACCATCCACAGGGCCTCGTCCTGAGCCGTCACAAACTCCGGCTCAAACGGACGGTTGAACACATACTCGTCCACCACATACTTGGCAACGTTAAAGCCGCTGTTGGTAACGTAGTAGTTGCTGCGGCCCTGGCGCGTGTTGAAATCGAAGAACTTAAACGAGCCGTCGCGCTCGTCGTACTTAACGTCAAAGTTGGAATAGCCCACAAAGTGAAGGTCCTCGAGCAACTTGCGCACGCCGCCCATGAGCTCGTCGTTGGGCTCGGTAATGATACAGGCATGGTTGCCGACACCGTGGGGCTGATGCTCCTCGAGCAGCACATGGCCCAGGCACATCATGCGCACCTTGCCGTTGCGGTCGGAATAGCTGGTGAGCACGCGCATGTACTCGTCGTTGCCGGGCACGCGATCCTGCAAGATCAGGTCGTCGGTGTAGCCGCTGGCATACGAATCGCGAATGACCTGTTCCAGCTCGGCGCGGTCGGCAATCTCATAGGCCTTCTTCTGGCCCTCGAACTCATGCTGCCACCACATGATGCCGTCAGAAGGCTTCAGAATCATCGGGTAAGGAAAATCGATCTGGTCGAGCACTTCGGCAGGCGCCTCACCCTGGGCATTAAGCATCGCCTTGGTAAAGGTAAACGTGTGCGGATAGGGCACGCCATGCTTCTCGCACAGCTCGTAGAAGATCTCCTTCTTCTGGCACTGCTCGAGCATGCTGTAGGGCGCGTAGGGAGCGACGATGTTATCCGCCAGCTCATGAGCATCCTTGGCTTGAGCCACGAGAGCGACATAGTTATCGCCACAGCCCACAAGGACAATCGTCTTGTCGGCATGCGCTTGGGCAATGCTGTTGACGGTTTTGAGCATCACGGGCATGGTGTCGATATCCACGTTGGGCGTGTAGTCGATAATCTGGCTGCGGTACGCGGGACCCGTCTGATACTTGCCAAAGACCAGACTCTTGACCTGGTACTCCTCGTAGAAGGCGCGCGCCACCGAATAGGCGTTGATGTCGCCACCGAGCAGCACGGGAATGAACTCGCGCTCTGTAAATTGCAATGCCATGGAAACTTCCTATCATGAACTGCCCACACAACGGGCGGTTTTTGCGCAGCTGGATTATTCTAGCGTGCCAAGCCGCCGGCGCCCAAAGCTCCACCGTATCTATGGCAATCGACGTAATCGTCCAGCACGAAGGCCAGCACGAAGACGGCGCTCGCCGTTGTATGACAATGGGCAATGAACCTACCATTGTTGTAGGATTCAGTGTATTGACATCTTCGAGCGAAAGGCGCACACGTGCCCCAAGACCATCCGACCGATAATCCCATCCTCAATGCCGCGAGGCGCGAGCTGGCAGAACGTGCGAAAGCGACCGCTCCCCTGTGCACGGCAAACGACGCCTACAACGGACCCGCCCGCATTGTCTCGATCAACACGTCGGCACACAAGGGCACGCGCAAGTCGCCCGTCGCCGACGGGCACGACACCGTTATAGAGCAATTTGGCCTCGCCTCTGATGCGCACGCCGGGCATTGGCACCGCCAGGTTTCCTTTTTAGCTGCAGAGTCTATCCAGACGGCGCAGGCGCGCGGGCTCGATGTGCACGAGGGCGACTTTGGCGAGAACTTCACAACCCGGGGCATCAACCTGCTCTCGCTCCCCTTGGGCACACAGCTCAAGCTTGGCAGCGAGGTGCTTGTCGAAATCAGCCAAATCGGCAAGGTCTGCCACACACGCTGTGCCATCTACTATCTCGCCGGCGACTGCATCTTTCCCCACGAGGGCGTTTTTGGCGTGGTACTAAAGGGCGGAGAGGTCTACGCCGGCGACGATATCCAGGTAATCAAACTCGGCGACGGCACCTGTTCGTTCACCCCCGCCGAGGCCCTCGAAGAGATTGAGCAGGCTCGCCAGAAGGGCACGCTGTAGTTATAAAACCCCACGTTGAGATGGCTTTTACAGCCCAAAACTCCTCTCAAACAGAGCTCTGTAACGTTAAAGTTGAACTCTATGGTTTCTCAACAATTCATCATAACTGCAGGTCAAAGCCAAAGCATCAAGTTCAACTTGACCCTTTAGAACCTTTAAGGTTCAAGTTGAGGTCGAAAGCAGTAGTAGAATACCTTTCGAACTATAACCTACGATTGATTGCAGAGGGACTGGATGCAGCATTCGAACCATCGCACCGCAGCGCTCATCGCGTCGAAGCCGGCTCGTATCATCACGAGCGCCGCGCTTGCCGTTACACTGACGGCCGCGCCGATGCTCTCCCCCGTCGCAGCCTATGCCGCCTCGCAGGCAACGCAGGATCAGCTTTCCGCTGCCCAGCAGAAAATCGAAACCGCCACGAGTGCCTACAACGAAGCCCGCACCAAGCTCGAGGATCTGCAGAAGCAAATCGACACTAACGAGGCAAGCATCGAGAAGATCGAAGCCGAACTTCCCGATCAACAGGCCAAGGCGAGCTCCGCCATGCGCGATCTGTATAAGTACCAGAAGGGCACCAACCCCATCGTGAGCTTCCTGGTCAACGCGCAGAGCCTGGGCGAGTTCATCACCACCTGCAAGTACACCAACCAGATCACGAGCTCGAGCGTCGACGAGATCGAAGAGCTCAACAAGATGCAGACCGAACTCGAGCAGAACAAGACCGAGCTCGAGCAGGCCAAGTCCCAACTCGAGACCGAGCAGAAAACCGCCGAGGACGCACTGGCACAGGCCCAGCAGCTTCGCAGCGAAGCCCAGGCAAAGGCCGAGCAGGAGAATGCCGCCGAGCTGGCCAAGCTCGAGGCCGACAAGGCCGCTGCCGCCGAGAAGCTCTCGGGCGAGGGCGTGAGCGGCAACAACTCCAACAGCCAGGCCAATAACGCCAACACCACTATCGACACCACGGTGAACAACTCCAATACCGGCAACTCCGATTACGACTCGTTTATCAACGAGTGGACGAGTCGCATCGACAACTACCTCGCCGGCTCCCCCATGGCAGGCCAGGGTTACAACTTTGCCGTGGCAGCCTGGAACACCGGTGTTGACCCTCGCTGGTCTCCCGCCATCGCCTGCATCGAGAGCAGCAAGGGCCTCTATTGTGCCGGCTCCTATAACGCCTGGGGCTGGAGCGCCCGCGGCGGCTGGCGGAGCTTTGGTAGCTGGAGCGAGGGCGTCTCTGCCCACGTTGCCTACCTGGGCGCCAACTATGGCTCCACGCTTACCCCGGCAGCCGCCAAAAAGTACTGCCCGCCCACGTGGCAGGACTGGTACAACAAGGTTGCAACCCAGATGAACCGCATCTAAGCGCAACTGCAAAGGGCCCCAATGGGGCCCTTTTCTTTTAGGTAGCGGAGGTATCGACGACGCCGGTCGCATTGGCAACCGCGACTATGACGATCATGCATAGGAGCAGCACACCCAATGCCTTGAGCCAGAGTTTCGCGAGTTTCTTGCCGCGATAGCTGTCGAGCAGTGCGAATCGCCGACGAAGACGGCGCTTATCGAGCAGCACAAAATGCATAAGCACCATAAGGCCATCAACAAAGAAAAAATACTCGATTATGAGAAACCACGTCGGGTAGCTTTGGTTTGCTCCCGTGGGGTGAAAGACGGCAAAGTGACTTCCGGCAAAGAACACAAGTAGGGAGAAGCAGACAAGCGTATTCCAAATGCGCCCCAGAGACTCCGGAACGCGAGAGAGCAGACCACATGCAGCGGAGGCGGCAGGCCTAGGAAGCCCTGCGGGGTTCTGGAGCCCCTGGAGCATCAACACCGTCTCCGAGGCCGGAGTACGGACAGGCGCAGGCGCAGGAGGCCGCACGGGGCGGCTCAGATCGTATGCCGTGCGCGTCGCCCGTCCCAACGCTTCCGCACTCGCAAAACGCTTGGCCGGGTCGAGCGCCATCGACATGCAGACGACATCGGCAAGTGGGGTGGGAATGCCACGCGCCTCGCATTGCTCGCGCATGTCGAGCCCTGGTTTAGGGTCGACTCCCGTCAAGCAGAAGAACAACAGGGCGCCCAGTGCGTAGACGTCGCTGGGCACGCTCGTCTGCCCAAACCCATACTGCTCGGGTGGCGCATAGGGTCGCGTGCCGAACTTGACGGTGTCTGCATCGGCGCCATCGCGCCACACGCGCGCGATCCCCAAGTCAATAATCACCAGCGACGAAAACGTCAGGCCGTCATCAGGCGTATAGTTGGCACCTGTCACGATGATATTCGACGGCTTGAGGTCGCGATGGATCACCGGCGCCGACGTCTCCCCCGCCATTGCAAAACCGGCGTGGAGCTCGCCCACGGCATCGCATAGGGCAGGATACAATTCACGCGCATAATCGGGGGTAGCCCCCAGACGGTCCACCAGCGCCCCGAGCGTCTCCCCTTCGATGTATTCCATAACCACGTTGAGCTCGTCGCCCACACGACGACAATCGACGATTCTGGGCAGGTGCTCAAAACGCCTGCCTGCCCGCTGAGCGGCAAGCAGACGCTCGTATGCCCCGCCGATTTGAGCCGAGGCATCGATGCGCTTACGGACAAAGGGGCCGAGCGAACCACCACCGGTTCCTTCAAAGTACACGAGCTCGGTTGTTTCAACGGACGAGCGCTTAAGTACACGCTCCACGCGATAGCTGTCGTCGCGATCGAGCGACGCCAGGTGCTCGGCAAGCGCTGCGGTCAGCTCGTCATCGAAATATGTTGGGGTCTGAGTATCCATAGCCTCCATCATAGCGCAGGGCGCAGACGCTCCATGGCATCCGCGCCCCGTTCGTTTGCATCCTTGTTCGGCAGCTCCGCCGGCTCAGATATCAGCCGCTAACTCACCGTTTCCTCGCCAAAGCGATACAGCTCTTCATTGACCTTTTGGAGGCTACACCCGCGATCGATGCAAAAGATGATAATCGCATCACGGCGATCCTTGCAGTTAAGGACGCTTACCCCGGCAGCCGTCAGTGCACGGTTGGCCTCTTTGAGCGTCAGCGCCATCGCAAAGGCAATCTGCAGCACCTTATTGCGACTCGGGTGACGCGCACCGGTAAAGATCTGATAGCCAAAGGTCTCATTGAGATCGGCCATACGAACCACGCGCGAGCGCTCCAAGCCCTTTTCCTGCAGCAGCTGCTTCAGGTAGTCCGAAAGCGACGGGGCGGCAAAGTCGTGCTCCCTGATATAGCCATCGATGTTCGGCGCATCGAGAAGCTCATTGAGCAACTCTTCGGTCAGCTTTTTATCGGGCATACGACTTCACCTCCCCCAGTGCATGCAACATGCTAGAAACCGCTTACGTCCGAACGCTCCCAGCTAGCAACCTGGTCGGGAGACACCGTACCCAGCGCCTCGAACTTCCAGGAGCCGCCCGCCTTCAGATGATTGGTGTTTGCAAGAGCCGTTCCAACCTGGTTGCCATCGGCATCATACAGAACATACTCAATCTGAATGTAGCTCTTTTCCTTGTCCGTGTTATTGGTCAGCGTGCCCGTGATCTTATAGGCAAACTGACTGGAGGTGTCTTCAGCCTCGTCAGCAATGATATACGGTTCTTGCGGTTCTTTTTGCTCCTCAGCCTGCTGTGTCGCCTCGGCAGGTTTTGCCGAATCGCTCGCAGACGAATCGGTTGAATTGCCGCCCATAGAACCCACGGCACCGACGATAACCAGCACCACGATGACGCCTAGGACAATCTTGCCGATCGGCTTCTTTCCCTCTTTTGCCATTATTCATCCTTCCTACGATCCGGCTACCGTGCCGGCACACAGCACATCGTAGGAAGGATTGAACTTGAATTCATTAGCTGAGAGCTAAGGTTGCCATATAGAAGAGCATGAAGCGCGCGTCCATCACCGATGACACCTCGAGGCTTGCCAACATCGATTTGAACTACTGGTTCTACGGTTGCAGCGCTTTGCCTCGATTTCCGACATGGCGAACCCGCGCGGCGTGGTCCATGCGGACAACGACGCTCTCGAGCATGCCCTACACGCTCGATGCTCGCACGAACTCGACAAGAATCCTGGTAGATGCGGGCTGAGAGCCACCCAAGGGTCACATGGGCTCGACTGCACTCAACGACCACATGGCCATCGTGGGCGGCAATGACACAGCCTGCGACTCAAAGCAGACGACGCACGCGATGTGCCGAATAGACCGCGGCGAGCAGGCGGGTTACCTCATAACAGCCGGCAGCCCCTACGGCATAAGCTAGGCAATGGGGTGTGGCGCGTATAGCGAAGACTAAAGCAGGTCGCTTTCCACCTCAACGTCTTCGATGCTTTCGACCTCCGCTTCAGTGGGCAGGGTTCCATCGGGGTCCTCGCCCTCCATGAACATCCTGATGGCGTTCTTAGCAATGATGCTCGTCGATGCCACGTCCACGCCGCCGCCAATCAAGCCACCGGCGAGGGGCAGCATTTTCCCGAGGTTGATGATACCCTTCTCGCCGAACTTCGTGATAAATCTGAAGCCAACCTTCTGGTTGATCTTCACGAGTGCCGACCCGGGAATCTTCTTGATTGCAGCCTCAAGCGATTTCGTCCCAGTCTTGATGAGCCCCATTTTGACAAGATCACTCGCCGTCGTACCCGTGAGGCATATGTAGATCATCGTCTGAACTTGGTCGGACGTAACGTCATAGCCACCCATCTTCGCGATGCAGGCGATCATGCGCATCTGAACGTACATGACGCTGCTTATGTTCGCGGGAATTGCGACCGGAAGCGTAATCAAGCCCCCGAGCCCGGTGACGAAACCTGAGGTTCCGCATTTCATGACCTGCCACTTTGCGAGTGCCCTTGCGGCATCATCGGGCGACTTCGCCTTTCCCGTGTAGTCGGCAACCATCTCGTCGACCGAACGACTCACCTTAGGGACGCCATTCAGTGCGCTCCTGTAGATGGTATCGAGCAGCTTGCCGGCCGATTCCTCATCGATGGGAATCTCGAAGCCTTTGGCCTTTTCAACCGTTTCTTTCTCTCCCGTCTTCTTAGCCATGGCTCTTCCTTTCTCGCAGCTTTGCTTTCTCAATGACCCTTGCAAATTCTGCGAACCGTCCATCAATCTTTGGACATTTTACCTCGCGATTTATAGCGATAATTCAGCTGCCAGCTGATTTGTGGCCGCAGCGAATGATGGGCTCGCAAGTTGGCCTATGTCCTGTTGGTGGGTCCTTATGGAATCTATTGCGATGAGCTGGTATAGGGGCTGGCGATCGCGGCCTGCATCCCCGTGTTACTGGCGGCGGTGCCCTCACGCCAAACACTTGCACATTCGGATTGCTACACAACGAATGGAACTTGTTGATGTGGGGCGCGGTTCATTCAGGGTCCGTCCCCTCGCTTCATCCTCAAGAAGCTCGTCGAAACCTACCCCACCGTGACGGATTCCCCGGTAAAGGTGCTCACAAGCAACAGGATAAAGAAGGCCAAATAGCTGATGCTCAGCAGGTAGGCGATGATCAAAAAGGCAATCCATCCGACATTAGTCTTACCATCGGCACGACGCTGCTCGCGAGAACGGCACAGCCAGACCGTCACGCCGATGGCGGTGATAAACAGTACGAGTGCCGCCGCAGCCAGCCCAGCAAGCACAAACATCACGCCAATGCTCACAGCGATGACCGGAAGCAGTAGCAAACCGCACCCGCATCCACCCGGACTATATACGGAAGACTGTCGGCATCGCCTCATCGCCACCCCCCCATCATCTTTGAGCACTACAGTGCGATGGCCTGCTGAACAGGAACGATCTTATCGAGTTCCGGTTCAATCCGCCTTTTCTCGGCCTCAAGGTCAAACGCCACCTGAGCGCGCAGCCAATAACCATCCGTCAGGCCAAAATAACGGCAAAGACGGAGGTCGGTGTCGGCCGTCACGCGACGTTTTCCCAAGACAATCTGCCCGATACGCTGAGCCGGAATCCCGGTCTCCTTGGCGAGGCGATATTGAGAAATGCCCATAGGGACAAGAAACTCCTCTTTGAGAAGCTCACCAGGAGTCACCGGCGACAGCAAATCGGCCGAAGTCTCATCACTTGTGATAATCGACGGTTTCGACATTCCAAGCCATCTCCTGTCTCCACTCAAAACAGACCCGATAGCGCTCGTTAACACGGATGCTATATTGACCGGCACGATCGCCCTTCAAAGCTTCCAGGCGGTTGCCCGGTGGAACGCGAAGATCATCAAGCGAAGCACAAACCTGCAGTTGGCGAATCTTCCTCAACGCAACACGCTCAAAGGGCACGAACCTCCTGACCCGCATACCCATGGCAAAGCGTTCGGTATCCTCATCTTTATACGATGCAATCATAGTATCGCCTTACGTTAGTAACGTCAAACGTTTCTATAGACTTACATCTCTATTATATCGTACGTTTGTTCGTGTTTTCTAGAACAAATACTCCTCCACGCCTTAGTCAAGCAAAAGCAATCGTTTGTAGACATCGAGGCCTTTGAGTAGGATTTCCTCGTCGAAGAGCATGCTATCGGTATGCAGAGCGCTTGTGGCATAGGCTGGGCAGCCATCAGCGTCGATCGGGTTTTCTTGTCCCTCTGGCACGCCCGTGCCCAGCAAGAAAAACACGCCCGGCAGATGGCGCTGATAGAACGCGAAATCCTCGGCGATTAGCAGCGGCTCGTCCGCAAGTTGCAGCTCGGACAAGGCAGGCGCAATGTGGGCGAACAGCTCGGGGTCGTTATCGACCGGTGGATAGCCCTCGGCAAAATTGAGATCGTACGTGCAGCCCGTTGCGGTGCACGCCTCATCGAGCACACGGCGTACGCCCTCGCGCGCACGGTCGAACATGGAGTCCGTAAACACACGCAGGCTGCCGGCAACATGAGCCTCCCCCGCCACCGCATTGCAGACGGTGCCAGCCTGCAGCAGGCCGAACTTACCAATGCAGGGCTCGTCGGCACCCAACTCGTCCATGAGCTCGCGCTCGGCAACCAAGAACTTGGCAGCCGCCAACGCCGCATCGTGCGACTCCTCGACCGGAACGCCATAAGTCTTAGCGATATGGATGCTCGTTCCGTGAATATGAATGTGCGTCTCACTCGAACGCGCCAGCAACGGACCGGAGCAGCTCGCCAACGTGTTCGCAGGCAGGTCGGGCCATACGTGGAACCCGAAGATGCGGTCCGCCCCGTAGCGCTCAAACACCCCACTCTCACAAACTGTCTTGGCGCCACCGATCGTTTCCTCGGCCGGCTGAAACACAAAGAGCACGTTGCGCTTAATGGCGCCCGGCCGCTCACAGATCGTACGGTCGACAAAGGTTGCCGCCGCAAGCGCCATGGCCATGTGTCCATCGTGGCCGCAAGCATGCATCTTGCCGGGATGGGTCGAAGCGAACGCTGCCCCCGTTGCCTCGGCAATGGGCAGCGCATCCATATCGGCGCGAATCGCCGTGGCATGCACGGCACCAACGCCAGCGTCGAAGAAAGCGCAGATGCAGCTGGGGCACGGATGGGTCACCTCGCAAGCGAGCGGCGCCAACACGCCCTCGATATAGGCGATAGTCTGCGGAAGATCGAAATCGAGCTCCGGAATGCGATGGAGATCGCGGCGATAGCGACGGAGTTCTTGGGGCTCGGTCATAGAGAATCCCTTCGTGAGGCACACCTGTTGCAACTTATTGTGATACAGGATTGTGGCACACATGTTTCCAGCATATCCCTGCATTTTTTAAACGTTATATACGAATACTCTTGTTTGGTAAAGTGCAACGTGGTAGGGTCGTTACCACTTGATAGAGGCGCGGGCACGAAGAGCCGCGGGCGAGCCGGCAGGCTTTGACCCCGCGGGGAGGCGAAACCCGCCGAACTGGGTTTTTCGGGCACGAACAGCCTGGTGGGCCTGCGGGAAACACCCGCAGGACTGTCTGCAGCAATGCGGGAGCGCTATCCGGACATTGGGTCCGCGCTATGCGGATTCGATGCGCAGGTAGCGCCGTCTGGATAGCGAGGTTTACGGGACATGTCATTGACTCCCAACGAGGCATATGCGGCCAAGCAGCCGTTTGTGGACAAGGAGACGCTCGAGCATATCGTCGAGCAGTTCCCCACGCCGTTTCATCTATACGACGAGGCGGGCATCCGCCGCAACATGCAAGAAGTGCGCGACGCCTTTGCATGGAACCCGGGCTTTAAGGAATACTTTGCCGTCAAGGCCAACCCCAACCCGGCGCTCATCTCCATTCTCAACGAATACGGCTGCGGCTGCGATTGCTCGAGCTATACCGAGCTCATGATCGCCCGCTCGCTGGGCATCACGGGACACGACATCATGTTCTCGTCCAACGACACGCCGGCGGCCGACTTTGAGCTCGCCGACAAGCTGGGCGCCATCGTCAACTTTGATGACATCAGCCACATTGAGTTCTTTGAGCGCGTTGCGGGGCCCATCCCCAAGACGGTCAGCTGCCGCTTTAATCCGGGTGGCCTGTTCCAGCTCTCCAATGGCATCATGGATAACCCCGGCGACTCCAAGTACGGCATGACCACCGAGCAGCTCTTCGAGGCCTTCCGCACGCTCAAGGCCAAGGGTGCCGAGGACTTTGGTATCCACGCATTCCTTGCCAGCAACACCGTCACCAACGACTACTACCCCAAGCTTGCGCGCATCCTCTTTGAGCTTGCCGTGCGCCTGGAGCGCGAGACCGGCGCACACGTCGCCTTCATCAATCTGTCCGGCGGCATCGGCATCCCCTATCTGCCCGAGCAGCAGGCCAACGACATTCACGCCATCGGCGAGGGGGTGCACGCGGCATACGACGAGATCCTGGTTCCCGCCGGCATGGGCGATGTGGCGATTTGCACCGAGATGGGTCGCTTTATGATGGGCCCCTACGGCTGCCTGGTGACCAAGGCCATCCACGAAAAGCAGATCTACAAGGACTATATCGGCGTGGACGCAAGCGCCGTCGACCTCATTCGTCCCGCTATGTATGGTGCCTACCACCACATTACGGTGATGGGACAGCCGGGTGGCGCCGACAAGACCGCAGCACCGGTCACGAACACGTATGACATCACGGGCAACTTGTGCGAGAACAACGATAAGTTCGCCATCGACCGCTCGCTGCCGCATATCGACATGGGCGACCTGCTTGTGATCCACGATACCGGCGCGCATGGCTACTCCATGGGCTACAACTACAACGGACGCCTGCGCTCCGCCGAGGTCCTGCTGCGCCCCGATGGCTCGGCCGACCTCATCCGACGCGCCGAGCGCCCGGTCGATTACTTTGCCACGCTCGACGTGCTGCCGTGCGGCCGAGAGTTGCTGGCCAAGTCGCGCGCCGAAAGTGCCCGCCGCCGCGCTCAGGACGAGCGCCTGGCCGTCGCCGCTCAGTGGAACAAACGCATCCAGATCGCGGAAGCGAAGGAGAAGAACATGGACATCCGCAATCTCGAGGGTTCAATCGTCGCCCTTGTCACGCCGTTTAAAAAGGACGGCAGTGTCGACTTTGACGCGCTCGAGCGCCTTATCGATTTCCACCTGCAAAATGGCACCGATGCCATCCTCACCCTGGGCACCACCGGCGAGAGCGCCACGATGACCGACGACGAGGACAACTCCGTTGTCGCCGCGGTGGTCAAGCAGGTTGCAGGACGCGTCCCCGTCATTGCCGGCTCGGGCTCCAACTCCACGCAGACCATGCTCACCAAGTCGCTCACCTATCAGGGACTGGGCGCCGACGGCCTGCTGCTCATTACCCCCTACTACAACAAGTCCAACGAAGAGGGCATCTACCGGCACTTTAAGACCGTGGCCGACGCCGTGGACATCCCCTGCATCCTGTACAACATCCCCGGCCGCTGCGGCTGCGGCATCAGCGTGCACAACGTGGAGCGCTTGGCCGCGCACCCCAACATCATGGGCATCAAGGAGGCCTCGGGCAACGTCGCCTACGCAGCCAAGATCGCCCACCTGCTGTCCGATGACTTCCGCATGTACTCGGGCGAGGACGCCCTCACCGTGCCGCTCATGAGCCTGGGCGCCTCGGGCACCATCAGTGTGTGGGCCGATGTTCAGCCGCAGCTCGTGCACGACATGTGCCGCGCCTATCTGGACGGCGACGTAGCGCGCGCCCGCGATATCCAGATTGCCGGCCAGCCGCTCATCAATGCCCTCTTTAGCGAGGTCAACCCCATCCCCGTTAAGGAAGCGCTCGCTCAGATGGGCATGATCGAGGCAAACTACCGTATGCCGCTGTGCCCCATGGCCAACGACACACGTGCCGCACTTACCGATGCTCTGAAGGGAGCTGGTCTGCTTGATTAAGACCGTCATTATGGGAACGGGCCGCATGGGCTCGCTCATCCGTACTACCGCCGAAGGCATTATCGACGCCGCCGGGCAGCCCGTTTTTGATATCGTGGCCCAGATCGGTTTTGATCTGTCCGAGCTCGAGAGCGCCCCGGCAGCCGACGTCATCATCGACTTCTCGAACGTCGTGACCTTCGATGCCGTCGTCGCCTATGTCGAGTGCACGGGCGCGGCGTTGGTCTCGGGCACTACAGGCTACACACCCGAGCAGATGGATCGCCTGCGCGAGCTGGGTCAGAACGCCCGCGTCATGCACTCCGGCAATTACTCCATCGGTATCGCAGCCCTGCGTCATCTGGTAGCACAGGCCACACGCGAGCTGCCCGGCTTTGACTGCGAAATCGTCGAGACGCACCATAACCAAAAGGTCGATGCCCCCAGCGGCACTGCCAAATTGCTGCTCGATGCCGTAGTCGAAACCGAGCCCGAGGCAGGCTACCACCCCGTCTATGGCCGCGAGGGCATGTGCGGAGCGCGCGACCCCAAGGAGATCGGCATGCACTCGCTGCGCGGTGGCACTGTCGCCGGCGTGCACGAAGTGAGTTTCTTTGGCCAGGACGAAGAAGTCACGCTCACGCATCGCGCCACAAGCCGTCAGATCTTCGTCAACGGCGCCCTGGCAGCCGCGCAGAAGCTCGTCACCCGCGAGCACGGCTTCTATACGTTCGACCAGGTCATGTTTGCCTAACCAGGTATCAACCGGATCCACCCAAAGGAGAGACAGCAAATGAGCAATGCAGCCGAGATGGATGCCCAGGAGATTATCAACTACATCGCCACAGCGCCCAAAAAGACGCCCGTCAAACTGTACGTGCGCGAGAAGCCCGGCATGAAGGTCCAGTGGGGCAATGCGCACGTCTACGGCGGTCGTCGTGGCAAGACCGTCTTTGGTGACTGGGATGAGCTCAAAGCCATCCTTGATGCCAATGCCGATTCCATCGATTACTACGATGTGGAGAACGATTGCCGTAACTCCGCCGTGCCCATGCTCGACCTTAAGGGCATCAACGCCCGCATCGAGCCGGGCGCGATCATCCGTGACCGCGTCGAGATCGGCGATCGCGCCGTCATCATGATGGGTGCCATCATCAATATCGGCTCCGTCATCGGTGAGGGCTCCATGATCGACATGGGCGCCGTGCTGGGCGGCCGCGCCACAGTGGGCAAGAACTGCCACATCGGCGCTGGAACCGTGTTGGCAGGCGTCGTTGAACCCGCAAGCGCCACGCCCGTCATCATCGAGGACGATGTCATGATCGGCGCCAACGCCGTGGTCCTGGAAGGCGTGCACGTAGGCAAGGGCGCTGTCGTTGCCGCCGGCGCCGTGTGCGTCGAGGACGTCCCCGCTGGTGCCGTCGTGGCCGGTGTCCCCGCCCGCGTCATCAAGATGCGCGACGAGAAGACCGACAGCAAGACCGGACTCGAGGAAGATCTGCGTCAGCTGTAGGGTTGCGCGGGTTTACCAACCCGCGTAACAGCTCGACGCTGCAAACGCCCCAGAGCGGCAATCTGACGTTCAATCGTCGGGCATGACCAGAAGGTCAATGCCCTCCTCTTTCACGTCACCTTGCTCGCTCTGGGGCGTTTTCGCTGACTTATGCTCAACCTACGGCGCAATTCAATCCCAAGCAAAAAAGGCCGAAGCCCTCATCCGAGGCTTCGACCTTTGTTTTTCTGCAGCGTCCAAGCGCAGTTTATCGATTCTCGATGCTGCCGATGTTTTTGAGCTCGATGGAGATGAGGCCGTTGGGTTCGTTGACGAACTCGATGTACTCGGAGTTCGAGCCCATCTCGGCCGGAAAGCTGATCTCGATGCCCGTGTCGGTACGAATCTTGTGGTTGCGCACGGCCGCACGCTCGACCTGCTTGCGCTCCACGGGCACACGCTCGGGCACCTTCTCTTCGGTCAGCGCCGCACGTACGCTCTCCTTGATGACCGGTTCGTCCTCAAAGACCTCATCGACGATATCCCAAGGCGGAAGCTCCTCGTCATCCTCGACCTTCTCGGCAACGGCAGCCTTAACCTTAGCGAGCGCTACGGCCGTATTGGCACCGTGCTCCTCGGCGACTTCCTCGACCACACGCGTCACGGTGTCGATGACCTCCTTGCCCGATACGCCCGTGTCGCACTGCAGCAGACCATCGGGGATAAGCATACGGTCCTCGCCGGCAATCTTGCGCTTCTTGTCCACGTAGCCGATCTCCATGGTACTCGCGCGCACGATGGCATAGCTCGGCACCTTTTGCGAGGGGTTCGGCAGAATGGCGTAGTGGCGCGCGATGTCGTTGCGCACCTCTCCCTCCTCGCGGCCCACTTCGTGCATAAAAGCCTGCTTGGAGCCCAGCAGCATCACGGCAAACCAGCGGGCATCCTCATCGTCGTCAAAATCGGCCACGAGCACGTCGGTGGACTCGGCTTTCTCGGCTTTGGTGAGCTCGGAGGAGATAAACTCCGCAATCTGCTGCGACAGGTCCACGAACTCGCGCTCGCCAAAGAAGTAACCCTTGAGCTCGCCGCCAAACGCAGAGTTCTCGGCAAACGTGGCGCGTTTATTGTCGGCCGAGGTACGTGCGCGGCGCAGATGCGTGGTCACGAAGTTGCGCACGGTGCGGCTCTCGATATCGAGCTCGCGCTGGCTCATAACGTTGACGGCAGAGTCAAAGTCCAGGATATGCAGAATCGCGTGATTGATTTTCATATACGGCATTCCGTTCTAGATCGATTTCGGCACGAACCAGTATAGCGGTCGAGCCCTCCCCGAGCGCATCGAAGATTGGTACATCGGGGACAGGTTGCTTTGCACCAATGGCTAGCGCAGGAGCTCGGACTGCCAAGCCTCGAGCTGTTCTGCCAAACTCTTGCCGGCAGCGGGCATGTCGATCTGGGGTCGTTTGGGCAGCAGTGCGCATTTAAGGATTGCCACGATGGTCTGCGAGACAAAGCGTCGCGTATCCTTGTCAAAGCCTTGTGCAGCCTGGAGCATCACGGGCAGGCTCTCGCGCAGATTCCCAGCGATATCCGCAAACCGCTCAGCACCCGTAGCCTCAAACACGGAGAACAATGCATCTACAAAACGCTCGCGCTCGGCAGGCCCCACTGCAAGCAGCATCTCGCGAATGGAGCCATCAACGTATCGAGCACCGGCGGACAGGCGCTCACAGTACACGAAGTCGCGACCATCAACCACCCAGCTAAAGGGATTGTGCTGCAGCAGGCTGAACTCGGTGCTCTCAACGATGGCATAGTCCTCCTGTGTCTCGAACATCATGCCAAAGATCGACGACCGAGGTAGCGTCTTATCGATGCGGCCGGAAAGATCGGCAAAGGCGTTGCCGTTCAGAAACTCCTCGACGAAGCCAGGACCATCATGGGAATACACCCGTTCGATTCGCTCACGGGCGACATCGGAGCACATCGCCGCACCGTACACCGCAAGGTTTCCACCCTTGGAATGACCTCCGCACAAAAGCGGCCCGTCAATCGCATCCGCCGCCTCGTCCACATAGCGCGCCGCGGATTCCTGGGCCGGCACAGGACACCGGAACGCCATGTTAAAGTCCTCTTTCCAGCCCACAATCGTACTGTCGGTCCCCCGGAAGGAAAGATAGCTAAACCCCGCCGGAAACCGGAACGCCATGGCTGCAAACTGCTCTGTCGCCACCACATCGCTCACGGCACGATAGCCGCAAACGTGCACGCCACGGTAGCGAGGGCTTGCTGCCACGGCCTCCAACAAGGCCCTGCTCCCCTCTGGATCCCACAGGTCGCCAATCATGTCCCAGTAGCACTCGGCACGCAGCAGCTCGCGTACGTCTAGGCCCTGCCAGTTCGTCAGCTCCGCCATATCACCCGGCAAACGCAAATAGGACAACCACGCAAAGACCAGGCTATCCACCGCGCAGAACGGCCGTTCCTCAAACGGATAAAACGCCGTCTGGGCATAGGTCAAAAAATTAGGCGAATCCGACATGGCCCTCCCGTCAACTATGGTGCATTGGGGTCAGGTTACTTTGCACCAAAAAGGCGCCCGGGCCGTGTGGGCTCGGACGCCTTCATTGTAGCTTTTCGCTTTAGCGAGCTTGATTTAGCAGGAGAAGTCGACGCTGTCGATGATGTCCTTGAGGGCCTTGGCGGAGGCGGTGAGCTCGTGCTGCTCGTCATCGTTCAGCGGCACGGGGACGCGGCAGACAACGCCGTCGCGGCCAACGACGGTCGGCATGGAGATGGCAAGATCGGACAGGCCGTACTCGCCCACCATGAGCGAGGAAACGGGCAGAACGGTCTGCTCGTCACGCATGACGGCAGTGCAGATGCGTTTGACGGCCATGGCGACGCCATAGTAGGTGGCGTGCTTCTTCTCGATGATGGTGTAGGCGGAGTTCTTGACGTCCTCGGCGATGCGCTTCTCGGCAGCCTCATGCTCCAGATGACCGTGAAGCTCGCAGAAGGTGTTCAGCGGAACGCCGGCAACCTGAGCGCTGGACCAAGCGACAAACTCGGAATCGCCGTGCTCACCCATGACATAAGCCTGGACATCGCGCGGGTCGACCTCGACATGGGCACCAAGCATCTGCTGCAGACGGCCGGTGTCGAGCACGGTACCGGAACCGATGACGTGGCCCTCGGGCAGGCCGGACATCTTGATGGCGGCGTAGGTCAGAACATCGACCGGGTTGGAGACGATGAGCAGAATGCCGTCGAAGCCGGACTTCTTAATCTCGGGGATAATGGACTTAAAGATGCTGACGTTCTTGTTGACCAGGTCCAGGCGAGTCTCACCGGGCTTCTGGGCAGCGCCAGCGGTGACGACGATCATGGCGGCGTCGGCGACATCGGAATAATCGCCGGCGTAGATCTTCATCGGCTCGGCAAACGTCATGCCGTGCGCGATATCCAGGGCCTCACCCTCGGCGCGGTTCTTGTCCACGTCGATGAGGACCATCTCGGAGAACAGACCACTCTGCATCAGCGCGAACGCCGAAGACGAACCGACGAAACCGCAGCCGACAATAGCGACCTTCTTCTCGTTAACCATTAGAAACTCCCATCTCTCTCCACAAGCAAGCCGCCCGGGAACGACCCGAGCGGCTTGCCGTAATCCCAATACATCCAATCGGGACTTTGATTATGCTCCTATTCGCAGCCAAAAATCGACCGTTTACCGAAATTGTTTGCAGAAATCGTAAAATAACTGCACGAAATCGGTTTCGAGCTATTGACGAGTCGAAATACCTTTCTAATACAGGCCCGCCTCGCGAATGGCCTCGACAGCCAAAGCAATCTGGTCGGGCGGCAAGACCAGCGCCATGCGCACGTGCCCCTCGCCCGAAGGACCAAAGCTCGCGCCCGGCGTCACCACAACGCCGGCCTTCTCCATGAGCTCCTCGCAAAACGCCATGGAATCGGTGCGACCACCGGGAAGCTTGGCCCACACAAACATTGAGCCATGCGCGTTGGGACGCTCCCAGCCCAGGCCCTCAAGACCGTCGCACAGGGCATCGCGGCGCTCCTGGTACTTCAGACGCTGCGCCTCGACCTCATCGCGCGGACCGTTCAGGCAGGCGATAGCAGCCTTCTGGATCGGGAAGAACATACCAAAGTCGATCTGGCCGCGCAGCTTGGCAAAGGCAGAGACCACGTCCTCGCGGCCGACCAAAAAGCCGATACGCGCACCGGTAACGTTAAACGACTTGGAAAGCGAGAAGAACTCAACGCCCACCTCGAGCGCGCCGGGATACTGCAAGAAGCTGCCGCCCGGCTCGCCGTCGAACACGATGTCGGAGTATGCGTTGTCGTGAACGATGAGCAGGTCGTGCTCGCGGGCGAAAGCGATGACCTCCTCGTAGACCTCGGGCGTGCCCACCGAGCCCACCGGGTTGGCGGGCAGCGACACAATCATGTACTTGGCACGATCGGCCACCTCGGGATCGATACCCGCCACATAGGGCAGGTAATTGTGCTCCGCCACCAGCGGATAGTACTCGAGCTTGGCATCGGCGATCTTGGCACCCGCCTCAAAGACCGGGTAGCACGGATCGGGAACCAGGATGGTGTCACCCGGATCGAGCAGGGCCAGGCCCAAATGGCCCACGCCCTCCTGCGTGCCGTTGCACGACTGCACCATGGACGGTGTAATGCCCGAAACGCCAAAGCGACGCTCATAGTAATCGCACACGGCTTGTTTGAGTTCGGGCAGGTCGCGCAGGGCATACTTCCACATCTCGGGATCTTGGGCTGCATGCGTGAGTGCCTCGACCACATGGTCGTACGGCTTAAAGTCGGGCGTGCCCACGCTCATGTTGTAAATAGTCTTGCCCTGAGCCTTCAGCGCGAGAAGTTCGTTGTTGAGCGAGGCGAAGACCTCCGCGCCAAAGCGGTCGAGACGCTGCGATGCCTGCATGGTGCCACCTTTCGATATGAAAAACGCGGCGCTCCGACAAGAGCGCCGCGCGATACGGGCCATCAGATTGCAAAAGTGTAACGCTTGCAACCCCCGCATTGGTTCAATTTAGCCAACCTTAGTCAATTGCATTAAGCGCGTCGATCTGCGCAAGCCACAGTCGCGAGCTGGCGTCACTCGGCATACGCCAATCGCCGCGCGGACTGAGCGTCACCGAGCCCACCTTGGGACCATCGGGCAGGCAGCTGCGCTTAAACTGCTGGGCAAAGAAGCGACGATAGAACGTACGCAGCCACGTGTGAACGGTCTTGGCATCGTAGACGCCCTCGAAGCTCTTGAGCGCCATGCGGTAGATCTTGCCCGGCTCAAAGCCAAAACGCAGTAGGTAGTAGAGGAAGTAGTCGTGCAGCTCGTACGGGCCCACCAAATCCTCGGTCTTCTGCGCAATCTCGCCGTCGCCCGTGGGCGGCAGAAGCTCGGGGGACACCGGCGTATCGAGGATGTCGAGCAGCGTCTCGGCAATACGCCCGCCAAAGACATCAGCCGCATAACGCACCAGATGACGCACAAGCGTCTTGGGCACGCTCGCATTGACGGCATACATGCTCATGTGGTCTCCGTTATAGGTAGCCCAGCCGAGCGCCAGCTCCGACAGGTCACCGGTGCCGATGACAAAGCCGCCAGCCTGGTTGGCCAAGTCCATCAGAATCTGCGTACGCTCGCGGGCTTGGCTGTTCTCGTAAGTCACGTCCTGCACGGCCGGATCGTGCTCAATGTCCTTGAAGTGCTGCTCCACGGCCGCGTGGATCGAAACCTCGCGGAAGCTCACGCCAAGGTCGCGAACGAGCGACTCGGCATTCGACTTGGTACGATGCGTCGTGCCAAAGCCGGGCATGGACACGGCAGTGATGCCTGTGCGCGGCAGCCCCAGCGCATCAAAGGCACGCACGGTCACAAGCAGTGCCAACGTGGAGTCCAGGCCGCCCGAAAGACCGATGACAGCCGCCTTGGTACCCGTATGGGCAAGGCGGGTCTTGAGGCCCGCAGTCTGCAGGTCGAGGATGGTCTCGCAGCGCTCGGCCAGGTCGCCATGGTCGGCCGGCACAAAGGGCGCGCGCGGGAAAACGCGGTCGATATCGCAGGCATCGCGCAGGACAGGCTCTTCGGCCAACACACCCTCAAACGAAAACTCAACGGTCGTGTCCTCCGGCGCATCGTCCGCGCGTGTCCACGTCGTCGAGCGGCGGCGCTCGGCAACCAGGCGGTCAAGGTCAACATCGGCGACGGCCATGTCGCAGGTAAGCAGTTTGGTGGCGGCCAGCTTAGAGCCGTTTTCGTAGATCAGGTTCTCGCCCGCAAAGACCATGTCGGTCGTGGACTCGCCCTCGCTCGCATCGGCGTAGACATAGGCGCAGTACAGGCGCGCACTCTGATTGGAGATAAGGCTGCGGCGGTAATCCGCCTTGCCGATAATCTCGTCCGAGGCCGACGGGTTGAGAATCACCGTCGCACCGGCAAGCGCCATCTCGGTCGAAGGGGGTGCCGGCACCCACAGGTCCTCACAGACTTCAACGCCCAGCACCAGGTCCTCGGCGCCTTCATCACAGCAACGGTAGACAAGCCCCGAACCCAGCGGGACCGGACCCTGACCGGCAAATTCAACCCACACGGGATCCGCAGGCGCCGGAGCAAACCAACGGCGCTCATAGAACTCGCCATAGTTGGGCAGATACTTCTTGGCCGTGAGGCCCAAAAGCTCGCCCGCGCAGCACACGGCGGCGCAGTTGTAGATATTCTCGGCAACTGCAACGGGAAGACCGATGGTAAAGACGACCGGCAACTCACGGGTTTCATCAAGGATGTGCACAAGTGCCGCCTCGCAGGCATGCAGCAGTGTGCGGTTATGGAACAGATCGGCCGCGGTATAGCCGCACAGATTAAGCTCGGGCAACACCAACGCGCGAATGCCGCGCTCGGCAGCTCTGCGAACAGCTGCCAGCGCAACCTCGGCATTACCCTCGACATCGGCCACGCGAATCTGCGGCGACGCCGCCGCTACACGCAAAAAGCCATCGTTCTTATTAGCCGAAACGCAGCATTGCCTTGTTGATCTGGACACTGGAGGCCCCTTCTACCCTGAGATTCAGTCTAACGGACGTTCACATATCTCTAACTAGCCAAAGCAACCTCTCAGTTTACTGAGACGCCAACCTGTGCTAAGAGCATGTATTCCAAAAATATCTTTAATTAAAAAAGGAGAAATCGATAATCGACTTCTCCTTTAAGCGAGGCAAGTTAATTCCGAAACTAATGGCAGAATTTATCCATGTAGTCCTCAAAGTCGAACACTTCTACCACGACGCCCTCTTCCTGAGACTCTTTCAGTTGCTCCAAGAGATCTTTGTTAATAACGTCCATGCAGAAACCTCCTCTATCTAATCAATTGTAGTATATCTGCTTTCATGCAATTATCAACCAACTTGTTTAATTGCTCCTCGTTTGTCGATAGTCCCTCTTTTTTCAAAATGTCGCGCACCTCGTTCTTAGTAATCGGCTTTTCAAACAACGAAAGCAAAGCGAACGAAAAATCATTAACCGCACACATTCTATGGGTGGCACAACTCAGCAGTACTCTTAACCCCTCTTTTGAGCGTCCGACTTCTTTAACAAACGAACTTTTAACCAATTGAAAACCGTTATCGTGCATTACATAATCGGCATCGATATTTGTATTCAGCAATCCATAATGCAACAGTTCTTCTATCGCCCTTGTCAGCTCGAGGTCGCCCTGATCAAGAATAAGAGAAATGCTACAATCGGCCTCCAATAAACGGGCCAACTTAAGGTATACCAACTGGGAAACAGCATAGACATGATGGTATTCAGAATTATAGAAGTAGGCAAATGGCTCAACGAGCACGACAGAGGTCTTGGAATCCAGCCAGATTCGATCAGCTGGATTTAGACTAGTTAGCCGTCGCTTTACTTTGGTCAAATGTCCCTTATACCTGACAGCGTGAATAGAATCTAGGATCCAGGTCACCTCTGAAATATGAAGCCGCTGGGGCAAGTCAATTGTGTCGCTACCGTTTATGACCTCTTGCATATAAAAATCAATATGATGCTCATCAGATAAGGATTTTGCTTCATTTAAAGTTAAACCAGTGCCTGAAACATAATCCACTTCGAGGCGCAAATCCTCATATTGGGACTTCGGCATTACAGAGACACCATACTTATCGGGATGATTCCAAACATCCGACCCCATAACGAGACCAAAATTCGTAAATCCTCTCGTGGAATATGGAACACCACATACCTGTTTTGAATAATTCAAAACATTCTCTGTATAAGCTAAGGTGTTCAGAGCCTCTTCTTTAGTTTCGGTCGGAAAGCCAATCATAAAAAATAGATGAACAGGAATACCCGCATTGAGACAATCATGGACATTGCGATCAATCCAATCAACTCTCGTGTTCTTCTTCATTAGATCAAGAACTCTTTGGTTGTATGACTCGAGGCCAAACTGAATCTGCCTACATCCACTTTGGTATATCTTGTTAAAAACTTCTGTACTTAGGGTTGGAGAGAACCTCGTTTCTCCATGCCAGAAAAACGTTTTTCCCGATGCGTTTATTTCATCCGCGAGTTGCTCCATTCTTTTGCCTTCGAATGTTTCATCCACAAAAGAGAAAACTCTCGTGCCGTATTTTTCATTTAACCGACACATTATTTCAAATACTCTCGATATAGGCATCTTTCGGTAACAACCACCGGTGGCACCGGGAATGGTGCAGAAGGCGCAATGATTAAAACACTGCCTAGAGGAATAAACCGGCAATATTAACTCAGGCATGAAGTATTTAGAAAGGGCGAAGCCATCGAAATCGGGAACTGTATCGTTGATAAATGTTTGCTCAATCCGATGGTTTTTATATATCTTTCCACCTTTAGCATGGCAAAGGTTTGGAACACAGTCGAGATTGTCATCACCAGAGTCAAGAGCCTCAAGAAGACGTGCAAGCGGCTCTTCGCCGTCATACATCATTATCGAATCAATGTATTCAAAAAAGGGATGCCATTCTTTCATGCAGTCATCTGCTAAACGAGTAATGTAATTGCCGCCCAATGAGACGTGTTTAACAGATGGACATTCTTCCTTAATCAGTTTCGCTAACGTAACTGCAGAAATCAATTGGAAACAGCCGCTCACCGAAATCCCAATAAACTCGAATTTTTCCCTCTGAATACGCTTAAGAAAGGCAGTTTCATAGAAGGAAATAAACGGATTATGCAAGGTATCCGCAAGCGATTTCATTATTTCTGGTGTCGAATAATAATCATAGGGCAGATCTATGGAGTTGAACGTGTATTTAACTCCATATGAGACGTGATTTATGATATAGAGTGCATTTCTAAAAATGTTTTCAGCATATTGTCTTTCTTTTAGATTAAAGTATCTCTTCGATCTGAAAATATCTTTTGCCTCGTCAACATTAAGTGCCGACTTTTGTATCAACTCGATTGTTAATTGAACATTCGAACTAAACGAATCCTTTGATTCCCGATACCTTTTACAGCACTCTTCGACATGTCTAAAAGATAGGAGGTCATCGTAAAATTCCACGTTTAAGTCAACAATGTCAACTTTGTATTGTTCAACCTCTTAAAGATATGACTTCAAAACAGGCAAGGCAAGATACGGCCCCACTGGACTCCATCCTGGGGGAAATACTAAAAGCGTTTTAGGCATATCAATGTCACATCTTTCGCAAATAATTCAATTGAAACACAACTACCATCATAATTGAAAATACACCAAGTCCTGTAACGAGAATTGAGAACATCGCGATGCTCGTGAACAGCGAAACAAGAAGTGTTGAAATAACAACAGCAACCGATTGCAAAGACTCCCTAATTGAAAACAGGCTTATCGATTCAGATCCGTCTCTCGCCAAATCCTGCAGCGATGTTATGAGAAGCACATCTTGAATGGCGTTTCCGGCACCGACGATAAAAAGGAAAATAAACGATATCCCAGACGCATAGCGATAGCCAAACGCCAGATACGCACCGAGCGCAAGATACGTCACAAAACAATATGATTTAACGCAATCGGAACCACTGATTAAACGACCATATATTGTATTTCCGAACAACAGTCCGATTGTAAGACTACTCTGAAGGAATCCGTATTGTATCGATGACGAGTCAAATTGCAATTGCGCTATAGCTGGCAAAAGAGAATTCAGAGAGCCGAATGCCACGCCACTAGAAATATCGATTAATAGGAAACCAATTGCCAAGTGCTTCGCGCTAAGATCACTAAATGCAGTCCTGTTTTTTTCATTTTTGCTTATTCCCTCTTTATCATTAACCTCGATAACCGACGGAACATCTCGCAGCAACCAGAACGACGCGGCAAAAGAAAGCGCGTCTAATGCAAGAACAGCCTCCGCCCCAAATTGAGCGACAACAAAACCGCCGGCAACTGGCCCCAGAACCATCATCAAATTCTGCAGGAACCCAAACGAATTATTAATTACGTCGCGATTGATACTATTCGTATTGGCTCTTAACAACGAGTAAAAGCAGGGCATTTCTACCGTTCGGCAAAGCGATACCGCGCACGTAATAGCAAACATACTCCATTTACTATCAACAAAAATATAGCAAACGAATAATCCCGCGCGAATTAAGTCTGCCAATCTCATGGCCTGCAGTGTCCCGATACCCATCTTCTGAGGCAGCTGCGCGAGCGCAACTGAAAACAGAGAGGGGGCAAATCTGCAGCAGACCATCAAAGCAGTTGCAGAAACATCGTGAGTTACCTCGTAAATCAGCATTGGCAAAGCAATATTCGCACACCAATTGCCTATTTCGCTTATCCCTCTAGCAATATATAGGACCCGAACCGGACGGCTAGCTCTCAATACCGTGAACATCACGATTAACCTCGTATTTCAGGCCTCGTTCATCCCTTAATAGGAATCCATAATCAACCAAGTACCGCCTCAACACGGCATAATCAGGATAGAGCTGTGACAGCACACGATTAACCTGAAGCTCCGTATAACTTGTATTTAATTCAAAGAAAGAGACGGCCCATAGCAGCATGATTCTTTTATAGCTTTCCTTTTTTGGAATTGAAACCAGCTCGCCATTCTTGAGAAATCGTTTTTTAAAGTCTATTAGCTCATCCATTCACATCCTCCATTTCATACGCATCTAATACTAAAAATGCATACGCTTTAGGTCATCGCATTCAGCTTCTTTATTCGAACTAAACTCGAACTAATCTAAATTATTTGCTCAGACACTCTTCGAAAGCTCGTTTTTCACTCTGAGTAAAATGCCCTTCCCAGTCAGTCCACGAACAGGAAGGCAACTCACAACGAGCGGAGTCGAAGCCCTCTGCCGTCGGTCGCTCAAAATGCACGATAACCTTTTCAATATCGCCATCTGTAATCAGGTCAGAATGAATGACCTCGGTTCCATCTTCGAATGTCATATACGGGTACATCACGTAAACCACCTCGCAAACATAAATCCAGTTTAGCATCAAGCTATTGCACCAAAGACAGCAGGCCCCCTTGATGAGTTGATGGTATCTGTTAAATGTCACGTATGATTCACATCTGGTGGGTACCCTGATGGCTACACGAAACGAAGCAGATTTACACCGGGAGGACCCCGTATGACAACCAAGTACACCGACGCGCCGCGCACGCGCGTCATGACACCGGCCGCGCTCAACAACGGCGTGCACGAAAACCATTCCATCGGACAGACCATGGCCATCGCGCCCAAAAAGGGCCTTTTCGACGACATTTCCATTCCCCAGATCATCGCTGGCGCCGCAGCCGCCGCCACAAGCGTCGCGCTTGCTTCCAAGATTGGTATCGCTGGTTCAGTAATTGGCGCCGCCGTGAGCTCGGTCATCACTGTTGTGTCCTCACAGGTTTACCGCCACTTTATCTCTGCCAGCGCCAAAGCCCTCAAAGGCACGCACGCCGACGTCGACTACCCCGCCGGCGCCTATGAGCCCGTTGAGCTTAATGCCGAGGAGCACCTGGGCGGCGCCGCGACTACGCAGGAGATGCGCCAGGTTGCTGGGCGCGCGACCACGGCGCGCGTTGCCCCCAACAGCTTGCGTGCCAAGGCGGCGGCAGAGCGCAGCCAGACGCAAAAGAAGGTCATCGTCTTCTCGATCGCCATCGCCATCGTCGCGGTCATCGCCTGCGCCGGCGCCATCCTTATAACCACCGCCGGTGAGGGTCTGGGCGAGCGCCCCGAGCCAATCCTTTCGTCGCGCACGACCGAGAGCGATGCAAATGGCAACACCCAGTCGCAGGATCAGCAGGCACAGACGGACGATACGCAAGACGGTTCTACCTCTGCCGATTCGTCCTCGAACACCCAAAACCAATCGCAGGGCACCGATTCCTCTACGGCCAACAGTGGCACGCCGTCCGACACGACCAACTCAAGCCAAACAACTGACGGTTCACAGCCGAACACGGGAGGCCAGACGAGCGACACCACTTCGGGAACGAGTGCAGCAGACAGTAGCAACACCAACAGCTCGAGCGGAACCGCGTCCGGCACGGCATCTGACAGCTCGAGCCAAGGCACGGCATCGGGCAACTAAGCACATTTGCCTCTCATAGATAACCGACCTGTACAACGGGCGCGAATCGAAAGCGGTTCGCGCCCGTTTGCCTTGGGCGCCGCCATGGCGAACGCCATGCGATGGTAAGATGCTTTACATGTGTAAAGAGGAGATTTGCCATGAGCAAGACAATAGTTAGGCCCACGCTTTCGCTGGGCAACCACATCTATCTGTATCGCCTGCTGCGCGATGCGATTGGATGCGGCAAGCAAACGTTTATGACGCAGGTCGAGGAGGCGCTCGCTGCTGGCGACATGACCGCTTATGACCTGGGCTTCGAGTCCACGCGCGAGCTGCTCGAGGAGCTCAACGACTGCATTAAGCTGACCGTCTTTAAGGGCGGCCGCCTGTATGCCACCGTCATCGCCAACGAGGTCTGGGATACCGCCCTTGCCAAGGGCGAGGACAAGTCCAAGGCTGCCAAGGGCGCCAAGCGGTCCTACAAAAAGAAGAAACGCGGTGAGAAGGACCTCAAGGCCGTGCGTCCCAAGCACGTTAAGCATCCCGAGCCCGAAGCCATGGTTGAAACCGTGCCGGAATCCGAGCCCGAGACAGAGATCGAAGCCGCTATTGAGGTAACAGCGGAAGCCGAAACAGAAATCGCCGCCACGACCGATCCCGAAGTCATGTCAGAACAGGAAGCCACTGCGGAGCTCAACGAGGCTCCCAAGTCGATAACCGAAGAAGCCGCTGACCAGCCCGAGACGTCTGCATTCCAAAACAGCGATGTCTTTGGCAACGAGGCCGAGGGCGATCAGTCCGACGAGCCCGCCGATCAAGACGCTACCGCGTCGGCGCCGGAGCCCGAGACGCCGCAGCCCGCCATCTCGCTCACGGTCGTCTATGACCCCGAGAACGCCAACGCCGGCATCACCACCATGGCTTCCACGCCGGTCGAGACAAAGCCGAGCATCGAGAACGAGAACGCAACGCAGGTTGAGATTGAAACTGCAGCTGCAGACGCGCCCGTCACCGTGAAGCCCGCAGATTCCACAATCAAGCCGGAAGCGACGCCGGAGCCCGCACCCGTCATCGAATCCGTGCCCACCTCTGCTTGCGACCAAATTCCCGCACCGGCACCGGCTCCGGCACCCGCAGCGGCCCCAACCCCCGCACCTGCAGCGCCCGCCATCCCCGAGGACTTCCCCGTCGATTTCGCAACCGAGGTCTTCTGCCCCGGCCCGCTTCTGCACCAGTTGTCGACCTATCTCCCCTACGGCGCCGATACCCTCGGCATCGTCGGCGAGTACTACTGGATCGCCCGCGAGCGCGGTACCATCGAGGCCGCGCGAAACCGCGCAAGCTTCCCCCTGCGCTACACGCAGGCCGGCGAGCGCCGCGAGGTTACCGTGCGCATCCGCCGCAACACCACCGGTGGCCTCGGATCCACCTGGGCCATCGATAAAGTCGAAGAACCCGAGCAGTAACGACAAACGGCTCAAATCCAAATCAGGATTTGAGCCGTTTTTATTTGTTGATGTTGCGTAACCAACAGCGAGCGGGCCGCAAGTACCCCAGGTTGCCGTGAAAGAGGAGCGACGCGTACTTCGGTACGCGAGCGACGGCTTGAACGGCAAGATGGGGTGCTTGCGACCCGCGCAGCGTCGAGCAGTTACGCGGTTTGGAAAACCGCGTAACGATCTAGTCGCGCGTCAGCTTACGGTGGATACGATGCGGCTGGGCCGCGTCCTCGCCCAAGCGCTCGATGCGATTGGCCTGATAGGCCTCGAAGTTGCCCTCGAACCAATACCAGTTGCCCGGATTCTCGTCGGTGCCCTCCCACGCCAGAATGTGTGTGGCGACGCGGTCCAGGAACATACGGTCGTGGCTAATGACCACCGAGCAGCCCGGGAACTCGAGCAGCGCCGCTTCGAGTGAGGACAGCGTCTCGACGTCGAGATCGTTCGTGGGCTCGTCGAGGAGCAGCAGGTTGCCTCCCTGCTTGAGCGTGAGCGCCAGGTTCAGACGATTGCGCTCACCACCGGAGAGTACGCCAGCGCGCTTCTGCTGGTCCTGACCCTTAAAGCCAAAGCTCGCCACGTACGCGCGGCTGGGGACCTCGGTCTCGCCGACCATCATGTGGTCCAGGCCATCCGAGACGACCTCCCACAGGTTCTTATCGGGATCGATGCCAGAACGGTTCTGGTCGACATAGGAGATCTTGACGGTCTCACCCACCTCAAGCTCGCCCGAAGTCAGCGGCTCCAGACCCACAATCGTCTTGAACAGCGTGGTCTTACCGACACCGTTGGGGCCGATGACGCCCACGATGCCGTTGCGCGGCAGGGTAAACGAAAGGTCGTCGATGAGCACACGGCCATCGAACTCCTTGTGCAGATGATGGGCCTCGAGCACCTTGTTGCCCAGACGCGGGCCCACAGGGATGCGGATGTCGGTCCAGTCGAGCTTCTGGCTTGCGCGGGCCTCGGCCTCCATCTCCTCGTAGCGAGCCAGGCGGGCCTTGTTCTTGGCTTGGCGAGCCTTGGGCGAGCTGCGCACCCACTCGAGCTCGGCCTCCATGCGCTTGGCGAGCTTGGCATCGCGGTTACCCTGAGCCTCGATACGGGCGGCCTTGGTCTCCAGATACGTGGAGTAGTTGCCCTTGTAGGGATAAAGGTGACCGCGGTCGACCTCGCAGATCCACTCGGCAACGTTATCCAGGAAGTAGCGATCGTGTGTGACGGCAAGCACCGCGCCCTGATAGTTATGCAGGAAGTGCTCGAGCCACAGGATCGACTCAGCGTCCAGGTGGTTCGTGGGCTCGTCGAGCAGCAGCAGGTCGGGAGCCTCGAGTAGCAGCTTGCACAGGGCCACGCGACGGCGCTCGCCGCCGGAAAGCACGTTAACCGGCATGTCGGAATCGGGCAGCTGCAGGGCGTCCATGGCCTGGCCGAGCTTGGAATCGATATCCCAGCCGTCGGCGGCGTCGATCTCGTCCTGGAGCTTGCCCATCTCGGCCATGAGGGCGTCCATGTCGCAATCCGGGTCGCACATCTCCTCGCCGATCTTGTTGAAGCGATCGACCTTGGCGATCATATCGCCAAACGCCATGCGCACGTTCTCGATGACGGTCTTGTCGTCGTCGAGCGGCGGCTCCTGCTGCAGGATGCCCACGGTGTAGCCGGGAGTGAGCCTGGCATCGCCGTTGGAGACCTCCTCGATACCGGCCATGATCTTGAGCAGGGTCGACTTGCCCATACCGTTGGGGCCCACGACGCCGATCTTGGCACCGGGGTAGAAGCTCAGGGTCACGTCGTCAAGAATCACCTTGTCGCCATGGGCCTTACGAGCCTGATACATCTGGTAGATAAACTCCGCCATTTGCCTGTTTTATCCTTTCTACCTGCTGTTTCCCTATTCTTGATTCGCTTTAGTGGAAACGAAATGAGGAAACCAGCTCTGAAACTAAACGAAAAAGGGGCATGGTTGCCCACACCCCCTAATACTACCTGGGAAAAGTCCCCCGGAACATACTATGACCTGCGTACGCTAGTTTTCCGCAACCTTAACGAGCGGCTCGCTGCGATTTGCGCCACAGCAGATACGAATAGACGTAGGCAGCTCCAGCTGAACCAAACGCCAGAACCGCAATCACCGCGGCGACGACTTCACTCGAAAGCACGCTACCCGCCACGCCCATCACAATCAGGCCAACGCCCAGCACCATAAAGCAAGCACCGCCAAAGCGCTGTGTACGGCGCCAGTTCTCGGGATCGGCAAGCGCCCAGGGCGTTTTGATCCCCAGCGTGTAGTTCTGCTTTACGCGCGGTAAGTAGTTGCCTACGCCGATGAACAGCAAACCGACAACACCGGAAATCAGCACGTTAACCGAACCGACCGCCGGCACCACGCCCCAGACCGTAAGCTCTCCCAGCCAGCTTATGGCGCACATGAACAAGGTGAAGGCGATTACGAAGCCCTGGTAGAACTTGCCCGAGGTTTGATATGCCTCACCTTTGGGGTCGATGCGCGGCACCACGCAGAACATTGCGAGAAGCGCCAGAGGCAGCACGCCGAGCGCGGAGGCCATCCAGCTAGGACCCCAACCATCGACGGCGCCGTTCGCGCCCCAGTGCGTGGGAATCTGTGCAGGCAAGCTTGGCATCACCATGAGGTGCGCTACGACATTGGCGACGCACAGAACGACCAGCGCAATCCACACGCGCGACGATACCCCCGTGGGGTGAATGCCCTTGTTTTCGTTATTCATCCTTATCACCTTCCGTGTTTGTAAAGCCCATAAACCAACCGATCAAGTCCTGCATGACGGTGGTGTTTAAGCTGTAAACGATGTTTTGGCCATGACGTTCGTCGGTCACCAACCCGGCGTTTTTGAGCGTCGCCAAGTGATGGCTCAGCGACGGCTTACTGATATCGAAATGCTCGGCAAGCTCCCCCGCCGTGCAATTGCCCTCGCGCAGCAACTCCAAAATGCGCCGTCGCGTTGGATCGGCAAGCGCCTTAAAACCCTCTCCCGGCATAAGACCTCCTCTCATCATCTCTCATGACGCGCACACTATACTCGATATTTAGATGTTTGTCTAACTGTCTAATCTTGTACTCAAAATAATAGCCGCCTCCGCGTAATGCGAAGACGGCCACTTCTCACGCTACAAACGTGTTTTGGAGTTGGCCAACCCGCTGCAACGGGTGCCATCTGCTTCAATCTTATGCGAACCCCGATCCCATTTCAACAAGCCCAAGGGCTCAAATGGAATCGCGATAACACCTATAATGGCAATAGCTAAAACACGACCTGCTTCCCCATCGGAGGATATTTATGACCGAAACCACTGCCGCAGCCGCCATCGAGACACGCGACACCAAGCTCGAGATCATCATGGGCCGCGAGGCACTCGATAAGCTCGCCGATGCTACGGTGCTGGTGCTCGGCTGCGGAGGCGTGGGCTCCAACTGCTGCGAGGCACTCGCCCGCGGCGGCATCGGTTATTTCGTCATTCTGGACAAGGACATCATCGCGCCCAGCAATATCAATCGCCAGGCCATCGCCTTTCACAGCACCATCGGCAAGCGCAAAGTGGACGTGATGGATGCCATGATTCGCGATATCAATCCCGCCGCCACCGTTATCAAGCGCACCGAATACCTGCTGAGCGACAACATCGACGAGTTCTTCGCGAGCGTTTTGGAGCAGACGGGTGGCAAGCTCGACTACGTCGTCGACGCCATCGACACCATCTCAGCCAAGCTCACCATTGCCAAATATGCTCAGGACCACGGCATTCGTTTGGTTAGCTCCATGGGCGGGGCCAACAAGCTCCATCCCGAGTGCCTCCGCTTTGCCGACATTTTCGATACGGTACGTGACCCCATGAGCCGCATCATGCGCAAAGAATGTAAGAAGCGCGGCATCAAGAGCCTACATGTACTGTTTAGCTGCGAGGAATCGGTTAAGACACAGCCCCGCGACCCTTCCAATATCCACGAGCGCACCGAGTTGGGCACCGCCAGTTTTATGCCGCCCATCATGGGTCAGATGATTGCCGGCGAGGTTATCCGCCGGATCAGTGGCCGCGGCACCGAGCGCGTGCGCGCCGACGGCCAGCGCCTGGACTAGCGGAGCGCGCCGAGATGGAGCCCCGGTTATTTGATGCACACTGCCATCTTGATTTGATGGCTCACCCGGACGCCGTTGCCGATGAGGCGACGGCACTGGGCTTGGGCCTATTTGATTGCGGCGTCGATCCGCACGACTTTGCACGTGCCAAGAAGCGCGCCTGCGGCCGGTCAAATATCTTTGCCGGCATCAGCCTCCATCCCTGGTGGCTCGCCGACGGCCGCTGCGGTCCTGCCGAAGTCAATCTGCTTTGCGAAGTTGCCGCCCAAGAGCGCTACATCGGCGAGGTGGGACTCGACTTTTCCGCGCGTTTTGCCGGAAGCGAACCGCTTCAAATACAGGCACTTGACCGGCTCTGCGATGCGCTCGTGCAGAGCCCTCTTGCCGGGCGTGTGATATCAATTCACGCCGTTCGTTCAGCAGGAACCGTGCTAGACATCCTCGAGTCGCATGGATTACTCACGCCAAGCCCCGACTCCCCCGCTATCATTTTCCACTGGTTTAGCGACACTTCGAACGAGTTCGTCCGCGCACGAAGCGCAGGCTGCTATTTTTCCGTGAACGAGCGGATGCTCGCATCTAAACGAGGACGCGAATACACACGACAGATTCCACTCGACCGTCTACTGCTCGAGACCGATGCGCCGGCCGAGCCAAACACAGAAACAAGCGCGCAATCGCTCATCAGATCGCTCACAAGGACCTCAGAACGCATCGCCTCGCTCAAAAAATGTGACATAAAGCACATCGAATCGGCAGTTTTAGCAAATGCGCGCTCTGTTTTTGACCTTCGCTAACCCCTGTGGGCAAAAATGCCAAGGGACATGCGAATCGCACAACGCAGTCCTTATTGGAAGGCGGTACAGTTCGGCGGCATTACACCAATTCGTGCATGAGATCACGGTTGCGTGTATACAATTCGTCAAAGATATGACGACGCGACGCATATAGCTCGTGGGCAGTCATATCGGGCACGATTGTTTGCGCAACGCCAAGGACTCGGGCGAGTTCATCCCATGATGTATAGGCGCCACCTGCGAGAGCTGCCATAATGGCATCACCGAAGCATGCGCCCACCGTAACCTTGGCAACCGAGACCTCGCGCCCGCATACGTCGGCGATAGCTTGCATCCAAATTGGATTCTTGGTTCCACCTCCGACAAGCATAATGCGCCCAATTGGCAGCCCATGCTCTCGCTCGATAATGTCGACATGGGATGCAACGGTATACGCGACGCCTTCCAAGGCGGCGCGAACCATATGGGCTCGCGTATGCCTTCCGGTCAGGCCAAAGAAGACGCCACGCGCCTCGGGATCGTTGAGCGGAGTACGCTCCCCCGCAAAGTACGGCAGACACAGGAGCCCATCGGCACCCGGCGCCACATCGGCGGCATCATGCGCCATAACCGAATATGCATCGGGGCCACCGTGGCCCTCGGCCTCTACGGCGTCGCGATACAGCTCTTGGCGCAGCCACGATGTGAGTGCACCCGCTGTATTGGTCCCCGCGCAGATCCCGTAAGTTCCGGGAATGATAAACGTCCCTGGCCACAGGCGAGCATCATCGACCATATGATCAGCTAAGTAGATGAAATACGCCGTGCTCCCCAACTGAACCATCATATCGCCGGGACGGAATACACCCGTCGAAATGGCCTCGGCACCAGAGTCGCCCGTTCCCACCAAGACAGGTGTCCCTGCCACGAGCCCCGTCGCCTCAGCCGCACGCTGCGTAATCACCCCGGCAATATCGGTAGCCGACATTACCTCCGCCATCTGGTCAGGCCGGCAGAAACGAGCACATTCCCGAGCATCAACCTTCCAAGTGTAGCGATCGTATAGGGGAAGAAAATCCTCCGCCAAATAACGGTCCACCGTAAAACGCCCCGTCAACTTCGCGCACAGAAACGATGACGCCGTCAGGAACTTCGCGGCACGTTCGTGCACCTCGGGCATATTCTCCTTAAACCACAAGATCTTTGGAGCAATATCTGACGAACAGGGATCGTGCCCGAAAAGCTCGCGTGCGCGATCTGGCCCATATTCGGAAAGAAGCTCGTCAATCTGCGGCTTCGAACGTGCATCGACTCCATATAAAATCGCGGGTGCCAGCGCGTTGCACTCGGTATCGACCGGTACGCAGTCGCAACCCAATGCGGAAAGGCCCACGCATCCAATCTGCGCCGAGTTAACCCCCGATCGCACCACCAACTCACGCGACAAGCGGCAAAAATCGCCCCACCAAACTGCCTCCGCATCATGCTGGTACCATCCGTCACGCGGGTTGTCCGTCTCGTGTCCACAAGAGGCTTGGCAAACGATGTTGCATCGACCATCGATTAAAACGCCTTTAGAGGCGCTTGTCCCAATATCAATACCCAGATAGAACGCCATAGGTGCTACTCCCCTCGCGCCGCACGAGCGGCAGCCATAAAACGAACTACCCGCTCAGCATCAACCGGGGCACCCAGCTTTCCGTCGTGCTTTAAGCACGTGCCGACAAACGCGCCATCGTAGTGAGCAAATACGTCAGCCACGGTATTTTCGCGACAACCGGTGCCACATACCACAGGCACTTCGCCAACACGCTCGCGGACCTCATCGGCAAGCTCGCCCGAAGCGCCACGACCGGCAGCCGAACCGCCGATGACCATTGCATCCGGAAGGCAATTAAAGAGAAGCGAATCGGCAATGTCCGCAGTCGTGCGGTCGTTGAGATAAACCTCCCCCTCGCTCGTGATGAAGTGAAAAAGCTTGAGGTCGTCCAAGCGCAGCGCCGCCTTGCGACGCATGGTGTGAGCGAAATCTCGGTTAATCAGCCCAAGATCACCGGCCCAGGCACCGCAAAAATTGCAGCGCGTGAACTGCGCATCGACGGCAGCGCACAGCTCGATTGTGGCATCACCATCGTAAATAGCCTCAGCTCCCCAAGGGGTCGACAAATCATGGGACAGAGCCCCGATTACATAGCCCATCGATGCAAGGGTTGAGGGAGAAACGTGCTGCTCATAGGGCATCGAGAGCTCATTGGTAATCAAAATGCCATCGACACCGCCCTGCTGCAACGCTTCGAGATCGCGCTTGGCGGCTTCCACGACCTGTGACACGCTTCCGCCCGGGTAATACAGTGGATCGCCCGGCAGAGGACGCAGATGCAGCATTCCGATAACCGGCTTTTCGGTCTTGAACATCGAAGTTAGAAACGACACAACGTGCTCCTTCATAGGGTTATTGCAGGGACGTTACTCCCCCAGCACCTCGACGTACACTTTTCGCTTCTGCGGACCGTCAAACTCCGCAAGATAGATGTTCTGGGCACCTCCGCACACGATGTGGCCATCTTGGACGGGAAAGAAGCAACTGTTTCCACAAATCATGCTCTTGATATGCCCACAGGAGTTGTTGCCGGTAGCTCCATAGCTCGGCAGGAAGTGCGCATGCGCATAGGGGGCATCGAGTGGGGCGATGCGATCAAGCGTCTCCATAAGATCCGTCTCCACGCAGGGCAGCCCCTCGTTTACCACGATTCCACAGGTCGTATGCGACAAAATAATCGCTGCCAAGCCATTGGTCACCGAGCTGCGTTCGATGGCAGCGTGCACGTCTTCGGTAATATCGATGAACTGGTCCGGAGCAGTCGATAGATAGCTCAATGTCTCGAGCGTCACCATGTTTACTCATCCCCTTCAAGAAAACGCAGGGCATTACCCCAGTAGAGCCTTTCTCGCGCATCATCACGCATGGGCACGGTATCGAGCGCCCGCTTGAGTTTGAATGCACGGAAGCGCGGCGTATTGCTGGCGAACATTACTTGGTGCGATAGCGCGCGCTCATACCACAGCGGCCCCATATCGACCGTGAAAAGACGCTGCATCATCTCCTCGGGCGAATCGATGTAAGTGACAGAGGTGTCCGTGTAGCAGTTGGGATACTTGAGCAGCATCGCCACGGTCTCGCGCACCCAGGGCCAACCAAAGTGGGTCAAACTAAAGCGCACATTTGGATGCGTTGCGATTGTGTGTTCAAATGCAAGCGGGTTACTGCGCGAGAGCTCTGCGCCCGGCTCCCAAGACATACCGGCATGGAATGCTCATGTACGGTAAGGAAGCAAGCAACCGAAAACAAGAGATAGACCGCCA
>CAMQHT010000006.1 GCA_947001705.1 uncultured Collinsella sp.
TTAACGCGTGGGGGGCGCTGGGGCTTGGGCGCTGGCTGCCGCCAAGAACTGGCCCGGGCGGTTGAAACCCCACCCCCTCCCCCGCGACCCCGACCCGCGCCCCATCCCCATTTTCGGGTCGGGATCTCGGTCCCCCTTTGATCGACGATTGGCGAACGTAATGCTCAACAATCTTTCCGACAATCAGAAACGCACCTTGGCGCTTGCCGCGATGGCGCTGTTGGCCCTGGCGTGCCTGTGCGGCACGCTGGCTTTCACCGTTGATATGGTTCCGGCGAACAACGTCCTATCGTTTGGCAGCGTGAAGGTACGAGTCTGCGAATACACCCTAAACGAGCAGGGCGAGGAGATTCCGTTTGAGGCCGACGAGCACGGGGACTATCCCGACACCGAGGCCGGGGGCTCTGACATCAGCCGCATCGTGCGCGTGGAGAACGCCGGCGCGCAGCCTGAGTACGTTCGCGCCCGTCTGCGCATGACGTCGGTGGCGCCCGACGGTTCGAGTGCGGACGCCTCGGGCAACGTCGCCTTTCACGTGAACGCGGGCGAGGGGTCCCCGTGGATCGATGGCGGCGATGGGTGGTACTACTACCGCGGATTGGCCGGACGCGGGGGCGTGCTCGATTCCGGTGCCATGACGGAGAGCCTCATGGACTCGCTGCGCTTCGTGGGCGACTACCACGATGCCGCGCGCGGCGGCTCATTCAGGCTCGATATCGACGTCCAGGCCGTGCAGGCCAAAAACCAGCAGGCAAGCGATACCGTCCTCGACGTGCTCGACGCCGCGGGCTGGCCGGAGGCGAACTAGCCCATGGAGATTAAGAACATGAACCGAGGCGTGCTCGGCAGGCTGATCGCCGTGGCGGCAATCGCCCTTTGCTGCGTTGTAGCGCTGCCGGCGGCAGCGTATGCCGAGGATGTGCCCGAGGACAAGACCGAATTCCATATCACAAACAGGAACGACTTCCTGGCGTGTGTCGCGCTGTCGCGACAGCGCGACACGTCGCAGTGGCGCGTCTATCTCGATAACGATATCGTTCTTAACGATGATGATATGAACGCCATTGTTGAGGATACGGTCAAGCACCTCTCCTTTGGCAACAAAGAACATCCCTTTAAGGGCGTCTTTGACGGTCAAAACCATACCGTGAAGGGCCTGAACTACGAGAATAAGGTCTTGGATCCCGAGCGCGATACGGGCTTTTTTGCCGAGACCGATGGCGCCACCATTAAGAACTTCCTGGTCAAGGATGCCAACATTTGGGCTGACTTCCGCGGCGGCATTATCGTGGGCAGGGCGATCAACACCCACTTCGAAAACGTTATGGTCATGGAGAGCACCCTGCACGTTACGTGTGCCAACAACATGCTCAATGTGATTACCAATGCGGGTTTTGAGGGGGGCCTGATTGCTGGCGAGCTCAATGGTTGCACCCTCTACAACTGCGAGGTCCGTGGTGGCCGCGCCGTTAACAACACGACTTCGGGCGTACAGGCAATCGGTGGCGAGGGCCTGTATATGGCGGCGTTTGCCGGCTACGTTAAGAACTCGACCATCGAGTATTGCCGCGTGACGCCTACGCGCAACGAGGATGGCTCGATTGCCGAGAAGGGCATGACCGACGTTACCAATAAATACGATGTGGCCATTGGCGCCCTGGGCGGCAACAACGTGTACGCCTCGGGTTTTGTGGGCTGCATGGCAGAAGGCGCTAAAGTCACTGACTGCTTTTCAACGGCGAAATGCTATAGCTATGCTGCTTCTTACGTGGGCGTTGTCTCCGTAACGCGCGCTTGGACGGGCGGTCTTGCAGGCCGCATCTTGTCTAAGAGCGGTAATGAAATCACTCGCAGCCATTTCGCCGGCGATTTGAGCTCGCGCCAGTACAACCCCATCGCCGTGATCCCCATTATTCAAAACGACGTGAACCTGGGCGGTATTGCTGCACGCGCTAATGCGGGTGATGCGACTATCACTGATTGCTACTTCAAGCCCAGTGTCAGCCTATCCGGGTTTAGTCAGGGTACGGCAGCCAAGAAGAAGATTTACGCCCTTGCGGGTGATGGCACGGTATCCGGTGCCGGATTCGGTCCCTGGGACGACGAACGCTACGTCACACGTGAGCTGTGGGAGCAGCATGATTACGACTTCTGTGCCGGCACCATGCGCTCGACTGCTAACGATGCGTATCTGAATGACTCACACTCCAATGAGTGGGCGATGGACTACAAACTGAATATTCCCGTGCATGGCCAGAGCGTTAAGGCGACGATTGATTTTCCCGGTGCAGGCATCGCGACCATCGAGGCAACCAAACTCGGTATTGATCAGGCGACCTCGGATCCGTATACCTTTGCCGTGAGTGCCGTGCTGGCGGGAACGGCCCAGGGCTTGGCCCAGGGCGATACGTCGGTAACGTTTAAGCAGGATACCTCCGCAAAGCCTGAGGGGCTGAGCGAGGAGAACGGCGGCTACCGTTTTATGGGCTGGTTCCGCGAGCCCGATGTGCAAGTGAATCGAATTGGACAAGACAGCAGCTGGTTTGACGGCAAGACCGATGCCGATGCTGTGGCTGCTGGCAAGCAGGTCCAGAAGAGCGAGTTGCACGACGAAACGTCAACCTATACTGCCGATAACGCGAAAGGGGCCAAGGCTTTTGAGGGCAATGACCTGTTTATCGCTTCGTACGAGGCACAGGTGCTGTTCTATAACGTCAAGGGCGAAACGCTCGATTGGCAGAGCGGTGCTGCGCACGACAGGTCGACGGATTGGTACCGCTACGGCGTGGGTTTGACGCCCGCTGCCCCCGCGGATCGCGGCAACTTGAAGCCTACCGCGACATTTATCGGCTGGACCACGCAGCCTAGCAGCGAGGCGGGGATGAATGGTGGCTATGCCGCCATCACCTCGACTCAGTTAGCCGAGCTTAAAAATCAGGGAGCTTTTTATCCTGCGGGTAGCGAGATCACGGTTGTCCGTCCTACCGACTTCTACCCGGTGTACAGCGACTACGTGTCGAACATCATAACGGTGTTCGAGGGCAATGAGCGGGACACAACCGACGATAAGACTCTGCGCGACGGTGTGGGCAAAACCAATGTCGACGTCCAGACTACCGAGGACGGCACCAGCGTCTACACGGTACAGGTGTGCAACACGGAAGGTACGCCCCTGTCCAATGGCGGCAAGCTGCCCGATGGCTATCGCTTCTTGGGTTGGTATGAAAACAAGGGGACCGAGGATGCTCCGCTCGAGGTGCGCGTAAGCCGCGACCCCAGCTACACACTCCCTGCCGATGTCGATCTAACTGTGCCACATACCTACATCGCCCGCTTTGAGTACCGAGTGGATTATTACGTTCGGGCTTATACCAACCATGAGTTTACGGACAGCAAGCTACTTTGTTCCGTTTGGAATCGCTATCAAACGCCCTTTGAAGAAAACGTCGGTAGTACCTTCGTGCGTGAAAACGTCGTCCACTGGGGTCCGGAGCATGTTGACCACGGCATAAAGGATAGTTATGACGGAACGTGTGAGACGCGCTACACGACGAAAACCCTTGTCGTGAGTCCCCTTAACGCGTACTCGCACAACGTTAAAAACGATACGGGAGCCGATACTCTAAAAAACCTCTATGCCGATACTGATTTTCCAGGCGCTGCAACGCTAAGCGATACTTGGACTTCGGCTTCGCTGAACGTAACGGCCAAACTGGTGAATGATCGCTATCGCCTGAATTTCTGGACGCTTGAGCGCGATGGTAAATATTGGACATATGTGAAAAATCCCATCGAGAGCATAGTGCGTACAGATAAGAAGTACTACGTTCGCGCGATGATTACCACGGACGTTAATTTCTACAACAAGGGCGATAATGTCGTGAGGACTGCCACGCGGCGCTATGAGAGTAACTTGCTGCAGACCAAGGTGAACGGGGCGGATCCGACGTTCACGTATTACTACCCGCATGTTAATAAGTCGGTTAAAGTGGCCGAAAAACCAGAAGATGGTGAGAAGGGATCGTATGAGAGCCCCCTGACCCTCGAAGCTTCCCCGACCGATGCCGACATGGCCGTGCCGGGCTATAAGTTCCTGGGCTGGATTTCGACCGCCGAGGTCAAGAAGGATTCTGCCGTCTGGAAATATATCTATGATGTCGCCAACGACCCCTATGTGACGAGCGATCCGGAAAAGGCGGCGCCATACTTGGCGACGGATGACTCCAAGGTCACCCAGTGTCAGGATGCCTATCCCGTCTACGCAAAGTTCGACGTCAACTACACCACCAACCTGCACCGCGCCGGTTTTAATGGCACTTCCGAGGTGAATGTTCCTAGGTATGACATCACCCCTAATCTCAATGCGGACACCGATCCCGCCACGGCAACGGTGACTCCTGATATCGAAACGACGGTATACAAGTCAGGCGGCGAGCGATACAAGCTGAATAAGGTCGAAATCGAACTCCCGAACGGTGAGGTTAAGGAGCTCGAATCTGACGGCAATAACTCGTATACCTATCCGGTGGAGCCGGGCAAGCCTTACACGTTTGTGGCCTACTACACGCCCATTGCGGTGGTGTATCACCTGAACGACGCCGATATCGATGGCAAGCTCGCGCAGGAGGGCAATACGCTCGGCAGCCTTAAGGATGGCATGCCGCTGCCGACGTATAACGTTGGCGACATCGATGCTGCAACGAGCGCATACAATGCCTTCGTAGGCTGGACGGAAGCTAAGCCGGTATCTGGCAACGGTTATGTTGTTTGGTCGGACGGCGTTTCCATGGTGGATAAAAACACTGTGGTCAAGGCCCCCATGGAGCTGTACCCGGTCTACCGTGCCAGCGCGGTAATTGTCCAATCGAGTATCGATGCCAATCTGGATAACCCCGATTCTGTGCGTTCTCTTTCGCGCACCGACTCTGGCGATCAAATTTCGCTGGAAGTAAGAGCTACAGCTGAGGTTGTCGGCAAGGATGGCACCAAGTACGACTTTGTCGGCTGGTCGCGTGACTACGAACCCGATGGCAAATACACTCTGTTGACCGATGACGAGAAGTATCCCCTCGAGGGCAGCGAGCCCTTTGAGAGCGTGACCTACACCGCGGTGTATAAGATCGCGCCGTATAAGGTGCGCTATCACGGTGTCGACGGGTCGGTCGTCTTTACGGCGACGGTCGACTCGGACGGCGAGCGAGCGACGGGCGCCGGCTTTGTCCATAACGTCGATGTTCCCAAGGTGGATGAGAGCGGCAACCCGGTCTATGACAAAAACGGCAATCCCGAGATGGAGAAAAAGTCCGTGGCATACGACCCGGACGCCCACTCCAAGATCGTCGCGCTGCTCGATGAACAGACGGCTACTAGCGGTGGCGTGCGCGAACTCTTCCTGGAGTGGCGATATGTGCCTGCCGTTGGCGCTCCGAAGTCTTGGGATGAGTTTAAGGGCGAGCCGGTCAAGGGAGACATGGACCTGTATCCCGTGACGTATCGAGTGGCCGCCAACGATACGTCCGATACCGAGAGACCCGTAGCCATGACCGCGCAGCTTAAGTGGCTGCTCGATCCCACCGCTGGCAACACAGTCGACAACAACGCCGATGAGGCGCCGTTTAAGGCCTGCTTCGCCGAGCCGTTTATGGGGACGCAGCTGACTGTTACCGTTAAGCGGGCGAGCTACGGTCCTGGTGCGTCCATGTCGGAGGAACCCGTTAACGACCAGTATGTCTCGCTCTACAGCTTGGGCTCGGGTAACGGTTCGTTCGACTTGACCAACCGCCTGGAGTCCAAGAAGACGGGCGAAGGGGGGCAGGCTCCTGGCAATGCCGTGTTCGACTTCGCCAAGACCCATGCGCTGACGATCGTCAAAAAGACCACCGATGCCAGCGCCATGGGACAGACGTTCCGCTTTAAGGTGACGAAGACGGCGGAGGGAGCCTCTCCCGAGACGCGCGTGGCCGAGGTGAAGGTCGATAAGCGGCAGCAGGAAAACGGTGAGACCTGGTATGTCGGCAGCGTGCAGCTCGCCGCTCCGGCGGGCATCTATACCGTCGAGGAAGACACGGCTTGGGCATGGCGCTACGAGGGCGAGCTGAGTACGCCGGGCAAGGCGCCCGGCAAATCTGCCGAGCTGACGATTTCGTCTGCATCGAGCGCGAACGATGCCACGTTCACCTGCACGAACACGCGTGTGAACGACAAATGGATCGACGGCAGCGATCGTGCCCATAACGTTTGGAGCAACGGCAACGTAGCAAAGAAGGGGGATTAGCATGTCCAAGCGCAAGCGCATCATCGCCTTGCTGGTGGGGGTTATCCTCTTGGCCGGTACGGCAGGCACGCTGGCCTGGCTTTCGGTTACGGGCGTGCTGGTCAACCAGTTCGGCATCGGATCGGTGACGCCATCGGTTCAGGAAACGCTCAACGGCAAAGTGAAAAGCGATGTCAAGGCGAAGAACACGGGTACTGCGCCCGCCTATATTCGTGCTGCAGTGGATATCTACTGGCAAGATGCGACGAGCGGCGCTCGCCTGTGGGATGAGCCGCAAGCTGACTCGGACTACGAGATTGCGTGGAGCGTGGCTGATGCCTCGGGCGCGAACTCGGCTTCTAGCTGGGTTAAGTCGAGCGACGGGTTCTATTACTGGACGTCGCCCGTTGCTCCCGGCGGTGAAACCGGCATGCTCATTAATAGAGTAACCGAGCTCAAGGCAACCGAAGGTCGCGATCTTGTCGTGGATATCTCCACTCAGGCGGTCCAGGCGACGCCCGATGAGGCCGTGCACGATGCATGGGGTTGCTCGGTCAAGAATGGCGTGCTGGTGCCGCCGCATGGAGGTGCGTAAGTATGGCGTTCCCAATTCGCAAAGGTGTTGCGCGCTCCTTGCGTTGCATGGTCGCGGCCATTTTCTGCGTGGTCACGCTCGCTGTTCCCGCCCGTGCGTTTGCCGATACTCCCGCGATTGCCTATGACGGAAATGCGCGCCAGCTGACGGTCTCGGGGGCGACGGGCTCCTCGGGGGAGCCCGATCTGTTTCCCGCCTTTAAAGGTCTAATGCCCGGCGATGTGCGCGAGCAGCAGATTGAAGTTCGTGCCACGGGTGTAAAGTCCCAGGTACGCGTGTTTGTGCGGGCCGTTGTCGATCACGAGACGGCACGCCAGCTGTCGCCCATTACCTTAACGGCGTCGGCGGGCGATGCGTCTGCCGGTTGGCTCCAGACGGGAACGCCGGGCAGCGTGTTCGCCTATCCCACGCAGGTCGCAACGTTTACGAGCGATGGCAGCACGGTGCTCAATTTGCAACTAAGTGTCCCGACGTCGGTGGGCAACGAGCTTGCCGACGCAAGCAAGACCATCCGCTGGGAAATCACCGCCGAGGACGATGGCGAGAAGATTCCCGTACAACCTGTTGGCAGTAAGAGCCCCGGTCTGTTTGGCCTGGCGGCAACCGGCGACAGCACGCTCGCATTGCTCTTGGTGTTGCTGACGCTTGCAATCATTGCTTTCATGGCCGCGCTGCTTTTATCCCGGAGGGATAAGCGCTAGGTCCATCTTCTAAATGCTTCGCCCTCCCGGGCGGCGGGCACGAAGTTCCCTGCTCTACAGTCCTGTGCAAGACGAAGGCCACATTAAGTGGCCTTCTTTGCGTGCGGAACTCGCGATGAACTTCGTGCCCGCCGCCCGGGAGGGCGCCCCTTTATTGATGGAAGGCCTAATAAGCGGATATTCCATACCCGGATGTATTCAGAGCGGGATGGGCTTTCCGAATACAAAGAAGGCCACTTAATGTGGCCTTCAACTTACATATATTGCGGATGCTCTCATGACAAGCCGCGCCTCAACACCGAGGCGTCTGCTCGGTGGCGCGGAACGTAAGGTTCATCGCGAGTTCCGCACGAGCCGGAGAGCACTTAATGTGCTCTCCGTGCGAGCAGGACTGTCCGAGCAGGGAACCTTATGTTCCGCGCCACCCGGGCGGACGAACCAGGTCGATAGACCCGTTATTTGATCTTGGTCGTGCCCGGCGCCAGGTTGGGGTCGGTCTCGTTGGCCTCGGTCTGGAAGTGCTCGGTGTAGACGTTCTTGCCGTCGCGGAACATTTCGTAGTACTGCATCTTGGCGTAATCCTCACGCGCCTTGGTGGCGGCTGCGGCTGCGGCGTCGTCACCGGTGACGTTGGAGGAGAGCGCCCAGCGCAGGCTGGCGTCCTCGTAGCCCACGGAGTTGATGGCGGGCAGCGACTCGCGCAGCGTCATGTGCGCTTTCTGGTAGTCGGTCAGCGGTGCGCCGATCAGTTGCATCAGCTGGGTGGACAGGTAGTTGGTGGACAGGTCGTCGACCTCGCTCGTCTGGTCACAACCGGCAACGTCGTAGTTAGCCCAAATGATGTAGTCGGTCTGCCACAAGCGCTCCTGGTGGGTGGCGTCGTCCTCGCCGGTAAACCACTTATCGTTGAACTTGGACGGGAAGAACGGCTGGTGGTCGCCCCAGAACACCACGACCACCTTGCGGTCGAGCTTGCTCAGGGCGTTGAGGAAGTAACGCAGCGCTTGGTCGGACTGCTCGATGCACGAGACATACTCGTCAACATCGGAGAGCGTGCCGTCCTCGACGGTCTTAGCGTCCAGGTCGGTCGTGTCGATGTTCAGGTGCATCTGCTTGTCGACCGGCAGCAGACCCGTGTCGTAGCCCGAGTGGTTCTGCATGGTCACATCGAAGATAAACTGCGGATCGGCGTTCTGGTCGAGCAGCTCAAGAATCTTGTCGTAGGTTGCCTGGTCGGTCACCATGCCGCGCAGGGTATCGGCGCCTTGGAAATCGTTGATGGACAGGAACTGGTCAAAGCCAAAGTCCTTGTAGACGTTCTCGCGGTTCCAGTTGGTCGCGTGGTTGGGGTGCATGGCCGTGGTGGAATAGCCGAGCGATTTGAACTGCTCTGCCAGATTCCCGGTCGTTTCCATGTTGTAGATGGTGTAGGGGTACACGCCCGAGCCCAGGTTGGCCATGGAGTTGCCGGTCATAAACTCAAACTCGGTATTGGCCGTGCCGCCGCCGTAGGCGCTCACGTAGAGCTTTCCGCGGCTGAGGCAGTTGGACAGGTTCTTAAAGTACTGCGGACCTTCGTAGCCGGCGCGCATGTTCTGGTAGATCGACAAATCCGAGAACGTCTCGTTCATGATAGCGATGACCGTGGGCTTCTCGCTGTCGAACTGCTCCTTTGCGGCGGCGCGCTCGTCGCTCTTGGCCGCGTCGGATTTGTCGTAGGCCTTGGCGTACTTTTTGAGCGTGGCCTTGGCGTCATCGACAGAATAGTCGGCGGGTTTGGGCGGCTTGATGGACTGTGCCGCGCTAATAAAGGCAGGCAGATAGCCCTCGCGCCAGTAGCTCTCGAGCGGACGCCAGGTGTAGACGGTGATGCCGAGGGTGTTGTAGTAGTCGATGAGCGTGACATGCGCGGTCACGCCGCCCAGGCACAGCACCGCCACGAGCAGGTTGGTGAGCAACATGCGCTTGGCGTTGGCGGCGCCCTTCTGACGGTGCGGCGCGACCAGGCCGGCGTACTCGCACAGCAGCATGGCGATGGCGGTAAAGCCCATGGATAGCACGCAGAACAGCGAGATCGAGAAGGTGTAGCCGGTGCCGGCGACTGCGGCGGCGGTGGAGATGGCCGAAAGGTCGCCCGGCTGGATGGGCATGGATTTAAACGTGATGACAAAGAACTCGGCAATGCCCAGGACAAAGAGGGCAAAGGCCAGGACCGCGGGAGCTGCGCCGTGGCGCTGGAATAGGAAGAACAAGCCAGTCATGAGTGTGGCGATGATGGCCCACTCGAGCAGGATGCACAGGGGGTAGACCCAGGTAAAGTCGTGGTTGGACGAGACCTCCATGCCCAGCAGCGCAAAGACGCCGGCGAGCAGCAGGCACAGGACGGCGGCGACGAGCGGTTTGCCCACAAAGGCGCCGCGCAGGCGGGCGAGCTTGCCGGTGGGGGCGGGGGCGTCGGGCTCGGCGAACGCAAAGACGCGCGGGGCGATGCGGTCGCGGGCGATGCTGGCCCAAGCGCATCCGGTGAGGATGGCGTTGGTCAGGATGAGCATCACAAAGGCGAGCGGCTCGTTTTGGGCGACGAGGCCAATGGCACCCCAAATGGTCAAAAAGAGCTGGAACAGGCCGAAGGCGACGCTCCACCCAAGAGCGCTTTTGGCAACGGTGCCCGACTGAGCGCGAATGGCCTTGGCCTCGCGCAAGACAAGGTAGACGGTCGCCGCAAGACCGACGAGCGAGATGGCGGCAGCGAACATGCTGAGACTCCTCACAAACTAAAACCTACGAAAGCGGGGGTTTACCCGATTGTTACCAAGATATGCGCTGCAATTGGTGTCTGCGCACAACAACCAGCCATATTAACGCGCACGTGTGGCGGTGTGGCGCAATGTGGTGGCGACCTGCGCGATAATGGACGGGAATTACACGGAAACGTAAAGGCTTCTTAAAGAAATGGCGAGGGTAGGGCGATGAGCGAGCAGGTTTGCGAGGCGGACATGGGCGGCGGCGGAGCTGCGGGCGTGGATACGTACGGCTATCCGGTCGAGACTACGGGCAACGCGGTACTGGACATTTTGGAGCACCGCTCGTCCACGCGCGCTTTTGCGCGCGATGACGACGGCCGTCCCGTGGCGGTGACCGACGAGCAGCGGGCGGCGATCTTGCATGCGGCGAGTCGCGCGCCGTCGGCGGGCGCCATGATGATGTATTCCATCGTGAGCATTCGTGAGCAGGCTACGCTGGACCGTCTTGCCGACCTGTGCGACCACCAGCCCATGATCGCCAAGGCGCCCTGGGCACTCATATTTGTGGTCGATTATGCCAAGTGGATCGATCTGTTTGAGCACGTGGGCTGCTTTGAGCCCGAGTTTGTCGAGCGCACGGGCAAGGCGCCCCGCCCCGCGCCGGGTTTGGGCGACTTTGCCATCGCGGCGCAGGATGCCGTGATCGCTGCGCAAAACGCCGTGGTCGCCGCCGAGGCCCTGGGGCTGGGGAGCTGCTACATCGGTGATATCGTCGAGAATGCTGAGGAAGTTGCCGCACTGCTGGACTTGCCTCCCTATACCATGCCGCTGTCGATGCTCATCATCGGCACGCCCCGCAAGGAGCGCCCGGCGATCGCGCATCCCGTGGTGAACCTGGTGCACGATGAGCGCTATCGCCGCGCCGATACCGCGACCATGGATGCGCAGGTGGCCGAGATGGATGCGATGTTTCGCCCGCACGCCCGCGAGGTGGGCGAGCGCGTCATCGACATCTACACCCGTAAGCACACGAGCCCCTTTATGGCCGAGATGAGCCGCTCTATGGAGTGGTGGTTCAAAAACTGGCTCGGAAAATGACGAATGTGACAAAGGGGGCGTCCCTTTGTCACATTCCATATCGCCGCGGTGGCCTAAAGGCCGCATAAATGTTTATCTAGCTGGGAAAACGGTGCCATTAAAATATGGGCTGATTACATATAATCCCGTCGAACGTTAAAATTGGGAGGAAACCGGCTTATGGAACAAAAGGCAAAGGAAGTAGCCTCGCACGCTGCGATTCCTGTGAGCATCTCGGCGATGCTCGTCACGCTGGGCGTGGTGTATGGCGATATCGGCACCAGCCCCATGTATGTAACCAAGGCGCTCGTTGCCGGCAACGGCGGCATCGGAAGCGTCACGCAGGAGTTCGTGCTCGGCGCGCTCTCCCTTGTCGTGTGGACGGTCACGCTGCTGACGACCGTCAAGTACGTGCTGATCTCGCTGCGCGCCGACAACCACGGCGAGGGCGGCATCTTTGCCCTGTACAGCCTGGTCAAGCGCTGCGGCAAGTGGCTCATCATCCCCGCCATGCTGGGCGGCGCGGCGCTGCTCGCCGACGGCATCCTGACGCCTGCCGTTACCGTCACCACGGCCATCGAGGGCCTGCGCACCATCCCGGCGGTCCATGCCGTGCTCGGTGACGACCAGGGTCGTGTCGTCGCCATCACGCTTGCCATCATCATCGCGCTCTTCTTGGTGCAGCGCATCGGCACGGCCAAGATCGGTCACGCCTTCGGCCCCATCATGACGCTGTGGTTTTTGTTCCTGGGCGGCACGGGCCTGTTCTTTGTCTGCCAGTATCCCGCGGTGCTGCTGTGCCTCAACCCGTTGCGTGGCATCGCTTTTCTGCTGAGCCCCAACAACCATGCGGGCATCATGATTTTGGGCAGCTGCTTCCTCGCTACCACCGGTGCCGAGGCGCTCTATTCCGACATGGGCCATGTGGGCCGCGGCAACATCTATGCCACCTGGCCGTTCGTTAAGTGCTGCCTGCTGCTGTCCTACATGGGCCAGGGCGCGTGGCTTATCAACAACGCCGGCAACCCGGAGCTCATGGGTATCGCCGACCTCAACCCCTTCTACCAGATGCTCGCCCCGGGTCTGCGCCCCTTTGCCGTCGGCCTTTCCACCGTCGCGGCCATCATCGCCTCGCAGGCGCTCATCACCGGCGCATTCTCGCTGGTGTCCGAGGCCAGCCGCCTGGACCTCATGCCGCATATGCAGGTCTTCTATCCTGCCGAGACCAAGGGCCAGCTCTACATCCCCATGGTCAACAACGTCATGCTCGTGGGCTGCGTCGTCGTGGTGCTGCTGTTCCAGAACTCGGCGCACATGGAGGCCGCGTACGGCCTGGCCATTACCCTGACCATGATGTGCACGACAATGCTGCTCTTCTTCTATCTGCACGTGGAGCGCAATCTCAAGGTCGCGCCGTGGATCTTTGCCGCCTTCTTCCTTTTGCTCGAGGGCTTCTTCTTTGTGAGCTCGCTCACCAAGTTCTTCCACGGTGGCTACTTCACCATCCTCATGGCTGCACTCATCATGGGCATCATGGTGTGCTGGTACAACGGTACGGCGGTCGAGCAACGTCAGTTTACGCTGCTGCCGCTGCGCAGCTATCTGCCGCAGCTCAAACGCCTGCGCGACGACGATCGCTACGAGCTCATGAGCGACAACATCGTGTACCTGACCAAGGACACCAACACCGACTATATCGACCGCGATATCGTCTACTCGATTTTGGATAAGCACCCCAAGCGCGCTCGTGCCTGGTGGTTCGTGAATGTCGAGACCATGGAGGAGCCGCATACCTTTGCCTACTCGGTCGAGACGTTCGGCACCGACTACGTATTCCGCGTGCATCTGTACCTGGGCTATAAGATCAACCAGCGCGTCAATGCTTACCTGCGCCAGGTTGTTCAGGACCTGGCTGCCAGCGGCGAGCTGCCGGCGCAGACGCATGACTACTCGGTCTACAAGGACCCGGGCAACATCGGTACGTTTAAGTTCGTCATGATCCGCAAGCTGCTGGCGCCCGAAAGCGACGTGGAGCCCAGCGAGCGTACGGCCATCACGCTCAAGTACATCATCCGCCGCGCCGCCGGCACGCCTGCGCGCTGGTACGGCCTGGAGAACTCCAACGTGAGCTTTGAGTACGTGCCGCTGTTCACCAAGTTTAAGGCCGTGAGCAAGATGCAGCGCCTGGCTCCCGACGAGCGTCCGTAGACTGCAAGGCTATACACTTGGAACCACCACAAGGGGAAACCACCACAAAGGTGCCTGTCCCCTTTGTGGTGGTTTTTGTTTTTGAGAGAGGGGCGGGGCGCTGATGGACGTCCGTGCGGACGGCGATATTGCCGAGAACTTTTGGTGGCGGCGTACAACGCTGACGCGTCGCAGTCCTCTGTATGACGCCTGCGTATCGGCGGGGCTGCTAGCCGCGGCGACGATTGTGGGCGCGCTGCTCGACCATCCGGGGCTCGCGCCGAGCATCATGATCGTCTATGTGTTCGCCGTGCAGCTGTGCGCTTTCTTTACCTGGAGCCGCCTGTACTGCCTGCTGAGCTCGGCTGCCGCCGTGGCGCTCTACAACTTCTTGTTTGTCGACCCGCGCTACGCGCTGTCGTTTATCGACCGCGTCTATCCCGGCATGTTCTTTATCATGTTTGCGGTCTCGCTCGTATCGAGCTCGATCGCGCTGGCCCTGCGCCGCGCCTTGGCGCAGGCTGCCGCCAGCGACCGTCGCACGCAGATGGTGCTCGAGACCAACCGCATGCTGCAGCGGTGTGGCGATCAGCAACAGATTGTGCACGCTATGGCAACGCAGCTGGCGCGTCTTTCGGACTGTCCGGTCGTGTGGTATAGCGCCGATGCCGATAACGATGACCTGCTGCCGCGCACGACGTACACGGCCGTGGGCGATGCCGCGCCGGTACACCAGCTGGCGCCGCAGATGCCGCCGCGGCTCTCGGCGTCCGCCTATGTGGGAACGCCGCTCGATGCCACCTATGGCGCCTCGGCGTTCTACGGCATATACCTGACCGTGCGCTCGGGCGACACCATGGTGCGCGCGGGCGATCCCGCCTCGGTGGTGGGGGTGTTCGCCATTGTCGCCGAGCCCGATGCGCTGACGCCCGAGGAGCGGACGCTTGCCGATGCCATCGTGAGCGAAGGCGAGCTGGCGCTCGATCGCGCCCGCGCCATGGAGGCTCGCGAGGAAGCGGCGGTGCTCGCCAAAAACGAACAGCTGCGTGCCAACTTGCTGCGCTCCATCTCGCACGACCTGCGTACGCCGCTCACCAGTATTTCGGGTAATGCCGACGTGTTGCTCGACCAGGGCTCGACCGGCACGGCCGTGCTCGACGACCAGACACGCCGCGGCATGCTCCTATCCATTCGCTCGGACGCGCAATGGCTCAACGCCACTGTCGAGAATCTGCTCGCCATCACCAAGCTCGAGGGTGGCGGTATGCGCCTGTCGACCACGCTCGAGCTCATGGACGATATCGTCGAGGAGGCGCTGCGCCACGTGAACCCGGCCGTGCGCGAGCACGACCTTAAGGTGGTGGCGTGCGATGAGCCGGCGCTCGTCAACGTCGACGCGCGCCTGATGGTGCAGCTGGTGGTCAACCTGGTGAACAACGCCATCACCTATACGCCCTCGGATTCGCATATCGTGATCTCGATTGGCGTCGACGACGGATGCGTGGCGTGCTCGGTGGCCGATGACGGCCCGGGCATTGCGCCCGAGGACCGCGAGCGCATCTTTGAGTCGTTCTACACCGCCAACCATGGTCTGGCCGATAGCCAGCGCAGCGTGGGTCTGGGGCTTTCGCTCTGCCGCTCCATTGCGCTGGCACATGGCGGTAGCATAGAGGTTACCGCGGCGGACCCTCACGGTTCGGTCTTTACGATTGAGCTTCCCGCCGCCGACGTTTCGTTTGATAAGGAGTAGCGCTGTGCCGAACTCTGCCGTGAAACCGCTCATCTTGGTCGTTGAGGACGATCCCGCCGTCCGCAACCTTATCGTCGCCGCGCTCGAGGCGCACGGTTTGCGCCATATGGCTGTGGAGACCGCCCACGCCGCCATCGCCGCCGCTTCGTCGCAGGCGCCGAGCATTGTGCTGCTCGATCTGGGCCTGCCCGATATGGACGGCGTCAAGGTGGTGGAGTCGGTGCGCGCGTGGTCGGGCATGCCGATCATCGTGGTTTCGGCGCGCAGCGAGGACGCGGACAAGATCCGAGCGCTCGATGCCGGCGCCGATGACTACCTGACTAAGCCGTTTTCGGTCGAGGAGCTGCTCGCGCGCATTCGCACCACGCTCAGGCGCCTTTCGTATGCGCAGGCGGGCGGTGTTGTCTCCGAGGGCTCGTTCGATACCGGCGAGTTGCATATCGATTTTGATGCCGGCATCGCCACGATGGATGGCGAGGAGCTGCATCTGACGCCGATCGAGTATAAGTTGCTCTGCTTGCTGGCGCACAACGCCGACAAGGTGCTGACGCACCAATATATCCTGCACGAGATTTGGGGCACGGCGACCAAGAGCGATCTGGCGAGCCTGCGCGTCTTTATGGGCACGTTGCGTAAGAAGATCGAGTCCGACCCCGCGCATCCGCGCTATATCCAAACGCACGTGGGCATTGGCTATCGCCTGGTCACCCAAGGCTAGATCGCCAACCATCATCCCAATATGAGTTGCGGTGAAATACGGTCTAAATTTGCCTAATTCCAGGCAAAACAGTCCGTATTCCACCGCAACTTTGTTATTTGCCCTTGGGCTTGCTGGCGTAGAACTTCTTCTTTTTGGGCTTGCCGGCGGGGGAGGGCTTGCCGTCGCCGCGCGGCCCTCGGTCGCCGGCCTGCGCGTGCGCGGGTGCTGCTGCGCGAGGCTTGCGGGCCTCGGGGTTGCGTAGTTCCTCGACGCGCTCGGCAATTTCCTCGGCGCTAAAGCCGACCTCGGCCATGGCGTCCTCGATGGGCAGGCGGCGCACGATGTAGCAGTGGTGCACCTTCTGGTTGCGCGCGAAGTCCTCGGGGATGGTCTGCGCCGTAATGTCCTCCAGCACGACGCCCGCGCGCGCGAGCTTGCGCGTTTCGGGGCGGAAGCCGCGCAGGTTGCAGCTAAAGATGGCATGGCCGCCCTGCGCGAGCAGGCGCGATACGCCAGCCAAAAGCTCAACATGGTCGCGCTGGACATCCCAGGTGCGACGGCCCATCTTGGACGAGTTCGAGAACGTGGGCGGGTCGACAAAGATCAGGTCCCAGCGGTTGCGCGTCTGGCGCTGGTCGCGAATCCAAGCGAGCACGTCGTCGCGCACAAAATGATGCTGAGGCCCCACAAAGCCGTTCTGGCGCATGTTGCGCTCGGCCCAGTCCAGATAGGTATTGGAGAGGTCGACCGTCACGGTCTCCTCGACGCCGCCATCGGCCGCGTAGCAGGTGGCAGTGCCGGTGTAGGCAAACAGATTGAGGAAGCGGCGCGCCTGCTTGGCGTGCTCGCGCACCAGGTTGCGGGTGACGCGGTGGTCCAAGAAGATGCCGACGTCCAGGTAGTCGTCAAAGTTGACGGCAAAGGTGAGGCCGCCCTCTTCGATGAGCGGCAGGCGACGACGCGCGATATTGGCGCGCTCACCCGAGCCGCCCTTGCCGGCGCCCTGCTTGCCGTACTGCGAGCCGCCGCGCGAACGCATGCGGGCCTTGGCGTGCACATGCTCGGCGGGAACATCTAGGATGCGCGGCGCGATGGCCAGAATGTCGAGCATACGGGCCTGGGCCAGTGCGGGGTCGATGGTCTTGGGCGCGGCGTATTCGGCGATGACGAGCCAGCGGCCCGGCGTCTGCGGGCAACCCTCGTACAGGTCGATAGCGGCGGAGTAGTCGGGCAGGTCGGCATCGTAGACGCGGTAGCAGCTCACGCCCTCGCGCCTGGCCCACTTGCGGCGCAGACGGGCATTCTTGCGCAGGCGGTTGGCGAACTGCTCGGACTCGGGGATGAGCACGGGCAGCGGCTTGCCGTCGCCCAGGTCGAGCATGGCGGCAGGCTCGGGCATGGCGGAAGCGGCGGCTTCATCGTTGACTTCGTTGGCATCCGCAGCCTCGGCCTCGGCATCCGCACTGGTCGCAGCCTCAAACGCTGCGGCGGCGTGGTCGAGCGAAGGCCAGACTTCGACGGTCGCCTCTTCGTTGTTGGGCATGACGGCGATCGAGCGCTCGGGCTCGGCGTGGAGCGCGCGGGCCAGCAATCCGTCGCGGGTGAGCGCGGCGACCGGTGCCGAAGCGAGTTCGGGCGCGCGGCGCAGCTCGCCGACCAGCGTCATGGCGTCGTGCATGAGCGAAAGCGGTGTCTCGGTCGTATCCGCGACCACGGCGGCGCCGGCGGCAGCGCCCGCGTGGTCCAGTACGGTGGCGGACTTGGCGGCGCAAAAATCGACAAAGCGCTTGTAGCCGGCACACTTAACCATGCGCTCAGCGGTCTTGCGGGCGGCGGGGTCGATGTCCACGGCCACGATGCGCACCTGGCGCTCGCACGCTGCCGCCTCGCGCTCGCGTGCCTCGGCGAGCAGCTGCTCCCACAGGGCGGCGTCGTGCAGCTGCCAGCCCTCAAAGCCCCAGTGCTCGCGGGCGGCGCCCGGAGCGCGGTCGGTTAGGATATTCACGGCCTCTAGCAGCAGGCCGCCGCCGGCGCACGAGGCGTCGACCAGCGTGGGCAGGGCTTCGTTCTCGTAATCGTCGGCCGTTAGCTCGCGCTCGCACAGTGCAGTCCAGCCGACCTGCGCCAGCACCAGGGCGGCGTAGTCGGGGCGCAGCACGTGTGTGCCCTCGCCGGCGCGGGTCGCGGCGGACGGCAGGCGCTTGAACAGCGGGTCGCCCGAAAGGTCCAGGCTGATGCTCGCGCGGCGCTGACGCAGCGAAAGCAGCAGGTGAACGTCGGGATCGGCGGCGTCGACATCGGCGCGACGGCCCGTGGTCTCGGCCAGACGGTCGCATAGCGCGTCCTTGGCGCGCAGGGCCGAGAAGCGTGTGTTGCGCAGCTGCTCGGTCACGCCGCGGGCGGTGATGGCGATGGTGGCGCCGGGGCGGACGATGCTCTCCCAGGCGATGTCGTAAACGCCGTCGTACAACTCATCGGCATACTGCGCCTCAAAGCGCCCAAGCACCACAAACACGCGGCTGGCCAGGCGCGACCACAGGCAGGCGCGGTAGCCTTCTTCGAGCTCGCCCTCAAACGTAGCGCGGCCCTTCAGGCGGCGGACATGCGAAAGCCCGAGCCGCTTGAGCTCGTCGGCGAGTGCGGATTCAAAGCCCTCGGGGCAGCTTGCATAAAATTCCATGGGTGACCTCTCTGGTTGCGTCGCTCCATTATATGATGGATGCTTCGTTTACTCTCGCCCCCGAAAGGAACCCATATGATTGATGCGTGCCCCGATTCCGCCGTGCTCTTTTTTGACGTGGACGGGACGCTGACGTCGTTTGATCCCGATAACATGACCGATAAGGACTTCTCGGCGGTGCGTCCCTCGCGGGCGGTCATCGAGGCGTTTCATCGCCTGCGCGATGCGGGGCACAAGGCGTTTATCTGCACGGGTCGTCCCTTGTGGCTGATTGCGGACAGCCTGCGCGCGCTCGACCCTGCGGGTGTCGTGGCCATGGCGGGCGCCACGCTCGAGGTCGAGGGGCGTGTGGTACACGAGGATTGCATTGACGAGGGCATTGTCGAGGAGCTTGCGCGTCGCATTGTCGCGGCAGGGTTCGAGGCCTTTTTCGAGGCCAACGAGGCAACCTTTGCGCTGGAGCCTGCGGGCGTTGAGCAGTCGTCTTTGATCGGCGCTGCTGCGGTGCACAGCGCCGAGGAAATGCGCATCGACGGTCGTCTGCGCGTGGGCAAGGTGTGCCTTAACGCGCCCGGCTTGGCTCGCGTGGCCAACGACGATGGCTTTATCGACCGCAACTTTGAGCTGTGCAATACCGGCGGCCAGAATCGCGAGCTGAGCCCCAAGGGTATTGACAAAGGCGTGGGTGTGGCGCGAGCGCTGGAGTATCTGGGCCGCGAGGGAAATGCGCGCACCTTTGGCTTCGGCGATTCGGGCAACGACCTGGGCATGCTCGCTGCCGTCGAGACGGCTGTGGCCATGGGCAACGCCATGCCCGAGGTCAAGGCACTCGCCGACTACGTGACCAACGATGTCGCACACGACGGTACCGTCACCGCCATGCAGCATTTTGGGTTGATTTAATAAATGGCCGGGTCGCCCGCAGTGGGGGCGACCCGGCCATTTGAGCTATTTTGCAATATAGAGCTTGGGATGACTGCGACTGCTCTCGATCGCCGCCGTCATGATGCCCTCGTCGTCTCCATCAACGATGATGCCGTCGAGGTCATCGATCTGCGCGGACTGATAAAAACTGGTCTTGTTGAATTTTCCCTGGTCAACCATCATGTAGCCCTGGTTTGAGTTGGTCAGGTACATATGCTTGATCATGGCCGAGAAGTCGTGCTCGACGGTAAAACCGTGGTCGGGGTGGAATCCGTCGGCGCTGACAAACGCCTTGTCGGCATGTAGTTTGCTCATGCAGTCGAGCGTTAGTGCGCCCGCGAGATAGAGGTGGCCCTTGCGCACAGAGCCGCCCAGCAGCACTACCGAAGCGTTGGGGAGATTGAAGCTGGCGTAGTTCGCGATTGCAAGATCGCCGGTGATAATGGTGATCTCACGCTTGTCCATGAGGGCCTTAGCGAAGTAAAAGCCTGTGGTGCCGATATCAATTACCAGAACATCGCCATCATCAACAAGAGTTGCTGCGGTTGCGGCGATGGCCTCCTTGGCCTCGACTTGGACATTGATGCGCTCCTCGGGATACGAGATTGCGTTGGAGCGAGAAAGCGATACCGCTCCGCCGCGTACGCGACGCAGCTTGCCTTCGGATTCCAACGAGATGAGGTCGTGTCGTGCGGTGACTTCCGAAACCGAAAAACGGCGAACGATGTCGGATACCGAGATATTTGGCTTTTCGGCCAGCCAATTCATGATAAATCGCTGACGCTCGGCCGGTGAAAGGTCTGAAGTAGATGCCATATGCCGCTCCTTTTGAACAAAAGGTAAAAGATGCGCCTTTCGTAATCGAAATATAACGTATCGATATGAAAAGAACAAGGCAAATCCGAGTGAATCAAAAGAACGGAATGGCATGTCATAAATGCATGCGTAGCAGATAGTTCGCACGTAAACGGGCTATAAAGAGTCTCATTCTGAAGGTGCCGCCCAAAAGAAGTACGTTCACGCCCGATATTCGACCGTTCACGGAAAGTTGACAATTGAGCTTTCGATAGCTTTTGAAATAGTTTATAAAAGAAAACCGAAAAGCTTTTGAAACAAAGAAGAAGGCTTTCGATAGCAATAGTGTTAGATGAGAAAGGACCGAACATGGCGATCAAGGTGTTTGCCGACGGCGCTAACCTCGAGGGCATGCTTGACATGCATGACAATGGCAACGTTCAGGGCTTCACGACCAATCCTTCCCTTATGAAGGCCGGCGGCGTGACCGACTACCGCGCTTTTGCCAAGACGGTTCTTGAGCACATTACTGATGTGTCGGTCTCTTTTGAGGTATTCGCTGACGACGAGGCGGGCATGGAAGCCGAGGCTCGCGAGATCGCAACCTGGGCAGACAACGTCTACGTTAAGATCCCGGCGCTCAACACCAAGGGTGAGTCCACTGCCGCGCTGGTCAAGCGCCTTTCTGCCGACGGCATCAAGGTGAATGTCACCACTATCTTCACGCCCGAGCAGGTCGACGAGTTTGTCGATGCCGTCTCTGCTGAGACCCCCTCTATTCTGTCCATCTTTGCCGGTCGCATTGCCGATACCGGCGTCGATCCGCTGCCCCTCATGGCGGAGTCCGTAAAGAAGGCTGCCGTTAAGCCTGCTGCCGAGGTTCTCTGGGCGTCTACGCGCGAGGTCCTCAATATCTTCCAGGCGGAGTCCGTTGGATGCCAGATCATTACGGTCCCCAATGCCCTTCTTGCCAAACGCAAGAATTTCGGGAAAGATTTGCTTGAGTACTCGCTTGATACGGTCAAGGGCTTTGCCCGCGACGTTCAGGCGCTTGGTTTTCACATTCTGCCCGAGGAGTAGGGGACGAGTATGCTGACCGATCTTCTTAAGCCCGAGCTTGTTGCCTGCCACGTCGAGGCCTCCGACTGGGAGGAAGCGATCAGGGCATGCGGTAAGTTGCTCGTAGACGCTGGCAAATGCGACCAGAGCTATGTTGACGCCATGATTTCATCGGTTCACAAATTCGGCCCCTATATGGTCTTGGAAGAGGGCATCGCCATGCCCCACGCTCAGGCAGATGGCAATGTGAGTGAAGCGGGGATCTGTATCGTCACGCTTGACCCTGCCATTGCGTTTGGACACGAGGATTTCGATCCGGTTCACGTGCTCGTGGGTATTTGCGCACCCGACCCCAAGGCTCATCTTGGCTGCTTGGCGGAGCTTTCGCAGATGTTCGAGGACGAGGACTGCGTTGCCAAGCTCAGCGCATGCGATACGCCCGAGCAGGTTTTGGAGACCATGCGTTCATTCTTTTAGGCCTTAATGGCACGGCGATGCGTCGCCGCTTTTGGATAGACGGAAAACCGTCACGTGTAGGAGAGGAAGGTTGCCATGCATATCATCACCGTATGCGGAAACGGCATCGGGTCCAGCCTGATGCTCGCTGGCAAAGTCGAGGAGCTTTGCGAGGAGGAGGGCATCAAGGCCGACGTTGAGTCTATGGACCTGAACGGTGCTTCTTCCGCAAATCCGGATCTGTTCATCACCGTTAAGGAACTCGCCCCCGAGCTCCACGGCAACGTTGTGATCGTTCGCAGCTATGTGAACAAGAAGAAGATCCGCGAAGACGCCCTCGAGGCAATCAAGGCGGCCGCCGCTAACGCCTAAAGCGGCACAAAAAAGGGCGGTTCCCTGTGGAAGAGGGAAACGCGCCCACGTTAGAGAGAAAGGAAGCGCAGATGCAAGCCATCCTTCCCATACTTGAGTTTATCCAATCGATTCTGACCAAGCCAGCGTGGATTATGGGTCTATTTGCCTTTGTGGGCCTTGTCGCGCTTAAGCGTCCTGCCCACAAGGTGATGACGGGCACCCTGAAGCCCATTCTTGGTTACATCATGCTGTCTGCCGGAGCCGCTGTTGTTCAGGAGAACCTTGCTCCGCTGGGTACCTTCATCGAGACCGGTTTCCACATCACCGGCGTCGTGCCCAACAACGAGGTCGTCGTTTCGATGGCTCAGAGCGTCCTCGGCGTTCAGACCATGATGATCCTGATTCTCGGCTATGTCGTGAACATTATCATTGCCCGCTTTACCAAGTTTAAGTACATCTTCCTGACGGGCCATCACAGCATGTTTATGGCCTGCCTGCTGTCTGCCGTTCTGCAGGCATCTGGCTTCCAGGATGTCCAGCTTGTCATCGTGGGCGGCATGTTCCTGGGCCTCGTGAGCGCTATGCTTCCCGCCGTTGGTCAGCGTTTCACCGAGAAGGTTACCGATGGCGACGAAATCGCCATGGGCCACTTCGGTTCACTCGCCTATTACATCTCCGCTGCAGTCGGTACGCTTTTTGCTAAGGACGCCGAGGAGAACAGCACCGAGAAGATCGAGGTTCCCGAGAAGTTCGCCTTCCTGCGCGACACTACCATCTCCACGGCTCTTACCATGGCCTTCTTCTACCTGGTTACCGCTTTCGCCGCTTACATCGCAGATCCTGCGGTCGTTACCAAGACCGCTGGCGGCGACAACGTGATTGTCTATGCCCTGACCTGCGCTCTGTCTTTCGCCGTTGGTGTCACCATCGTCTATAACGGCGTTCGTATGATCCTTGCCGACCTGGTCCCGGCTTTCCAGGGCATCTCCAACAAGCTGATCCCCGGTGCCATCCCCGCCGTCGACTGCGCCGTCTTCTTCCCCTATGCTCCCACCGCCGTCATCCTCGGCTTTGTCGCTTCCTTTATCGGTGGCGTGGTCGGTATGTTCATCGTGGGCGCTACCCTGGGCATCTTCATCATCCCGGGCATGGTTCCCCACTTCTTCTGCGGTGCTACCGCAGGCATCTACGGCAATGCTACCGGCGGTCGCAAGGGCGCAGCTCTTGGCGCTTTCGTCAACGGCCTGCTCATCACCTTTGCCCCGGCCCTGCTCCTGCCCGTTCTTGACGTCTTTGGCTTCAAGAACACTACGTTCGGCGACTTCGATTTCTCCGTCATTGGTATTACGCTCGGCCGCGCTGCCGAGGCCTTCGGTACCACCGGTGTCTACGCGATTCTTGCTGTCCTTCTGATCGTCGCCTTCGTCCCCAACTTCATCCACACCAAGGGTGCTGTGATCAATCACGTTGAGGAAGAGTAATCCAGGCATACGTTAAGCCCTAATCGGGCGGAGCTCCGATAACCGGCTCCTACACGGAAGCGGTGACGTCTCAAATGAGGCGTCACCGCTTTTTGTTTTGGAGCGGTTGTGAAAACGCACCGGTGAAGCGCTGTCTCTGCGCCGCGAACGGAATCAACCGCGATGATCGGCAAAAACGTTTTGCCGCTGGGGTGTCGATATAAAAATGGTAAAACTGCAAAACCGTTCGCCGAGAAGATAAAAAACCGCAGTTCACGCCTTGATAAACGTAGGTAAAGTGTTTAGCAGTTTATCGGCCGTATGCTAACGAAAGGAATCAGGCAGATGGCAATCAAGGTGTTCGCTGACGGTGCAAATCTCGAGGGCATGCTCGACATGTACGAGAACGGCAACGTTCAGGGTTTCACGACCAACCCGTCCCTTATGAAGAAGGGCGGCGTGACGGATTACCGCGCGTTTGCCAAGGAGGTCCTGGCCCACATCACCGATGTGTCCGTGTCGTTTGAGGTCTTTGCCGACGACGTCGAGACCATGGAGGTCGAGGCCCGCGAGATCGCTACCTGGGCCGAGAACGTCTACGTCAAGATTCCGTGCGTGACCACCAAGGGTGAGTCCACCGCCGAGCTGGTGCGCAAGCTTTCGGCCGACGGCATCAAGGTCAACGTCACCACCATCTTTACGCCTACGCAGGTCGACGAGATGGTCGAGGCCGTTGATGCCGAGACACCGTCCATCATCTCGCTCTTTGCCGGCCGCATCGCCGATACCGGCGTCGACCCCATTCCGTTTATGACGGAGTCGGTTAAGAAGGCCGCCGCCAAGCCCAACTGCGAGGTCCTGTGGGCATCCACGCGTGAGCTTATCAATATTTACCAGGCGGAAGGATGCGGTTGCCAGATCATCACGGTGCCCAACAGCATCCTGGCCAAGCGTAAGAACATCGGCCGTGACCCGTACGAGGTCTCGCTCGATACCGTGCGCGGTTTTGCCAAGGATATCGCCTCGCTCGGTTTCCATATCCTGCCGTAACGCGAACGCTGGCTACATCGCGGGTTGTTCGCCCCGGCCTTTCCTTTCCCTATCGCTCACGCGCTTCGCGAGGGTCGCGCTAGGCAAAGGAAAGGCCGGGGCTGCCGACACGAACTTGCCGGTAGGTTGGTGATAGGCTTCCATATCCTGCCGTGGACAAAGGTACCCCCGCCTGCGCCGTGCAAAATTGAGAGTATTCAGCAAGGTAAAGGCTTTTACCAGCTGGGTGAAGCATGGAACAGCCCCCGTTTTGGCTCTGATGACGCTAAAACGGGGGCTGTTTCTTGCTTTTTCGTCTCTGAGGGGCATCCGGAACGGTGGAATTTGCAGAATACTCGCGATTTTGCACGTCGCGAGAGGGGGGACCCTTGCTTTGGCGGTTTACTTCCCCTGCACCATGGTGAGGGAGATCTTCTTGCGGTCGCGATCGACCTTTTCAACCCACACCTTGACCGTGTCACCGACGCGCACCACGTCGCTGGGGTGCTTGACGAAGCGGTTGGCCAGCTTGGAGATGTGCACGAGGCCGTCCTGGTGCACGCCCACGTCGACGAAGGCGCCAAAGTCCACAACGTTGCGCACCGTGCCCTTGAGTTCCATGCCGGGCTCCAGGTCGTCGATCGAAAGCGCCGAGCGGCTAAAGACCACCTCGGGCGCGTCGTCGCGCGGGTCGCGGCCGGGCTTCTTGAGCTCGTTGACGATGTCGATGAGCGTTAAGGTGCCGCAGTCCAGGTCGCTTGCCAGCGCCGAGATGCTGCCCAGGCGGCGCTCGATATCGGGCACGCCGCCGCGGCTGAGCTCGCTTGCCGCAACGCCGGCGCGCTCCAGGACGGCCGTGGCCACCTCGTAGCTTTCGGGGTGGACGCTTGTCGCGTCGAGCGGGTTCTTGCCGCCGCTGATGCGCAGGAAACCTGCGGCGTTGAGGTACGCCTTGGGTCCCAGCTTGGGGACCTTCTTGAGCTGGCGGCGATCGGTAAAGGCGCCGTTTTCCTCGCGGTAGGCCACGATGTTTTTGGCTACGCTCGGCGTAATGCCCGACACGTAGCCCAGCAGGCTTGCGCTCGCGGTGTTGACGTCGACGCCCACACGGTTGACGACGTCTTCCACCACGTGGCCCAGGGTGCGCGAAAGCTCGGCCTGGTCAAGGTCGTGCTGGTACTGGCCAACGCCGATGGACTGGGGCGGAATCTTGACGAGCTCTGCCAGCGGGTCTTGCAGACGGCGGCCCAGGCTCATGGCGCCACGTACGGTGACGTCCAGGTCGGGATATTCCTGGCTGGCGAGCTCGGAGGCGGAGTACACCGACGCGCCGGCCTCGTTGACGATGGTGTAACGAAGGCTGGGCGCCTGCTCGGTAATGAACTCCGAGACGACTTCCTCGGTCTCGCGGCTGGCGGTGCCGTTGCCGATGACGATGGTGTTGACGCCGTCCTTCTTGACGAGGCGGGCGAGCTCGCGCTTGGTGCCGGCGACGTCGTGGCGCGGCTTGGTGGGATAGACCACGCCGTGGTCGAGTAGCTTGCCGGTCTCGTCCATGACGGCGACCTTGCAGCCGGTGCGGTAGCCCGGATCGAGCGCGAGCACGCGGGCGCCGCGCACGGGGCGTGCCGAGAGCAGGCCTTCGAGATTCTTGGCAAAGACGTTGATGGCCTCGGTCTGGGCGCGGACGGTGAGTTTGGCGCGTGCCTCGCGCTCCAGCGAGGGGGCCATGAGGCGCTTGTAACCGTCAGCGATAGCGGCGTCAAAGACGGGCGCAAAGACGCCCTGGCGACGGGGCCAGCGGCTGCCGAGGCGCGCCGTGGCGGCGGCACCGTCGACGTTCACGCGTACGCGGAGCTTGCCCTCGCGCTCGCCGCGGTCGATAGCCAGCACGCGGTGGTTGGGGATGCGGCGCAGCGGTTCGTCATAGCTGTAGTACGGCTCGTAGGGGGTCTTCTCGGCGGGGTCGGTGGCCTCAACGACGATGTCGGCGGTGTTTTGCGTAAAGGCGCGCAGATCGGCGACGTTCTCGGGGTCCTCGGCCACCGTCTCGGCCACGATGTCGGCGGCGCCGGCGAGCGCCTTTTCGGGCGTGTCGAAGCCGGCCTCCTCGTTGACGTATGCCGCGGCGGCGTCGAGCGCGCTGCCCTTGGCCGAGGCCTGCATGATGATCATATTGGCGAGCGGCTCGAGTCCCGCCTCGCGGGCCTTCTGTGCTCGGGTCATGCGCTTTTTGCGGTAGGGTTTGTAGAGGTCCTCGACGCGCTGGAGCTGCGTGGCCTCGCGAATCTGCTGCTCAAGCTCGGGCGTGAGCTTGCCCTGCGCGTCGATGAGCAGGATGACGTCCTCTTTGCGCTGCTCAAGATTGCGCAGGTAGGACAGGCGCTCGTCGAGCGCGCGCAGGGCGACGTCATCCATGCCGCCGGTGGCCTCTTTACGGTAGCGCGAGATAAAGGGGATGGTGTTGCCCTCGTCGATGAGCTTGACGGCTGCCTCGACGTTGGCGGCCTTAAGGTTGAGCTCGCGCGCGAGCTGGGCGATAAGATCCATGGGACTCCTTGCGTTTAAGGTGCGTTTGCAGCACAGAGCTACCAAGGATACCACCCGTCCCAAAAGACTGTTTTGGGGCCGCGCCATGAAAGCGGCCTATCTACTACGTTTGAACCGTGTGGGTCGACCATCCCCCGGTTTTCCGAAAAGTGGCAAGCCGTTTACCTGCGGTTTTTATTCCGCGAAATTTGGCATGGTTGAGGGCGATCGGTTAAACGTAGTAGATAGGCCGCTTTCGTGGCGAACGAATCAAGCTGAGGTGCAAAAAGGCCCCCATCTCAGAAAAATCGTCAGCGAAGTAGCAAAAAGCCCCGCGGGCAGGAGGCTGCTCGCGGGGCAAAGAAGAGGGGCTTATTTGTGGCGGACCGAGGGGCTCGGCATGGGGTTTCTGTCGCGGCCGCTCTTAAGGCGTTACAGCTCGACGAGCTGGCCGGTCTCGGCGGCCTCCTTGACGGCGTTGAGAAGCGTGAGCGTCTTGACGTTGTCGGCCGGCGTCACGACGGGCTCGACCTCGCGGCGGACGACCTTCACAAAGTGCTTGAGCTGCATCTTGTGGGGAAGCGCCGGGTCGACGGCCGGAATCTCCATCTGCAGCGGCTTGTGCCAGTTAGAGGCGCCGTCGTAGGAGAACTGGTGCAGGCGGGGCAGCGACAGGGCGCCCAAGGTTCCGCCGATAAAGTAGGCGTCAGCGTCGAAGGGGCGGTACTGCGGATCCTCGCGAGCGGTTGCCTCCCAGTTCCAGGGGCTGGCGGTGGCGTCGGAGATGGTCATGCTCGCGAGCGCGCCATCGGCAAAGCGGACGTTGACCACGGCGGAGTCCTCGGTCTCAAAACCGCGGGCGGCGCTGGACTGCATGCCCTGGACGGCAACGGGCTCGCCCAACAGGTAGCGGAGCAGGTCGACGTCGTGCACCAGGTTGACCAGGATCGGGCCAGCACCCTTCTTGCGGCGCCACTCGACATCGAAGTACTCGTCGTTCTTATAGATCATGTAGTGGAAGCTCGACACGGTGAGCTTGCCCAGCTCGCCGGACTCGATGATCTCCTTGGCCTTGTTGACGAAGGGGTTGTGGCGACGGTGCTGACCCACGAGCACGGGCACACCGGCGGTCTCGGCCTCGGCGGCGAAGGCCTGGGCATCCTCAAGATCGTTGGAGATCGGCTTTTCGACCAGCGGCACGATGTTGCGCTTGATGGCCTCGCGAGCAACGCCCAGGTGCAGGTCGTTGGGGGTGGCGATGATGACGGCCTCGGGCTTGACCTCGTCCATCATCTGGGCGGGATCGGTAAAGAACGGCACGCCGGCGGCCTCGGCCGTGGCGCGGGCGCCCTCAAAGGCGTCGGCGATGGCGACGAGCTCGGCCTCGGGCTCCTCGGTGACAAAGCGGATGTGGTTGCGGCCCATGGCGCCGGCGCCGATGACGGCAATGCGGACGGGGTTGAGCTCAGACATTTCGACTCCTTAATGCTGGTGGCTGGCGAATGTGGCAAAGGGACTGTCCCTTTGCCACATTGGTATAACTAGGCGGACTTCTTCTTGCTGTCGGAGACCATCATGTAGACGGTGAGTACGACGGCGATGGCGGCAATCACGATGGCGCCGTAGAAGGACTGCTGGTAGGCGGCGCTGCCGGCCTCGGCGTGATATAGCACGGCGGTGATGGGCTGGCTGATCCAGGTAGAAGCGGCGTAGCCCAAGAACATGATGCCGTAGTTGACGCCGATGTTGCTGGTACCAAAGGCGCCACCGGTGAGCGGCGGGTAGATGACGAGCAGGGCGCCAAAGCTAAAGCCGAGCAGGGCGAGCGCCACAAAGAACATGCTCTGCGAAAAGCTCATCGACATGATGACGAGCGCGACGATGGTGACGACAAGACTGATGAGCAGCGACTTGTAGGCGCCGAGCTTATCGATGATCTGGCCAAAGGACAGACGGCCGACCAGGTTGGCGCAGGTGTTGACGGAGACCACCACACCGCCGAGGGCGACGGCCGCGGCGCTCGTGGGGTCGGCGAAGAGCTGGACGGCGGCGATGGAGGCAACCTTGCCCACGAGCAGGGTGCCCGCGGTGGCGGCAAAGGCGAAGGTGACGATGAGGACCCAGAAGCGCGGGGTCTTGACCATCTCGCCCGGGGTGAGGTCACCAAAGGTGCCGGCATGTGCGCCGCCCTTGGGGGCCTCGAAGCCCTCGGGCAGCCAGCCGGCCTCGGGGGCCTTCAGGAACAGGGCGGAGGCGGCGATCGTCACAAAGAAGATGACGCCGAGCGCCTTAAGGGCGCCAAAGATGCCCAGGCTCGGGATGAGCAGCGAGGCGAGCACCGGGGACAGCACGGCGGGGCCGGCGGTCGAAGCAGCCAGGGTGATGCCGGAGGCGAGGCCCTTCTTGTCGATGAACCACTTTTGGCCGGTGGTGAGCGCGGGGTTGTAGCCCAGGCCGTTGCCGATGGCGGCGACGAGCGAGAACCACAGGTAGAACTGCCACGGCTCGGTGACGGTGCCGGACATGAACCAGCCCAGGCCGTAGCACACGGCGGCGGCGATCACGACGTTGCGGGGGCCGATCTTATCGGAGATGCGGCCGGCGAAGATGCCCGTCACGGCCATGATGGTCTGAAAGACCGGGAAGGCCCAGGTGAGGGCGCTGGACCACTCGGGGTAGACGGCGAGCAGGTTCTTGCTCACGACGGAATACAGTGCGATGGAGCTAATGAAGAACATGGTGACGCACGCGGCGGAAAGCACGACGGCGCGACCCTTGTTGGAGTTGGTAGAAGCCATTGGACTCTTTCTAATCGATGCGGGGGGAGGGGCGGGCGTCACCGCGAGCCTCCCTGTCGGGCTGGTTTACTGGTCAGTCGGCTTTGCGACGCCGGACTCGTCGGACCAAAGCTCGACACCCTTGTTCTTGAGGTAGTTGTCGGCAAAGGCGCGGCGGCCGCCGGGCTTGGCGGTGAGGTCGCCCATCATATTGGAGAAACCGCCATCGACCTTGATGGCGTCTCCGGTGGTAAAGTCCGAGCGCTTGGATGCCAGGAACATGACGGCGTTGGCGATATCGCTGACCTCGCCGATGCAGCGCGTGGCGATAAGGCGGCTGCGGCTCTTTTCGACCTCGGGGTCGGCGTAAAAGCTCGCCGACATGGGGGTCTTGACAAAGCAGGGCTCGACGCAGTTGGAGCGCACGCCGTAGGGGCCCCACTCGGCAGCCAGCATCTTGGACATCATGTTGACGCCCGCCTTGGTGGAGCTGTACACGCCCGAGAACGTCTCGGGGGAGTGGCTGGCAACGGTCGAGATGTGGACCAGGCGACCCTGGCCGGCCTTGATCATCTCGCGACCAAAGCGCTGCGAGGTGATGAAATAGCCGGTGAGGTTGACGTTGAGGACTTCGTTCCAGTCGCTCAGCGGCAGGTCTTCCATGGCTGCAAAGCGCAGGATGCCGGCGGTGTTGACGAGAACGTCGACGCGGCCGAACTCGGCGATGGTGGCGTCGACGGCGGCCTGAACCTCGGCCTCGTCGCAGGCGTTCATCTTGTAGCCCTCGGCATGGATGCCAAACTCGGCGGCGAGGTCGGCGGCTGCGGCCTTGACCTTCTCCTCGTCTAGGTCGAGCAGGACGACGTTGGCGCCGTTGCGGGCGAACTCGCGGCAAATCTCGATACCCATACCGCCGAGTGCGCCGGTCACGGCGCAGACATCGCCCTCGAGCTTAAGCCAATTGCTCATAGGAACTTCCCTTCTTGTGCCTCCCGGTGGGTCGCTCCCATTAACCGACCCACGTGGTTTTCGCTGGTTATCGTATGCTTTGCATTTGTGCAGGTGAATTGCATATTTGTTAGAATGGCGTAAACCTCTGGTTTATAGCCAGCAAGACAATTTGTCCTTAATTGAGTGCGTGACCTGCCAAAACAACCTCCTTCGGCAGCGCATGGTCATACCTCTGGAAACGGGAGATTGACGTGTACGATCGACGACTCGAGGCCATAACGACCGCCGCGGAGCTGGGAAGCTTCTCGCGTGCGGCGGCAAAATTGCGCGTGTCGACCCCGGCGCTCGTCAAACAGGTGTCGGGCTTTGAGGCCGAATTTGGCATCACGCTGTTCGAGCGCTCGCATTCGGGCGTCAAGGTGACGCCGGCGGGGGCGCTTCTGATGGACGACGCGCGCTCGATCATGCGCCAGTCCGAGGACGCCCTGCGCCGCGCCCGACGCGCAGCAGGCGATGGCGGCGCCGTGCGCCTGGGCGTGTCGATGATGTGCCCGGGGCGCCAGACGCTGTCGATGTGGACGGGCATCCACGAGCTGGAGCCATCGCTGCGTTTTGAGATTGTGCCGGTGCCTGACCTCTATGACGAGCGCGTGACCGTCATGCGCAGCCTGGGCCGCGAGGTGGATGTGGTGCAGTCGAGTTTTTCGACCCCGCGCTGGGGCGACGCCTGCCAAAAGCTCCGCATCGTCAACGTGCCGTTTTATATCGACGTGCCGCGCACAAGCCGGCTCGCGCGCAAGACGCGCATTACGGTCGCCGACTTGGAGGGCATGCGCCTGCGCGTGCTCCGCCACGGCAACGACGCCATGGACAGCCTGCGTATCGACCTTTTGGCCGATGGCGGCATGGACGTGATCGACGTGGACAGCTTTGACTTTGCGCTCTTTAACGAGGCCGAGGAAAAGGGCGACGCGGTGCTCACCTGCGGAGCGTGGTCAGGCGTGCACCCGGCCTTTGTGGGCGTGCCATTCCTGTGCGGCCGCGAGGTGCCGGTCTTTCTGCACTACCCGCTCGAGCCCACCCTCCAAGTCCAAAAATTCGTCAACGCCATGGCCCAACTCCTCAAGTAGCTTACACAAAACGAGGCCCTGGCCAAACGGCCAGGGCCTCACTAACTTTTATTCCGTTTTAAATGACGGGCTAATCGCGTACAGGAGGGTGCCCCGGGGACGGGCGGGGTATTTCCTCCGCGCGCAGTTTCGCAGCGCAGCGAGAATGTTTGAGCACGGAGGAATTACCCCGCCGCCCCGGGGAACCCTCCGTCAGTAACCGGTCCTACTCGAGCTCAAACGCACCCGTATACAGCTGGTAGTAATACCCGCGCTTGGCAATCAGCTCGTCATGGTTGCCGCGTTCGATGATGCGGCCGTGGTCCAGGCAGATGATCGCGTCGGAGTTGCGCACGGTGGAGAGGCGGTGCGCGATGACAAACGTCGTGCGGCCCTCCATGAGCTTGTCCATGCCCGCCTGCACGATGGCCTCGGTGCGGGTGTCGATGCTCGACGTGGCCTCGTCCAGAATCATCGCCGGCGGATCGGCGACGGCGGCGCGCGCGATCGAAATCAGCTGGCGCTGGCCCTGCGAAAGCTGGGCACCGTTACCGGTGAGCATGGTGTCGTAGCCGTCGGGCAGGCGGGTGATAAAGTCGTCTGCGCCCGCGAGCTTGGCCGCTGCGATGCACTCCTCGTCGGTGGCGTCCAGGTTGCCGTAGCGGATGTTGTCCATCACGGTGCCGGTGAACAGGTTCACGTCCTGCAGCACGACGCCCAGCGAGCGGCGCAGATCGGCCTTGCGAATCTTGTTGACGTTGATGCCGTCGTAGCGGATCTTGCCGTCGGCGATGTCGTAGAAGCGGTTGATGAGGTTGGTGATGGTCGTCTTGCCGGCACCGGTGGCGCCGACAAACGCAACCTTCTGGCCCGGCTTGGCAAACACGGACACGCCGTGCAGCACCTCGTGGTCGGGCGTGTAACCAAAGTCGACGTTATCCATGACCAGGTCGCCGCGCAGCGGCACGTACTCGATCTCGCCGGTTGCGCGGTGCGGATGTTTCCACGCCCACATGCCGGTGTGGTGGTCAGCCTCCTCGAGCTGCCAGGTGTCGGGGTTGACCTGCGCGTTGACGAGTGTCACGTAGCCTTCGTCGGCCTCGGGCTTCTCGTCGATGAGCTCAAAGATGCGGTCGGCGCCGGCGAGGCCCATGACCACGGCGTTGATCTGCTGCGAGATCTGGCCGATCTGTCCGCAGAACTGCTTGGTCATGTTGAGGAACGGCACCACGACGGCGATGGACAGCGCCATGCCCGAGATGCTCAGGTTGGGCACGCCCAGCGCCAGGAAAATGCCGCCCGCCAGTGCGACCAGCACGTAGAGCAGGTTGCCCAGGTTCATAAGGATGGGCATGAGGATGTTGGCGTACATGTTGGCCTTCTGGGAGACCTCGAAGAGCTTTTCGTTGCGCTCGTCAAAATCGGCCTCGGCGGCAGACTCGTGGCAGAACGCCTTGACGACCTTCTGGCCGTTCATGACCTCCTCGATATGGCCCTCGACCACGCCGAGCTCGGTTTGCTGCGCAATGAAGAAGCGCGCGGAGTTGGAGCCGAGCAGCTTGGTCATAAAGGTCATAAAGGCGACGCCGGCGATGATGACCAGGCACATCCACACGCTGTAGTACAGCATGATAAAGAACACCGTGACGATGATGATGATCGTCATGAGCAGGTTGGGCAGCGACTGACTGATCATCTGACGCAGCGTGTCGATGTCGTTGGTGTAGTGGCTCATGATATCGCCGCGCTGGTGCGTGTCGAAGTAGCGGATCGGCAGGTCCTGCATGCGGTTGAACATCATCTCGCGCAGCTTCTCGAGCGAGCCCTGCGTGACAATAGCCATGGCGCGGTTCCAGAAGAGCGAGGACAGGACGCCGACGCCGTAGATGCAGGCGAGGGTGGTCACGAGCTGCGCAATCTTGGGCTGCGCGGCCCCCCAATCGCCCGACTGCCACGATTCGCCAATAATTTGCAGGGCGCTCTGCAGGAAGGTCGCGCCGATGGAGTTGATGATGGCGCAGAGCACCACGCCGGCGACGACGAGGGGCAAAAGCACGGGATAGAAGCCAAAGAGCGTCTTGATGAGGCGCGACATGGTGCCGCCCTTGCGGTTGAGCGCGCGCTCGGCGGTCGTTGCCTTACTCATGTGCCTCGCCTCCTTCCTGAGTCTGAGCTTGCGTTGCGGTCATGTCGGTGTTGTCTGCCGCCGTGTTCGCGTCGCCAGAGACGTCGTCGGCGTCTTGCGTACCTTCGACAGACATCTTGTTCTGCGAGGTAAAGGTCTCGCGGTAGATCTCGCTCGTCTTGAGCAGCTCGTCATGGTTGCCGATCTGCGCGATACGGCCGCCCTCCATGACGATGATGCGGTCTGCGTCCTGCACGGAGCTGATACGCTGGGCGATGATGATCTTGGTCGTGTTGGGCAGATAGCTTGCCAGACCTGCGCGAATCTTTGCGTCGGTCTTGGTGTCGACGGCGCTGGTGGAGTCGTCCAGGATCAAGATCTTGGGGCGACGCAGCAGGGCGCGTGCAATGCACAGGCGCTGCTTCTGACCGCCCGAAACATTGGAGCCGCCCTGTTCGATCCAGGTGTCGTAGCCCTTGGGGAAACCGTCGACAAACTCGTCGGCGCAGGCCAGATGCGCTGCCTCGCGGACTTCCTCGTCGGTGGCGTTTGGGTCGCCCCAACGCAGGTTCTCGGCGATGGTGCCGCTAAACAGCACGTTTTTCTGCAGCACCATGGCGACCTGGTGACGCAGCGCGTCCAGGTCGTAGTCGCGCACGTCCACGCCGCCCACGCGCACAGCGCCTTCGGTGGTGTCGTACAGGCGGGCGATGAGGTTAACGAGCGTGGACTTGGCCGAGCCGGTGCCGCCGATGATGCCGATGGTCTCGCCGCTCGTAATGTGCAGGTCGATATCGTCGAGCGCCTGGCGCTTCGCATGCTTGGAATACTTAAAGCTCACGTGGTCAAAGTCGATGGAACCGTCGGCAACCTCGAGCACGGGCTCGGCGGGATCGGCGATCGTGGGCTCGGCGGCCAGCACCTCGGCAATGCGGTGTGCCGATTCGTCGGCCATGGTCACCATGACAAAGATCATCGACAGCTGCATCAGGCTCATGAGAATCTGGAAACCATAGGTAAAGGTCGAGGAGAGCTGGCCCACGTCGAACAGCGTGCCCTGGCTCGTGATGATGAGCTTGGAGCCCAGGTAGATGATGACGACAAACGCGCCGTTGACGCAGATGTTCATCATGGGGTTGTTAAAGGCGAGCAGCTTCTCGGCGCGGGTGAAGTCCATCTGGACGTCGCGCGCGGCGGTCGCGAACTTCTCCTTCTCAAAGTCTTCGCGCACATAGCTCTTGACCACGCGCATGCCGGTGACGTTTTCCTCGACGGACTCGTTAAGGGCATCGTACTTGTGGAACACGCGCGAGAAGATGGGGCGCACCTTAAAGATGATAAAGAACAGTCCAAAGCCCAGCAGCGGAATGATGACCAGGTAGACCATGGCGACGCTGCCGCCCATGATAAACGCCATGGTAAAGGCGAAGATCAATACCAGCGGCGCGCGCACGGCGATGCGGATGATCATCATAAAGGCCTGCTGCACGTTGTTGATGTCGGTGGTCAGGCGCGTGACGAGCGAGGAGCTCGAGAACTCATCGATGTTGGCAAAGCTGAACGTCTGGATCTTGTAGAACAGGTCGTGACGCAGGTTCTTGGCGAAGCCGCAACTCGCATGGCTGCAGGTGATGCCGGCAGCGGCGCCAAAAGCAAGCGACGTAAGCGCGATGAGCACCAAAAAACCCGCGGTGGGAAGCATCTCGGCTACGGTGGCACCGTCTTTGATGGCGTCGATTAGGTTGGCGGTGATAAATGGAATCAGCATCTCGCAGAGCACCTCGCCAAGCACGAGCAATGGCGTGGCAACAGTGACTTTCATATAGTCGCGGATGCTGCCCATGAGGGTTTTAATCATCCAGTTCCTCCCAGGTTACACGGATTTTCTCGAGCATTTCGGCGAGCTGCTCGCGCTCGTCGTGGGTGAGGGCACTAAAGGCTTGCTCTCTAAAGCGAATGCGGGCCGCCTGGTCGATGCGGGCGTTTTCCCGGCCGGTTTCGGTCAGGCGAATGGTGAGCTGCCGTCTATCCTTGGGGTTACGGCTGCGCTCGATGAGGCCGTTGAGCTCGAGCTTGGACAGGATCTCGGAAAGCGACCCCGGCTTGAGGTCAAAGTGCATGCCGAGTTCCTGCTGCGACATCTCGCCGCCGGGTTGCTTGGCCAGCAGGCAGATGATGGGCGCCTTGCCGGATACGCCTCCGCCATGAAAATGCATGTAATGGCCGCAAAAGCCCAGGCCGCTCAGGATGCGCTTGGCGAGTTTGTCTTCGGCGCTGACCGCTTCGGGTATGTCTACCGGTTGCGACGGGTCACCGCCGGGCTCATGCGGAAGGACGAGTGGTTCAACACACATATCTAAGCTTCGCTCCTTTCTTTAGTTAGGTAGTTGAATTGTTTTGTGCCTAACCAATTTAGGAGCACGGTAAATAAATGTCAAGGTACCAAACTTATTATGTTCGAGCGGCACTTAGGGACGTTCCTTATGTGCCGGCATTTGGGGACACTCCTTGTGTCGACTAGTCATTTAAGAACGTCCCCAACGACTAACTTCCTCCTTCCCGTAACCTTTCCGCAACAATTCGTCCTCTGCGGTGCCAGCGCCCGTTCACAACGTCCCCTGCGCTACACTTAGTCGCACTGTGGCGCTGCCGCGCCGCGCCCGAAACAAGGGAGACCCTCATGAAGAATACTCAGCTGCTGCTGATTAACGATATGTGCGGCTACGGCAAGGTCGCGCTTTCCGCCATGCTGCCGGTGCTGTCGCACATGGGCTACCGTATCCATAACCTGCCGACGGCACTTGTGTCCGATACGCTCAACTATCCCAAGTTCTACATCCACGACACCACCGAGTACGTGCGCCAGAGCCTCGCCATCTGGGAGGAGCTCGGCTTTGAGTTCGACGCCATCTCGACCGGCTTTATCGTGACCGAGGAAGAGACGCGTATCATCTCGGACTTTTGCCACCGCCGCGCGCAAAAGGGCACCAAGGTGTTCGTCGATCCCATCATGGGCGACAACGGCAAGCTCTATGCCGGTGTGCCCGAGTCCACGATTGGTCTTATGCGGCACCTGCTGGAGTGCGCAGACTACGCGGTGCCCAACTACACCGAGGCCTGTCTGCTCGCCGATACGCCTATTGCAGAGCAGATCACGCCCGATGAGGCCCGCGCCCTTGTGGACGCCGTGCGCGAGCTGGGTGCCAAGTCGGTGGTCATTACGAGCGCCGTGGTAAATGGCACGAACGCGGTTATCGGTTACGACCATGTGGCGGGGGAGTACTTCACGATTCCCTTTGAGCTCATTCCGGTCTATTTCCCGGGTACGGGCGATACGTTCTCGGCGGTGCTCATGGGCCGCGTTATGGCAGGTTGGAGTCTGCAGCGCGCGACGTCCGATGCCATGCGTGTGGTGGCTGAGCTTATCGAGCGCAATGCCGATCAAGAGGACAAGTCGGCCGGCCTGCCCATCGAGGCCTGCTTGGACGTGATCGACCATGAGTAATGCTGGCGAGGGCGGCGTCAAGCCTGCGGGCGAGAACAAGCCGCTCGGCGCGCCGCGTGGCAAGCGTCCGCGTATCCGCGTGAGCTGCGTGGACCAGCTAGGTGCGTGCCGCTGCCACCATGGTCACAAGCCGGGCGACGTTTTTGACTTCGACCGAGACCGCGGCAAGATGTGCGCCATGGCCTGCCATGTGGGCTTTCCCTATATCGATATCCTGCGCTATGGCGGAACCGTGCCTGGCAACGAGCCTGGTACGGCAAAGTTCTGCTGCCCCGAGGTCGACACCCTCAACGTCTGGCTTGCCGAGATCGTCGACGAATAGGTGAGCGTGGATTTTCTCCCGTTTAGAGCGCACTTGAATGCTCAAAGTGGGAGAAAATCCACGCTCATTTTTCATGCGGGAGATTATCCACGCTCGTTTCGCGCCGAAGGCGTGGCCTGCGACCTCGCTTTCCTACAGCTGCTCGAGCATAGCGGCGCAACCGGCGAGCACGTCGCGGTAGGTGGCATCGAAATTGCCGGTGTACCAGGGATCGGCCACGTCGCCGGGGCGCCCGGTCCAATCGAGCAAGCGCGTAATCTTGCCGTCGGGGTCGTCGCCAAAGATGCGACGCAGGCCACGCGTGTTCTCAGCATCCATATAGACAATGTGGTCCCAGTTGCCATACTCTGCTCGACGCGCCTGGCGGGCACGGTGCGCAACGACGGGAATCCCGACTTCGCGCAGCTTGGCGACCGTGCCATGATGCGGCGGGTTGCCGATCTCCTCAGTTGAGGTCGCTGCGGAATCGATGACAAACTCCGCCTCGCGCCCAGCGCGGCGCACGAGCTCGGTAAACACCGACTCAGCCATCGTCGAGCGGCAGATATTCCCATGACAGATAAACAGTACGCGTTGCATATGCGGTTTCCTTTCGATCGCCATCATCGAGCTCGAGTATCGCATCTGTGCTTACGCTCTCGCCCGCTTGCGCTCCCAGCGAGCCAGCTTAATCGTCACCAGCGTGAGCGCCCAGGCCACAAGCGAGAACGCGGCACCAACCGCGCCAACGTAGGCAATGCCAACGCTGCTTACCACGGCGCCGCCCACTGCGGTGCCAAACGAGATGCCGACGTTAAACGCCATGGGCTCAACCGAACTTGCGAGTACCATCGACTTGGGATGGCGGCTGCGTGCCACGTCCATAAAGTGCGTGATGCACGACACCGAGAACAGGTACATGAGCAACGCCAAGCTAAAGACAAAGACCGGCGCGAGCGGCATGGTGCCGCCCACGGCAAACAGCCCGAGTAACGCCGCAGCCTGCAGTACAAACGTCACAAGCAGTGCCTTCATGCCAAAACGCGCGTCGATCCATCCGCCCAAGATGTTCGAGACCAGGCAGAACACGCCGTAGGCCATAAGCGTGGTGCTCGCCTGAACGGTTCCCATACCCAGCACCTGCTCAAGATAAGGCGTCACGTAGCCGTAGAACACATAGACCGAGCCTACGCCAAACAAAAAGATGAGCATGCCGGTGATGATGCTCGGCTCGCGCAGCAGACCCGCCTGCTCGCGAAAGGTGGCAGGCTCATCGGTTTGCCCAGCGCGCGGCATAAACGCCACGAGCGCTCCGCAGATCAGAACGGCAAAGGTCAGCGTGCCGTACATGGCCACGTGCCAGTCGAGCGTGTCGGCCACGAACTTGCCGATCGAGGTCACAAAGACCATTGCCACGGAAAACGCACCATATACCACCGAGATGGCAAGTGAGGTTTGCTGTGGGGACAGCAGCTCGGGGATGTACGTCACACCCACGGCGAGCAGTGCGCCCGAGACGGAGCCCAGGACAATGCGCGAGATAAACAGCACCTGGAAGTTGGGCGCCAACGCCATGACCAGGTTGCCGAGCACAAAAACGATGCTGTAGCACACGAGCAGCTGGTAGCGGCGGAATCGCCCCGTGCTGAGCGCGAGCACCGGCGTGGCGATAGCGTAGACGAGCGCGAACACGCTGATGAGCTGGCCCGCAGTGGCAAGTGATACGCCGAGTTCCGTTGCCAAGTCGCTTTCGATGCCGATGACCACGAACTCCGAGCAGCCGAGCGAGAAGCCCAACAGCACGAGCAGCGCCAGGCAGAGCTTGGTGCGCGCGGGGGAGAGCGCGGCGGCGGTTGACTTACTTTTAGGCGTGGTTGCGGCGGTCAAGGTTGTCACTCCAATGTCGCATGAATAAGCGGGATTCAATCCCTGCAACTCTAACAGAATGTGTCAGGTGCCTGCCCCCTTTGTCGCAGGCTGCGCTTGCCTGTATAGTCGCAATACAGGCGAAGATGGTCTCAGGTACATCGCGGGCGACAGGAGATCCCATGGGTATGCACACGACAAAGGTTGCAGTGGGCGAGGGCAAGTTTGCGCTCGAGGCCCAGTTGACGGTGACGCCGCGCGGCATGGTGGTGTACGCCTGCTCGCCGGAGTACGCGCATCTGGGCGCCACGGCGCAGGCCATTCCGCGCCCTGAGCCCGGTCGCACGGCGACCGTGAGCATCCTGGCCGTTCCGTGCCATCGAGATGAGATCCCGGCGCACGATATCGCGGCGGCGCTGGCCACGCGCTTTGGCGTGCCGGTAGTTGCAAGCACGGGCTTTCATGTGGAGCATGCGACTGCGGACGATCTGCAGCGCGTGCTCGCTACCACCAAGGAGCTCATCGCCGCGCTCGAGGAGGCCGCCGCGCGCATCCTGCGCGCCGGCTGGGATGAGGGCGGTGCAGGCGCCGAGGTCGTGGCGGTCGATGCCGCGACCGGCGAGGCGCTTGGCCCTGTCGATCGCATCGAGGCACATGCCGGCGAGGGCATCCTGCATCAGGCATTTCTGACGCTTCTGGTCGAGGGCCAGGGCGAGGACGCGCGCCTGCTGCTCTGCCGCCGCAGTCCGCTCAAGCGCCTGTGGGGCGGGGTGCTGGCCGATAGCTGCGCCGGCCATCCGCTCCCCGGGGAAGACGTCGCGGCCGCCACGGCGCGTCGCATCAACGAAGAGCTTGGCATTGCGCGCGAGCCCGACCAGCTCAAGCACCTCGGTCACGTGGTGTATCGCGAGGATCACGGCGACGGCCGCTGCGAGTGCGAATGGTGCGAGGTGTTCGCAGCCCATGTTGAGCCGGGCGAGCTGCATATCAACCAAGAGGAGATCTCGGAGGTGCGTCGCGTGGCCCCGTCCGAGCTCAAAGGCTACCTGCAGGGTCACCCCGAGCAGCTGGCCCCCTGGCTCCGCGAGGCACTCAGCGACCCATCCATCCGTACGGCCCTCGCTATGTAACAAAGGTACAGTCCCTTTGCCATATCCAAACCGTCACAACATTCGATGAAAATCTCGAAATCGAGGAAAAGCGTCGAAGATTGTGACGGTTTTTGCCCAGAGGATCGCTTCTCATCCAAAAATCCCGCTTGACTGTATTGCCACAACACAGCGCAACGTAAGGGGCGTCCGATAACGGGCGCCCCTTTTTAAGCGGCAACGTGGTTGCGAATCCGGAGCGCCCCCAACAAGAAAGGTGGGGAGATGGAAGCGGAAAAGAAGGCGTTTAAGATCACCAAGCGCGAAATTGGCTTTGTGCTGGGTATCGTTGTCTTTTTGCTGGTGAAGTTTCTTCCTTTGGCGGAGCTGAGCTCGACGGTCGAGCTCACGGTCGGCGGTCAGACCTGTCTGGCACTGACGCTCGCCACGGTGGTGTTCTGGGCATGCGGTGTGGCGCAGCCGGGCTTTGTGGGCCTGCTCTATTGCGCGCTGCTCGTTCTATTCAAGGTGTGCGTGGACGACACGGGCGCCGCGAGCATCTCGGCGACGGTCGCCTCCACGTTTAGCTCGTGGACCAAAGCCACCATGTGGCTCGTCATTGGTGCCTACCTCATCGCCAGCGCGGTCAAGGAGTCGGGCCTGGGCGAGCGCATCGCCTATGCGTTTATGCTCAAGTTCGTGCGCGACGCCAAGTCGCTCATCATCTCGATCTTCGCGCTCACCTTTGTGCTGTCGCTGCTGATCCCGCATCCGTTCCCCCGCGCCTTCCTCATCCTCGCCGTCGTCTCGGTCATCGCCGAGTCCGCCGGCTACGGTGACGACGACAAGGGTAAGCTCGGCTTCCTCGTGTTTGCCGCTGCTGCCCCGGGCTCCATGTTCTTCCTGACGGGCGACTCCACACTCAACCCGCTCGTCGCGCAGTACAGCGCCGAGGCCGGCGGCATGAGCCCGTCCTTCGTCGACTGGTTCCTGTACATGAGCGTGCCCATGCTGGTCGCGCTGCTGTGCACCCTGTTCCTGGGCCTCTTCTTCTTTAAGCCCAGCAAGGAACTCGTCTACGATCGCGAACAGATCGTGGCCAAGCAGGCCGCGCTCGGCAAGCTTTCCGTCAAGGAGATCCGCACCATCGTGTGGCTTGTCATCGCTATCGCGCTGTGGCTCACTGTCTCGGGCGATTACATCGGCTGGGTCACCCTGGCCATCGGCGTTGCCCTCGCTATGCCCATCGTCGGCGAGGTCCTCACCCCCGCCAGCTGGAACGCTGTCGACATCAAGTCCCTCATGTTCCTGACGGCCGCCATGGCCGTGGGCTCCGTGGGCGGTGCCACCGGTATGAACGCCTGGATCGCCGATGTCGTGCTTCCCAGCTCCGTGCCCGAGAACATCTTCCTGTTCGCCCTGCTTGTCGCCGCGCTTTCCATGATCATCCACATGTTCATGGGCTCGGTCATGGCCGTGCTCGGCGTGTGCGTGCCGGCGTTCATCAGCTTCGCGGCCGGCTCCAGCGTGAGCCCGCTCGCCGTGGCGCTCATCGTCTTCACGTCCATCAACATCTACTACATCCTGCCGTTCCATAACCTGCCGATCCTTATCGGCGAGGGCAAGGACGCCGGCGGCTACACCTCCAAAGAGGCCATGCGCATGGGCATTCCCCTTACCGCGGTCGTCTTTATTGTCGTGCTGGTCGAGGCCGCCTGGTTCCATCTCTTTGGCCTGATGTAAGCGGTCGAGCGCTTGGGCTGTAAGCAGCCGAGTGCTCGAACTGCGAGTGGCCGAGCGCTCCATCTATGAGCGCCGCGGCCCCACTACGTTACCCAGCTCGGCGGCACTCCCGCCGCCGGGCACTCTCCCGAAAGGAGCACGCTATGTCCACTACCGATGCTTCCCAGATCCACGACCTGCGCTCCGCGCTCGACTTTTTACGCGAGATGCCGGGCCAGCTTCTCGAGACCGACACCCAGGTCGATCCCGATGCCGAGGTTTCGGGCGTCTATCGCCACGTCGGTGCTGGCGGCACCGTTATGCGTCCGACCAAAGAGGGTCCGGCGATGGTCTTCAACAACGTCAAGGGCTTTGACGATGCCAAGGTCTGCATTGGCATGCTTGCCAGCCGCAAGCGCGTTGCCGCCCTGCTCGACCTGGACGAGGAGCACCTGGGCCTCGAGATTGGCAAGCGCTTCGAGAACCTGATCGCGCCCAAGCAGATCGCCGAGGGTGCGCACGTCGACTGTCAGGAGGTCGTGTACAAGGCGACCGACGAGGGCTTTGACCTGCGCAAGATCGTTCCCGCTCCCACCAACACGCCCGTCGATGGCGGCCCCTACATCACCATGGGCCTCGCCTACGGCACGAGCCCCGACGGCTCCCAGTCCGACGTGACCATCCACCGCTTCTCCTGCGTCGACAAGGATAAGCTTGCCATGTGGATTACCCCCGGCAGCCGTCACCTGGGCGCGTTCTTTGACGAGTACTGCCAGCGCGGCGAAGACATGCCCATCTCCATCTCCATCGGTTTGGACCCCGCCGTGTACATGTGCTGCGGTTTTGAGGCTCCCACCACACCGCTCGGCTTCAACGAGCTGCAAATTGCCGGCGCCCTGCGCGGCCACGCTGTCGAGCTTGCCGACTGCGTCACCGTTCCGCAGAAGTGCATTGCCAATGCCGAGTACGTGCTCGAGGGCTACCTCATGCACGACGAGACCATCAACGAGGACGTCAACGGCCACGGCTACGCCATGCCCGAGTTCCCCGGCTACACCGGCGGCGCCAAGGTCTGCCCGGTGATCAAGATCACCGCCGTCACCACGCGTGTCAACCCCATTATGGAGAGCTGCATCGGCCCTTCGCACGAGCACGTGTCCATGGCCGGTATCCCCACCGAGGCTTCCATCTACAAGATGGTCGAGACCGCTATCCCGGGCCGCCTGCTCAACGTCCACGCTGCTCCCTGCGGCGGCGGCAAGTTCGTTGCCATCATGCAGTTCAAGAAGTCGAGCAAAAATGACGAGGGCCGTCAGCGCAACGCCGCCATGCTCGCCTTCTCGGCATTCTCCGAGCTCAAGCATGTGATTCTGGTTGACGAAGACGTCGACATCTTCGACATGAGCGACGTGATGTGGGCCATGACCACGCGCTTCCAGGCCGACGTGGACCTCATCACCATCCCCGGCTGCCACTGCCACGTGCTCGACCCGTCCAACGATCCCGCGTTCGACCCCACGATCCGCGAGCATGGCATCGCCTGCAAGGCCATCTTCGACTGCACGGTTCCGTTCGACCTCAAGAAGAACTTCATCCGCTCGCAGTTCATGGAGATCGACAAGGACAAGTGGGCCGCAGAGCTCGCTTTCTAGTAAGTAGCCCTACCGAGTAACTAAGTAAGGAGTTGTCATGCCTGAGTCTTCTGTCCGTCCCCGTCGTATTGTCGTTGGCGTGTCTGGCGCCAGCGGTGCCGCGCTGGGTCTTGAGTGTCTCAAATGCCTGCGTCAGGCTGGCGCCGAGTCGGCGCTTGTCGTAACTCGCGGGGGAGAGATCACCATCGAGCAGGAGCTCGGCATGACGCTCGACGAGTTTGCCGCACACGCCGATGTGGTCTACGACAACAAGAACATCGGCGCCGCCATCGCAAGCGGTACCTATCCGGTCGACGGCATGATCGTGGCGCCCTGCTCCATGAAGACCCTCGCCGGCATCGCGAGCGGCTACAGCGAAAATCTGCTGCTGCGCGCGGCCGACGTGCAGATGAAAGAGCAGCGCCGCCTGGTGCTTATGGTGCGCGAGACGCCCTTCAGCGCCATTCATGTCGACAACATGGCGCGCCTGGCGCGCGTACCGGGCGTCATGCTCATGCCGCCCATGCTCACGTTTTACAACGGCCCCGTCACGCTCGATGACGCGGTGCATCACATCGCCGCCAAGGCGCTCGAGGCCGTCGGCGTGTCATGTGCAAACTATAAGCGCTGGTCATAGGCGTCTTTAGGGTAGGATACGAGTAGTGTTTGAGCCCGCTGCCCCTGTGGGCGGCGGGCTTTGTGCGCAAAAGGGATGTGTCGGGAGGACCTATGCAGACGGGCATGTATGCGATTAGCGAGATGGCGAGCTTGTTTAACGTTTCGCGCCAAACGCTCATCTACTACGACAAGATCGGTCTGTTTAAACCCGCCGTGGTGAACGAAAAGGGCTACCGTTTCTATTCGCCCACGCAGATCCCGCTCATGCGTCTGATCTGCATGCTGCGCGACCTGGGGCTCGAACTCGACGAGATTGACCGCCTGACCTCGACGTTCGACATTGGCGAGATGACCGATCACCTGCGCTCGCGGGTGCAGGCGCTCGATGAGCAGATTGCCGGGCTCAAAGCCGAGCGCGCGAGCGTACAGGAGCGTCTAAGCTTTTACGACGAGGCGGTTTACTGGCGCGAGCGCGAGGGCAAGCCGGAGCTCAAGCAATTCGAGCGTCGCTACGTGGTCTTTGAGGAGTTTCCGGGCGATATCGAGCGCGGCCGCTCGATGCTGCACCCTACGCTCATGCGGGCAATCCTGCGCATGCGTACGTTGACGGGCACGCGCCCCATGCGCGGTTGGGGCGCCATGCTGCGTCGCGAGGCGCTGCATTCCGACGACCCTATCGCCGGCGCGGGCTCCTTTGCCGTGCTGCCGCGCGGTGTCGAGGAACTGCTGCCGAGCGATCCCGCCGAGCTGGCAGAGATCGGCATCGAGGTGCTGCCCGAGGGCACATACCTGTGCATGAGCCGCTGGGGTATGCCGTACGAGCCCGAGGGCATCCGCGCCATCGTTGCCTGCATGGACGAGCACGCGCTCCAGCCCGTTGGCAACGCTTTCGACTTTTGCTACCTCGATACCACGAGCTACGACGAGTCCCACCAAGAGGACTTTTGCTGCATCCAAATCCCCGTTACCCTCCAGATGTGACAAAGGGACAGTCCCTTTGTCACATTCGCGGCATGGCTGCCGCCCAAACCGTCACAACATTCGATGAAAATCTCGAAAACGAGGAAAAGCGTCGAATGTTGTGACGCTTTTCCTGTCTGTGCCGGCGAGCTCCTGTGCCATCTGGGGGTATAAGGCTAGCAAGTGTTTATTTGCGAGGCCAAGGGGGCGCCCCGTATGGATATCGATAACTTTGAATGGTGGTATAGCGAGGGCGAGGCTCCGGACGAAGAGTGGGACGAGCCCGCGCCGTGTGACATGTCGAGCGACGAGGACGAGACCGGCAACGATACCGCTGTCGAGCCTGACGCCGCCTCCGATGCCGCCGAGTCCCTGACCTTTGAACAGGCCTGGGCCCAGGCCGAGGCCGACGAGGCGAAGGCCGATGCCACGGCCACGCTCGGCGAGCCGGCTGATATGTCGATCTCGCCGGCAAAGACCCCACAGCCGCGCCATACCATCGACCCCGGCAGCACGGCATCCTTCAGCATACTCGACGTGCCCGCGCAGGGTGCCCAGGCGCCCGCCCCCACCCATCGCCCTAACCTGGCTCGCGAGGAAGACGCGGGCCGTCGCTCTCCGCTCGGCCCCATTCTCATCGCCTTTATGGCCGGCGTCATCGCTTGCTCGGCGATCGGAAATGTCTGGAGTCACGTGGAGCAACAGCGCAAAGACGCCGCCAAGGTCGAGATGTCTGTCGAGCAATCGCTCAGCCGTACGCGCTCGGTGCATGTGTCGGTCGAGGTCAAGGACGGTGCGACATGGGACACCGCCCGCGGCGACAGCCAGATGCTCATCCATATCGTGGGCCGCACGCTCAAGGGACAAGCAATCGACGAGTACCAATACGTCAATTCCGAAGGTGACGGCATCGAGCTCAAGCCCGGCGACTACGAGCTCACGGTCGATGAGCCGCCCGTCGCCACCGACGGCACGCGTTACCGTGCCTCAAAGCGCATGGTTCCGGTGAGTTTTAATTCACAGGCGCCCGATACGGTCGATAGCACGCCGCAGGGCGGGTTTGACCTTTACGCTATTGCTCAATAACTGCACCTGTCGCTCAACCCCGCCGCCAAGAGTGGGACAATAGCCCTCGACACTGTTGTTTACTTTTGGAGGAAGTAGCATGTCCACCGTCACTACCATCAAGCGCGGCGGCCTCACCGCGGCCATCGATTCCATGGGTGCCCAGCTCACGAGCCTTGCCCTCAACGGCAACGAGTATCTGTGGCAGGGCGACCCGGCCTTTTGGGGCAAGCACGCGCCCATTCTGTTCCCCATCGTGGGCTCGCTGCGCAACAACACGGCGACGTCTGCGGCTGGCACCTGCGAGATGCCGCGCCACGGCCTCGCGCGCATCGTCGAGCACAAGCTGGTCGAGGTCTCCGAGGACGGCTCGTCCGTCACCTACGAGATCACCGACACGCCCGAGTCGCTCAAGGCTTTCCCCTTCCACTTTAAGCTCAACATGACCTATGCCCTAATCGGCGACGCCACGCTTACCCAGACCTTTGCCGTCACCAACACCGGCGACGTGGCCCTGCCGTTCTCGGTGGGCGGCCATCCTGCATTTAACGTGCCCGCCCCCGGTGCCGAGGACGAGACGTTCGAGGATTACGAGCTGGCATTTACCGAGGCTTGGACCAACGAGGCCCCCATCATCACGCCCGATGGCCTCATGACGTTCGAGGGCAGCTACAAGGCCCCCGATAACTCGGACGTGCTGCCCATCACGCACCGTAGCTTCGATAACGACGCCATCATGTTCACCGATACCCCGGGCTCTACGCTCACGCTGCGCGGTCGCAAGTCGGGCCACGGCGTCAAGATCGACTTTGAGGGCTTTAAGTACATCGGCGTGTGGTCTGCCGCCAACGACGCTCCGTTTGTGGCGCTCGAGCCCTGGACCGGCCACACCACCATGGACACCGAGGACGATGTCTTTGAGCACAAGGTCAACACCATTACGCTGGCGCCGGGCGCTACCGACACCCGTTCCTTTAGCGTCACCCTGCTCTAGTGGTTCCGCCGTTCTAACGAACGGCGGACCGGTCGACGCTGCGCGCCGCCCAGAGCGACAATTTGTCATTCAAAAGGCAAGGCATGACCAGAAGGTCTATGCCTTGCCTTTTTCATGCCAACTTGTTCGCTCTGGGTGGCGCTCGCTGACATTGTCAAAACATCGGCGTCGCCGTTTCCGTCAAGGGTTTGGTGCATGGGGGACAGGTTGCTTTGCGCCAATCGTCCCCGTGTGTCTATTAATTTTTCGCGCACATGCCGCGTTGCTGGTTGCGGGCGTATATCCTGTTTTATTGTCAGCAAAGCAAAACAGGAAGGCACCAGATGCAACCTCGACTACAGCGCGACGCGTATACCCAGCCGGTGTGCAGCCGTCGCATCTTTTTGGGTAGCGCCCTCGCTGCGAGCGCAACCGTTGTCGCCGGCGCGCTTGCCGGCTGCCAGCGTCCGTCCACGCTGGAAGTGGTCCAGCCCACGACGGGCGGCGGTCGCGATGACCTGTCCGATTCCGTTATCGGCAAGGATAAGATCCGCATTGGCATGGAGGCGGCCTACGCCCCGTACAACTGGCAGGTTTCCGAGGCCAGTGAGTACACCATCCCCATCGACAATGTGCAGGGCGCCTATGCCGACGGCTACGACGTGCAGATCGCCAAGATCGTCTGCAAGGCCCTCGGCGGCGAGCCTGTTGCCGTCAAGCAGAGCTTCTCGGGCCTTATCGATTCGCTCAACAACGGCCAGATCGATCTCATCATCGCCGGCATGAGCGCCACGCCCGAGCGCGAGGAGTCCGTCGGCTTCTCCGACCCGTACTTCATTGGCTACTTTGGCCTGTTTGTAAAAGAGGGCTCGCCCTACCAAAACGCGACCAAGCTCAGCGACTTTAGCGGCGCCACGGTGCTCGGCCAAAAGGACACGATGCTCGACACCGTCATTGACGAGATCCCGGGCGTCGTCCACAAAAATCCGGTCGATTCGGTACCCACGGTGTTCTCGAACCTGCTGCAGGGCACTTGTGACGCCGTGACCTACAACACCGAAAACGAGAAGGGCTATATGGCCCAAAACCCGGGCATCGTGCCCATTCGCTTTGCGGAGGGCGAGGGCTTTAAGCAGGAGGTTACGACAAACGTCGGCTGCCGCAAGGGCTCGGACAAGCTGCTCAAACTTATCGATAAGACGCTCAAGGGCGTCAGCCAAGAGGAGCGCGACCAAATGTGGGACGCGTGCCTCGACCGTCAGCCGGCATAGGGAGGCAGCATGAAAGCTATCAATCGTCTGGCCTCCTTTATCAAGGCCGACCACCGTTATGTGTATCTGGGCACGAGCGTTATCGCGGCGCTCGGCCTGGCATTTAGCCAGCGCAACCCCACGCCGCTGAGCTTCTTGGCGCCCACGGGCGTGTTCCAGGACTGCCTCTGGGCGATTCTGTGGGCCTGGATTGTCGTATCGGCGGCAGCGCTCGTCACCAAGCTCATGCATTGGAACGACTATCGCCAAAAGTCGCCGTTTGCATCCGAGCGTTGCCGTCGCGGCGCGCGCCTGGGCAGCCATGTCGTGGTTGCCATCGCGGCGATCTTCTTTATCGACCGCTGCGTCATGTCGTTTATCGACCTGGTGCAGGTGAGCATTGTCTCGGACTCCAACCCCAGCGACTTTCTGTCGAGCTTGGTCTACATGACCTACAAGAGCGGCGACTTCTTTATCCGCGGCATCGAGATCACCATCGCGCTTGCCACCTTCGGCACCGTCATCGCCTTCTTCTTGGCGCTGCTCTTTGTGTTCTTGCGCACCCAGACCTTCGACCGCGTCGACAACGACCTGGTGCGTTTCTTTAAGAGCATTGGCCGCGGGTTTGCGACCGTCTATTCCACCGTCGTGCGCGGCACGCCCATGATGGTCCAGGGCCTACTCATCTATTACGCGGGCTTCACCGTTTTGCGCGGCATGGGCTTCGAGACCGCCCAGGCCAACCAGATCTGGAGTACCTTCACTGCTGGCCTCGTCACCATCTCGCTCAACTCTACCGCCTACATGATGGAGGTCCTGCGCGGCGGCATCGAGTCCATCGATCCCGGCCAGGCCGAGGCTGCGCGCTCGCTGGGCCTGTCGCAGTGGCAGGCTATGCGCAAGGTCGTGTTCCCTCAGGGTATTAAAAACGCGATCCCGGCGCTCACCAACGAGCTCATCATCAACATCAAGGATTCGTCGGTGCTCTCGGTCATCGGCGTGTTCGACCTCATGTACGCCACCACCACCGTCGCCGGCGTGTACTACCGCCAGATGGAGGTCTACTGCGTGGCGCTTGTGGTCTATCTGATCCTGACGCTCGTGGCGAGCCGCCTGCTCGAGGCCTTTGGCAAAAAGCTCGGCGCCGAGGCTCCGGCCACGCTGCCCAGCTCTAACTAGGCTTAAGACGAGGAGAATCATCATGGCAGATACCGCCACTACCGGCACTGCGGCAGCCGTGCAAAACCAAGAGCCGCTTATCCGCGTCGAGGGCCTGCGCAAGAGCTTTGGCTCGCTCGAGGTACTCAAGGGCATCGACTTGTCCGTCAATCCCGGCGAGGTCGTCACCATCATCGGCGCCTCGGGCTCGGGCAAGTCGACCTTCCTGCGCTGCCTCAACCTGCTCGAGACCCCGGACGCGGGCCACATCTGGTTCCACGGCCAGGACCTCACGGCCGAGCGCTGCAATATCAATAAACTGCGCGAGGACATCGGCATGGTGTTCCAGGGCTTCAACCTGTTCAACAACATGGACGTGCTCGACAACTGCACGCTCGCGCCCGTCACGCTCAAAAAGATGAGCAAGGTCGAGGCCGAGAAGGTCGCGATGGAGCATCTGACCAGCGTGGGACTCGAAAAGTTCGCGCACGCCGCCGTGGGTCGCCTGTCCGGTGGTCAAAAGCAGCGCGTGGCCATCGCTCGTGCCCTGTGCATGAATCCGCAGATCATGCTGTTTGACGAGCCGACCTCAGCGCTCGACCCCGAGATCGTGGGCGAGGTGCTCGAGGTCATGCGCAAGCTCGCTGCCGACGGCATGACCATGGTCGTCGTCACGCATGAGATGGCCTTTGCCCGAACCGTGTCCGACCGCGTGGTCTTTATGGACAAGGGCGTGGTACTCGAGGACGCCGCGCCGGCCGAGCTCTTTGGCAATCCCAAACACCAGCGCACCCGCGAGTTCCTCTCGCGTTATCTCGAGGACAAATAACCGATTGCAAACGCTTATGTGGCAGGGCCGCTCCGGTGGGGCGGCCCTCGTCATCACAATCGAAAGGATGTCATGGCCGAGGTTTGGCGCTTCTTTGCGCATGAGGATGATTTTGCCGATATAGACGAGGCCGGCGCGTGCGAGCGCTTGGGCCGCGTGCTGTCGTTTCCGACCATTTCGAGCATGGATGCCGAGGCGGTGGACTGGCAGCCCTTCGACGACCTGCGCGCCTATATGCAGCAGGCCTGGCCGCGCGTGTTTGCGGCGGGCGAGGTCGAGCTTATCGACCACTCGCTGTTGGTGACGCTTGTCGGCTCCGACCCTGCTCTCAAGCCCGTTATGCTCATGGGCCACATGGACGTGGTCCCCGTGGTGCCGGGTACCGAGGCCGACTGGACGCACGCCCCCTTTAGCGGGCACGTGGACGACGCCTACATTTGGGGCCGCGGTGCCATCGACATGAAAGACCAGGTCGCAGGTATTCTCGAGGCGGTTGAGTATGCGCTGGCGCACGGTTGGCAGCACGAGCGCACGCTGCTCCTGGCCTTTGGTCAGGACGAGGAGACGACGCAGTACGGCGCAGGCGCCATCGGCCGCGCGCTCGAGGAGCGCGGCATTGAGCTTGAGTACCTGATCGACGAGGGCGACTACCGCATCGTTCCGGCTGCCGAGTACGGCGCGGGCGAGGGCTGGCTTATGCATGCCGATCTCGCGGAGAAGGGCTACGCCGATATCGTGTTGAGGACGCGTAGCGAGGGCGGACATTCTTCCAACCCCTACGGCGGCACGTCGCTCGAGGTGCTCGGCCGTGCCATCGCCGCAATCTGCGATATCGAATGGCCGACGCGCGTCACGGACCTGCTTGTCGCACAGCTCGTCGAGCTGGGACTCTGCACGGCCGACGAGATTGCCTCCAACAAGGACGCCATCGTGCGCGAGTGCCTTGCCAGCAAGAAGCTCTATCCGCTCGTGACCACCACCTGTGCACCGACCCAAATCGAGGGCGGTAGCACCGGTGCTAACGTGATGCCGCAGGATATGTGGGCCAGTATCAATTTCCGCATGCTCGAGGGCACGAGTGTGGCCGACGTTGTGGCGCGCTGCCGTGAGGCGGTTGCCGGGGCGGACCTTGCCGGTCGTGTCGAAGTGGAGCTGGGCCCCGGCAGCTCCGAGCCCTCGCCGTCCCCGCGCATCGGTGGTCCCGGCCTCGAGGCGGTTCGCTCCATCGCCGCCCGCTATTTCTGCGATCCAAAGGGGACGGAGGAAAACGGATCATCCGAGCCGTTGGCGATTGTCCCCTCGACCGTGATCGGCGCGACCGACGCTGCCAACTACCAGCACATTTGCTCCGAATGCATTCGTTTTTCGGCGTTTGTGGTCGACGATGACGAGTGCGACCGCGGCGTCCACGGCACCAACGAGCGCATCACCCGCCGCGCCTACCTCCAGGGTGTTCGCTTCCTCATCGCCCTGCTCCATACGCTCTAGAATCCGACAAAGGGACTCTCCCTTTGTCGGATTCCGTGCGGGTTATATGCAGGTTTGCCTGCGCACGCTATCATGTATGGGTTAGACCGCAACTATGTACCCCGTACGCGAAGGGATGCGCATGTATCTGAAGATCGACATGCTCTAGCTGGACTTACCCCCGCAATGGCGCCGTGCGCCCCATCAATTCTGCCGATTTTCACCTTCACGCATATAAAGGAGTCCCGTCATGCGCGACAAGCTCGAAAAGATCATCAAGGCCTACGAGGAGCTCGAGAAAAAGCTTTCCGACCCGGCCGTCGCTTCCGATATCAAGGAGTTCACGCGTCTCAACAAGGAGTACGCGCACCAGTCCGACCTCATCGCTGCCTCGCGCGAGTACATCGGCGCGCTCGATGACATCGAGGCTGCCAAGGAAATGCTCCACGATACTACCGATGCCGATGAGAAGGAGATGCTCCAGATGGACATCTCCGAAAACGAGGCCAAGCTTCCCCAGCTCGAGGAAGACATTAAGTACATGCTCATCCCGAGCGACCCCAACGACGACAAGAACACCATCGTCGAGATTCGCTCCGCCGCTGGTGGCGACGAGGCGGCTATCTTTGCCGGCGATCTGTACAAGATGTATCAGCGCTTCTGCGAGTCGCGCGGCTGGAAGACCACCGTGCTCGACTCCAGCCCCAGCGAGGCCGGCGGCTTTAAGTCCATCGAGTTCAAGGTCGAGGGCGACCGCGTCTACTCCGTCATGAAGTTCGAGTCCGGCGTGCACCGCGTCCAGCGCGTTCCCAAGACCGAGTCCCAGGGCCGTATCCAGACCTCCACGGCGACCGTCGCCGTACTTCCCGAAGCCGAGGAGATCGACGTCCAGATCAACCAGTCCGACCTGCGCATCGACACCTACTGCGCCTCCGGTCCTGGCGGTCAGTGCGTTAACACCACTTATTCCGCCGTGCGCATCACCCACCTGCCCACCAACACCGTGGTGCAGTCGCAGGAACAGCGCTCCCAGATCCAGAACCGCGAAGTCTGCATGCAGATGCTGCGCGCCCGTCTGTACGAGATGGAGCTCGAGAAGCAGCAGGCAGAGCTCGGTGCCGAGCGCCAGAGCCAGATCGGCCACGGCAACCGTTCCGAGAAGATCCGTACCTACAACCAGCCCCAGGACCGCGTGACCGATCACCGCATCGGTTTCAACTCCACCTACAATGGCGTCCTCCTGGGCGACCAGCTCGGCACCGTCATCGAGGCGCTCGCCGCCGCCGAGCGTGCCGAGAAGCTGGCACAGGCTGTTTAAGTTACGGCGTTTTACCAAACGCCGTAACTGCTCGACGCTGCGCGCCGCCCAGAGCGACAATTTGTCATTCAAAAGGCAAGGCATGACCAGAAGGTCTATGCCTTGCCTTTTTCATGCCAACTTGTTCGCTCTGGACGTCGCTCGCTGACATTGCCAAAACATCGGCGTTTCCTTGGTTGTCAAATGATCCGTAGGGAGTCATTGGTGACATTGCCTTGATATTTTATTCAGTCGGCTGTGATGTCATTTGAGCTGCTTACCTGCTTAAGGTAATTGACGGCATAAGTCCGCTATCGAAAATATTGCTCAAAATATCGTTCAAGAAGTCGTGGGGCGAATTTTGGCGTGTCGCGCGTCAAGCGATGTGGCAAGCGTTTGGTTAGATATTGGTCAGTTTTGGGGCAACCTTGCCAAAAACTTGACGGATGCAGATTTAGACGTCGACGAATGAACACTTCAGGTGGGCTCCAAGCAAAATTCTGGGCTGATTCTCGATAATCGCCTTCAATCGTCCCTTGCCAGGCGCTGGCCTCGCTTACAATCTGCTCCGACATTCGCGCGCCGCCCGGCGCTTAAGAGGGGAGGGCCCCATGGCAAACGAGATCTGGACCATCAAGCGTTGTCTCGAGTGGACCAAGGAGTACCTGGCCGAGCGCGGCGAGGAGCATCCCCGTCTTTCTGCCGAGTGGCTGCTGTGCGCCGCCACGGGCCTGGCGCGCATTGACCTATATATGCGTATGGACGAGACGCTTAACGCGGCCCAGCTCGAGACCATGCATGCGGCCGTTGTCCGCCGCGCTAAGGGCGAGCCGCTGCAATACATCACAGGCAGCACGCAGTTTCGCATGATCGACGTCGCGTGCGCCCCCGGTGTGCTCATTCCGCGCCCCGAGACCGAGATGCTCGTCGAGGAAGTCCTCAATTATCTGGATGCCGAGGTACTGAGCCCCGAGGCCGCTGCCCGTCAGCGTGTTGAGCTGCCTTGGAACGATGAGGTCGAGGAGGCACGCAAGGCCGAGGCCGCATTGGCCGACGAGCGAGCGACGGCCGAGCGCCGTGCCGCCAACCTCACAGCTGCCGACGAGGCGGCGCTAGGCGGCGATGTGCTGGGCAGTCGCGCTTATGCCGAGGAACTGGCCGATCGCGAGGCCGAGGAAGCCGCCGCGCAGGCGGCAGAAGCCGAAGCGGCAGAAGCAGAGGCCATGGAAACCCCCGAGCCCGAGCTCGACGAATACGGCATCGCCATTGAGGACAACGACCAACAGGCGACTCCCGCGCAAGATGCCGCCGAGGCCAACGTATCTGCCCCAGCTGAGCCCCGCACTGCCCGCGTTCTCGAGGTCGGCTGCGGCACGGGCTGCATTTCGCTCTCCCTTGCCTGGGAGCGCCGCGGCCACGTTACCTGCACTGCTACCGATATCGAGCCGCGCGCCATCGACCTTGCTACCAAGAACCGTGATGCGCTTGGCCTCACGTCCGACGAGGTTGCCTTCAGCCTCACAAACCTGGTGAGCTCCATTCCCCGCGAAGAGTGGGGCACCTTTGACGTACTCGTCTCCAACCCGCCCTACATCCCCACCGATGTCATGCGCTCGCTGCCGCACGAGGTCAAGGACTTTGAGCCCGATCTGGCGCTCGAGGGTGGCGCCGACGGCCTCGATATCTTCCGCCGCCTGCTCAACGCGGCGCCCTACATGTTGCGCGCCGGCGGCCTCTTTGCCTGCGAGCTCTACGAGGGCGCGCTCGACGCTGCGGCCGAGCTCTGCCGCCAAGCGGGTCTGTCGGACGTGCGCATCGTCCACGACCTCACCGATCGCCCCCGCATCGTCCGAGCCATCGTCACCGAGCCCAAACAGCGCCAGTAATATTTATTAACTGGTTAGCAAAAATTATAAAGTAGTTTATAATTAGGACGGCTGAAAGAGGTCGGCCCATGCAACCTCCTACCTTTCGGGAAATCATTGCCCTACTCAAGCACGATGGATTCGTGAAGGTCGCGCAAGTCGGTAGTCATGCTAAGTATGTTTCTGGTGACCGCGTTGTCACCGTGAACGGCTCTGGTGGTGATCGACCAAAGAAGGGCACGTGGGCAAGTATTCGTCGCCAAGCTGGATGGTAGTTGGAGGCAAAATGAGGCAGCGATTTACCTATGACTGCGTTCTCATAAAAGAAGACGATGGTTACTGCGCTAGCTTCCCGCAGATTCCCGGCGCCTTTGCCGATGGCGATACGCGCGAAGAAGCGATTGCCCATGCCACCGAGGCGCTGATGGCGTTTTTGGCCGACGACCTCAACAACGGTTTGACTCCGGCAGGGTACGAACGCTCGGCCGAGGTCGTGGCCCTTTCAGTCGAAATCGACCACGAGGACGCTCGGGAAGCGGCGTGCCGAACATTTAAAGACGCAGCGCTGGACCTCAAAGTCTCCGCTCCGCGGATTACCGCGCTGGTCAAAGCCGGAAAGCTCGATGTTGAACTCGTCGACGGCCGTCGGATGATAACGATAGGCAGCATCGAGCGCTACGCCGCCCAAGAACGCCACGCCGGCAGGCCAAAGAAGTTCGTCGCAGTCCAATAACCCCCTCACTTTCACCGACTACTAGAGCCGCTCACCAAACCAACATGCGCTCTGGGCAAATAGGTTGAACGTTTCGTGCGAGAATGCCCCACAGTAAACAAACTTGCACCAGAGCGTAAGGGGCTGGCATACACATGCAGACGGTCTATCGGGTATACGAGGGAACGCGCGAGCCGCATCGGCTTGCCGTCGAGCGCACGGCCGAGGTGCTCGGCCGCGGCGGCCTGGCTTTGATCCCGACCGAGACCGTCTACGGTGTCGCCGTGGCAGTCAACGCCTTCTCGGACGCCGTGCCCCAAGATACAAGCGAATTCCCATCGTGGCCGCGCGATCCGCAGGCTGCCGTCAATGGCGCCGCAGTCCCTGCGCTCGGCACCGGCTATCGCCGTATCTTCACTCTCAAGCAACGTGAACTCACGCAAACCGTCGCTTGGCTGGTCGATGGCGTCGAAGCACTCGACCGCTATGGCGTGGATATCCCGGAAGATGCCCGCATACTCGCGCGACGATGCTGGCCGGGAGCCCTGACTATCGTGGTCAAGGCAGCCCCCTGCGTGCCGACCTTTATGCGCGCTGCCGACGACACGGTGGCACTTCGCGCTTCGGCCTCGCCCGTGGTGCAGGCGCTCATTCGCGCCTGTGGCAGCCCCCTTGCCTGCACCAGCGCCAACACGCATGGCGCGCCCGCGCCGGCAAGTTTTATCACGGTGGAGGGTCGCATCCTGGAGGGGGTCGATGTTGCCGTCGACGCCGGTGAGACCCCGTGTCGCGACGCCTCGACCATCGTGTCGTTTCAGCACGGCGAGCTCCAGATCCTGCGCCAAGGCGCACTTCCCGCATCAGAGATCGAACGGGTCCTGTCCGACCCGATGCAATAGAAAGGTTTAAGCGATGTCGTTGAATCTGGGCAGCCTGGGCATGGAAGATGCCTCGTTTGACTTTGGCGGTTCCTACATCATGGCGCTCGACTGCGGCACCACCTCGGTACTTGCGACCATCGTCGACGAGTACGGATGCATCGTCGCGCAGGCACGTCGCAGCGTCAAAACCAGCTTCCCGCGTCCCGGCTGGGTGGAGCAAGACCCCATGGCGGTCCTTGCTAGCCAGATCGCCGTCATGATGGAAGTCCAGTTTAAGAGCGGTATCCACTCCGACCGCATTGCCGCCATCGGCATCTCCAACCAGCGCGAGACCACGGTGGTCTGGGATCGCGTGAGCGGTCAGCCGATCTATAACGCTATCGTATGGCAGTGCCGCCGTACCGCACCTCTGATCGACGAGCTTGTCGAGCAGGGCGCAGAAGGGCTGGTGCGCTCCCGCACGGGACTCACGCTCGACCCGTATTTCTCGGCCTCCAAGGTGCAGTGGATTCTCGACAACGTCGACGGCGCACGCGAAAGCGCGGCGGCGGGCGACCTCATGTTTGGCACCATCGACACCTGGCTCATCTACAACCTCACCGGCGGCCAGGTCTTTGCCACCGACTACACCAATGCCAGCCGCACGGCACTCTTTAATATCCATACGCTCGATTGGGACGACGACCTGCTGGCACTCTTTGACGTTCCACGTTCCATGATGCCCGAGGTTCGCTGGAGCTCGGGCGACTACGGCCGCGTCGCGAGCGACATCATGACCAACATGCCGCCCATCATGGGCGTGGCGGGTGACCAACAGGCGTCGCTGTTCGGCCACTGCTGTTTCCGTCCCGGCCAGACCAAAAACACCTATGGCACGGGTTGCTTTATGCTCATGAACACCGGCGACGAGATCGTCGAATCCAAGAATGGCCTGGTCTCCACCATCGGTATCGCTGCGGACGGCAAAGTCAGCTATGCGCTCGAGGGCTCTATTTTTGCCGCCGGCTCAACGATGAACTGGCTTCGCAACAACATGGGCATCATCTCGAGCGTGAGCGAGTCGGCACAACTCGCCGCTTCGATTAGCGACAACGAGGGCTGCTACTTCGTTCCCGCCTTTGCGGGTTTGGGTGCTCCCTGGTGGGACCCGCATGCTCGCGGTATCGTGTGCGGTCTGACCGGCGCCTCGAGCCGTGCGACCATCGTACGTGCCGCCTGCGAATCCATGGCATATCAGAGTTACGACGTGCTGCGCGCCATGGAGCAGGACGTGGGGCTTTCGATTGAGCGCCTGTCTGTCGATGGCGGTGCCTCGCGCAACGAGTTCATCATGCAATTCCAGGCCGACCTGCTGGATATCCCCGTGCTGCAATGCGAGACGGTGGAGACCACGGCAATCGGTGCCGCGTACTTGGCGGGTCTTGCCGTCGGCTATTGGGAAGACCTGGAAGAGCTGGAGCAAAATGCCCAGATCGTTAGGACCTTCCTTCCCCACATGTCCGCCGAGCGCCGCGAACAAAACCTTGCGGGCTGGCGTGATGCAGTCAGGCGCTCGCTCAGTACCGCACAGTAGGGCTGCGATGGGCTGCTCGATACAACAAACCGCTAAACTAATGCATGGCGTGCGGCGGCAACATTGCTGCGCGCCTTGTCAGCAAGGCCGTTTTGCGGCCGCAACGAAAGGGGCAATCAACCCATGACCGTCACCTACGATGCGTCCCGCGTGACGCTTGTCGATCACCCGCTCGTCCAGCACAAGCTGTCGATCCTGCGCGACAAAAACACCGGCACCAACCAGTTCCGCCAGCTCGTGCGCGAGCTCGCGCTTTTTGACGGCTACGAGGCCATGCGCGACCTGCCTATGGAAGACGTCGAGGTCGAGACCCCCATCACTACCGCCACGTTCAAACAGCTTGCCGGCAAGAAACTCGCCATCGTGCCCATCCTGCGTGCGGGCCTTGGCATGGTCGACGGCATCCTCGACCTGGTGCCCTCCGCTCGCGTGGGCCACATCGGCATGGAGCGCGACGAGGTCACCCACGAGCCGCACGAGTATTACTGCAAGATGCCCAAGGATATCGACCAGCGCATCTGCCTGGTCGTCGACCCCATGCTTGCCACGGGCGGTTCGGCCGAGATGGCCATCAGCTACCTGCGCGAGCGCGGTGTCAAGGACATCCGCATGCTGTGCATCGTCGCGGCTCCCGAGGGCCTCAAGTCGCTGACCGAGAAGGACCCAGATGTGCATATCTATACCTGCGCCATCGACGACCATCTCAACGAGGCTGCCTACATCGTTCCCGGCCTCGGCGACGCCGGCGACCGCATCTACGGCACGCTCTAGTCGCTGGGCTAAACGGCCGCGGCTGCAAATGCGAAGAAACGGTGCGCGCGGACGAACAAAAGGCGACCGCGCGCACTCCTGTTAACGGACGTTTTGCCCTGCAGGGTTCGAGAAAAACGTATTACCGTACCTGCGGCATAAAGAAGGTCTTAAGAAAACGAACAGGTGCGTATTAACCGATGCTTTTTCGGTTGTACTTTAACGATTGGCTCGTACAATAGTCACCAATGTTTGGCGGGAACTGTTCTGTGAAGCGTTAAAAAGGAAAGTGAGGACGCCAGTGTTTCAGATAGCCGATCTGCTCGCTATCGTTGCAGGTGCCATCGCGGGCGCAATTGCCTTCCTTCCCTTTGTCTTTACGATCAAGCCGGTTCTTGACGATAAACAGAATGCGGACATGCTCAAGGGTATGGTGAGTCTGGCGGTCTCGGCAATCGCCCTGCTCGTCTTTACCTTGGTTGTGTTTGTGTTGTTCGGAGAGGCATTTCGCATGTTCCTCCTGGGCGAGGCGATCGGCTTCGTGGCCTTTATGGCCGCCTGCGCGGTTCGTGTCGCCAAGGCGCTGCGAGATCCTCATGAGGTCGAAAGGTAAGTCGTGGAAATTTTTGAAAAGCTGCCTGATGAGATTAATCATCTGGTCAGCGAGTTCAGCTCCACCCCTGTCGTGGGCGATCTGAGCTGCGGCATCACGCAGTACTCGTTTTGGCTGATCGTCTCCACGATCGTGCTCCTGATCGTCCTGACCGTGTTCAAGAAGAAGCAGACCCTGGTTCCCAAGGGCTTCTTCGTCAACGGTTTCGAGTACATCATCGAGTACGTCGAGAACGATATCGGCAAGGGTGTCGTGGGTGAGAACTGGAAGAAGCACTTCCCGTTCCTGTGCTCGCTTTTCCTGTTCATCCTGATCAATAACATGATCGGCCTGATCCCGGGAATGAAGCCCGGCACCGGCGCAATCGGCTCCACCGCCGCACTCGCCATTTTCGCCTTCGTGTACTTCATCTACTACGGATGCAAGGCTCACGGCGTGATCGGCTACATCAAGAGCCTCGCCCCGCAGGGCGTGAGCTTCCCGATGAACGTGCTCGTGTGGGTCGTCGAGCTTTTCTCAACCTTCCTGCGCCTCATCACGCTCGCCGTCCGTCTGTTCTGCAACATGTTCGCAGGACACGTGGTCATGGGCTCGTTCGCCATCATGGCGAGCATGTTCATGCAGCCGCTGCTTCAGCAGGTTTCCGCGGCCCACGCCGTCGGCGCCCTGCCTTCGCTGGCCTGGCTTGCCATCCTCATCCTGATCTATGCGATCGAGCTTGTGGTCGGCGCCATCCAGGCTTACGTCTTCACGGTCCTTACCGCCGTGTATGTCTCCGAGGCAGAGGAGGTCGCGGAGGAGGAGTAGCCTTCCGTTCGCGCCTTAAAGGTAAGGCAATTCGTTAAACCGCCGGTGCCCGTACCCATGGAGCCCGGCAGTTATAAAAAGGTTATCCTGCGTGAAATAAGACACGCACGACAAAGGAGGAATCGTGGGAGTTATCGGTTACGGTCTCGGTGTTATCGGCGCTGGTCTTGCTATCGGCCTGTCTGCTCTGGGTGCTACGGGTGCTATGGCCCGTCAGCCTGAGGTCCAGGGCCGCGTGTTCACCGTCTTCATCATGGGCTCCGCCTTCGGCGAGGCTCTGGCTCTGATCGGCTTCGTTGTCGCGCTGATCGTTAAATAGCACGGAGCGTCAAGTATGAATCTTTCATCCCAGAAGAGCGCGATCGCACTCTCCGCGTCCGCGGCCGCGCTGCTCATGCCGGTTTCCGCGTTCGCCGAGGACGGCGCTGCCGGTGCGGACATCCTCATCCCTAAGATGGCGGAGTTCATCCCGGCGCTTATCGCCTTCCTGATTATCTGGATCGTGCTGGCCAAGGTCGCCCTGCCGGGCATCATGAAAACCATGGAGGAGCGCGGCAAGAAGATCGAGGAGAGCCTCGACGAGGCCGAAAAGACCAAGCAGGAGGCTATCGCCAAGCGCGCTGAGTCCGACTCGATCGTCACCGACGCCCGTCGTCAGGCTGCCGACATCGTTCTCGAGGCCCGTAAGGACGCCGAGTCCGAGCGCGCCCGTATCATCGAGGCTGCTCACAAGGAGGCCGAGGAGATCATCGCCAAGGCCCATACGACCGTCGAGGACGAGCGCAAGTCCATTTACGCCGGTGCCGCGAGCTCCATCGCCGACCTGTCCGTTGCCGTCGCCACCAAGATCGTGGGCGAGGCACTCGAGGACGATGCCGAGCAGAAGAAGCTCATCGAGCGCTACATCCAGGAAGCAGGTAGCCTGAATGCCGACTAGCCGCTATCAGGACAAGGTGCTCGAGACCTACGCGCGCTCCCTTCTGGAAGCCGCTAAGGCCGAGAACCATGTGTTCGAGGACCTCGAGATGATCGAGCGCTTGGCTTCTGCCAGCCCCGAGATCATCGCCGTGCTCGACACCATGTCCAAGCGCGACCAGCTCGACCTTCTTCCCAAGGTGGCAGCTGCCTTTAAGTATGTTGCCGAGGAAGACGAGGATGTAGTGGGCGTGACCGTCACCACGGCGATCCCGCTCGACGACGAGCTGCGTCAAACCATCACTAAGAAATGCGAGCAGGACTTCGGCCGCAAGGTATTCCTTATCGAGCAGGTCGACCCGTCTATCGTGGGCGGCCTGGTGCTCGAGGCCCGCGGCGAGCGTCGTGACATTTCCGTCAAGACGCAGCTGCGCATCGCGCAGGAGACCCTCGCAAACTCTGCTAATTCGTACGGAGGTGAAGCCTAATGTCCGAAACCCTCAATGCCCAGGATATCGCCAAGAAACTGCAGGAGCAGCTCACGAGCCTCTCCGCGACGGTCGATACGCATGAGGTTTCAACGGTCGACGAGGTAGGCGACGGCATCGCGCGCGTCTCCGGCCTCAAGAGCGCCATGGCAGGCGAGCTTCTGGAGTTCAAGAGCTCCGATACCGGTGAGACCGTCTTCGGCCTTGCCCAGAACCTTGACCGTGACGAGGTCGGCGCCGTTCTGTTCGGTGCCGTCGACTCCATCAAGGAAGGCGACGAGTGCCGCACCACTGGCCGCATTATGGATATCCCCGTGAGCCGTGCCATGCTCGGCCGCGTCGTCAATCCGCTCGGCCAGCCCATCGACGGCCTGGGCGACATCGTCGCCACGCACCGTCGCCCCATCGAGTTCAAGGCTCCCGGCGTCATCGATCGTACCCCGGTGTGCGAGCCGGTTCAGACCGGTCTGCTCGCTATCGACTCCATGGTGCCTATTGGCCGCGGTCAGCGTGAGCTCATTATCGGCGACCGTAAGACCGGTAAGACCGCCATCGCCATCGACGCTATCCTTAACCAGCGCGGCAAGGGCATGGTCTGCATCTATGTCGCCATCGGCCAGAAGGCCTCCACGGTTGCCAACATCCGCGAGACCCTCGCTCAGCACGGTGCGCTCGACTACACCATCATCGTTTCGGCCACCGCTGCCGATTCCGCCCCTATGCAGTACATCGCGCCTATGGCCGGTGCCGCTATCGGCGAGTTCTTCATGTACAACGGCGAGGACGGCAAGCCCGCCAGCGAGACCAACCCCGGCGGCCACGTGCTCGTCATCTACGACGACCTGTCCAAGCAGGCTGTGGCCTACCGTCAGATGTCGCTGACGCTGCATCGTCCGCCCGGACGCGAGGCCTATCCTGGCGACATCTTCTACCTGCACTCTCGTCTGCTCGAGCGTGCCGTCAAGATGTCCAAGAAGAACGGTTACGGCTCCATGACGGCACTGCCGATCATCGAGACCCAGGACGGCGACGTCTCGGCCTACATTCCGACCAACGTCATTTCCATTACCGATGGTCAGATCTACCTGCAGTCCGAGCTCTTCTTCCAGGGTCAGCGCCCGGCAGTCGACGTGGGCATCTCCGTGTCCCGCGTCGGTGGCGACGCTCAGACCAAGGCTATGAAGCAGGTTGCCGGCAACCTTCGCCTGGACCTCGCTTCGTACCAGGAGCTCGCTGGCTTTACGCAGTTCGGCTCCGACCTCGACGAGGCTACTCAGAAGCAGCTGACCCATGGTGCTCGCATGACCGAGCTCCTGAAGCAGCCGCGTTACAAGCCGTTTGAGGTTGGCGAGCAGATCGTTACGCTGTTCGCTGGCAACGAGGGCTTCCTGGATGACCTGGAGATCGCCGACGTGCTGCCCTTCCGTGCCGAGCTCATCGAGTACATGGACAATGGCTTTGGCTCGCTGCTCGACAAGGTTCGCGCCAAGAAGATCGATGATGACACCAAGGCTGAGCTCTTGCGCGTCATCGGCGACTTCAAGCAGCAGTTCATGGCCAAGCACCATTCGGATGTTTCTGGATCAGAGGAGAACTAAGCCCCATGGCCAACCTTCGCGACATTAAGAAGCGAATCTCCTCGGTTACCACGACCAAGCAGATCACGCGCACGATGGAGATGGTCTCTACGGCCAAGATCCGTCGTGCCCTCGATCGCTCCAAGCAGGCCGAGCCCTATAAGGAGGCGCTGACCGACGTCATGTTGACGGTCGCCGGCGACGCTTCCTGTTCGGGCACCGATCCCATGCTGCAGAAGCATGAGAGCGTCAAGCATGGCCTGATTGTCGTTATTGCCTCGGACCGCGGCCTTGCCGGCGGTTTCAATACGACGGTGGAGCGCACGGCCGAAAAGCTCGCCGCTTCTTGGGCGAACGACGGCATCGAGTGCGAGATCATCGCGTGTGGGCGCAAACCGGCCACGTATTTCCGTGACCGCGCAAACGTCGTCATGCACTTTGAGGGCAACTCCTCTGAGCCCGATTTCAATCAGGCCCGCATGATCTCCTCTCATATCTGCGATGCGTATCGTGCCGGTGAGCTTGACCGTGTCGAGCTTGTCTACCACCACGCCAAGAACCGCGTGGATCAGGAGCTTCGCGTCGAGCATCTGTTGCCGCTCGACCCCGAGATGATCGCTATGGCCCACGGTCCGCGTAAGAACGAGACCGACGCCCCTAAGCGCATCTCGTCCACGTTCGAGTTCGTGCCCTCTCCCGAGCATGTTCTCGGCAAGCTTGTGCCGTCTTATATCCTGACGGTCATCTACCAGGCCCTGATCGATTCGGCGGCTGCCGAGCAGGGTGCACGCCGCAAGGCCATGCACTCCGCGACGGAAAACGCCACCGCGATCATCTCGACCCTTACCCGCACGTATAGTCGCGTGCGCCAGGCTTCGATCACGACCGAGATTAACGAGATCGTCGGCGGAGCCTCAGCATTGGAGGAACAGTAATGGCTAATAACACCGTAAAGCTTGCGGTCGAGGAAGCCACCAAGAAGACGACTGCCGGTGATGGTCGCATCGTGCGAATCATCGGCCCTGTCGTCGACGTCAAGTTTGACGGCGCGGTGCCCCCGATCTACAACGCGCTCACGGTCGAGGCCGAGACCCCGATCGGTCATCTGAGCACGATCCTCGAGGTCGAGAGCCAGCTTCCGGGCGGCGTCGTCCGCACGGTCGCCATGTCCTCGACCGACGGCCTGCAGCGCGGCCTCATCGCCACCGATACCGGTGAGCCCATGAAGATGCCCGTTGGCCCCAAGACGCTCGGCCGCATTTGGAACGTTATGGGCAAGCCCGTCGACGGCAAGCCCATGCCCGAGGTGGAGGAGTTCTACCCCATCCACCATGCAGCGCCCCGTTTCGACGAGCTCACCACCAAGACCGAGATCTTCGAGACCGGCATCAAGGCCGTCGACCTGCTCGAGCCCTACATCCGTGGCGGAAAGACGGGTCTGTTCGGCGGCGCCGGCGTCGGCAAGACCGTTCTGATTCAGGAGCTCATCAACAACCTCGCCCAGGAGCACGGCGGCACCTCGGTGTTCACCGGCGTCGGCGAGCGTACCCGCGAGGGCACCGACCTGTTCCTCGAGATGAGCGAGTCTGGCGTTATCGACAAGACCTGCTTGGTCTATGGTCAGATGAACGAGCCGCCCGGAGCGCGTCTGCGCATCGGTCTGGCCGGCCTTACCACCGCTGAGTACTTCCGCGATCGCGGCCAGGACGTTCTGCTGTTCATCGACAACATCTTCCGCTTCTCCCAGGCAGGTTCCGAGGTTTCCGCACTGCTGGGCCGTATGCCGTCCGCCGTTGGTTACCAGCCCACGCTGGCAACCGAGATGGGCGACCTCCAGGAGCGCATTACCTCGACCAAGACGGGCTCCATTACCTCCGTCCAGGCTGTCTACGTCCCCGCAGACGACCTGACCGACCCGGCGCCTGCCACGACGTTTACGCACCTCGACGCCACCACGGTTCTTTCGCGTAGCATTTCGTCGCTCGGCCTGTTCCCGGCTATCGACCCGCTCGCGTCTTCCTCCGACGCTCTCGATCCCTCGATCGTCGGCGAGGAGCACTACCGTGTCGCCGTCAAGGTCCAGGAGCTCCTGCAGGAGTACTCCGACCTTCAGGACATCATCGCCATTCTGGGTATGGACGAGCTGTCCGAGGAGCAGCGCCTTACGGTCAACCGTGCCCGTAAGATTCAGCAGTTCCTCTCGCAGTCCTTCCACGTCGCCGAGAAGTTCACCGGCAACCCCGGTGTCTACGTCCGCGTCGAGGATACCGTCCGCTCTTTCGCCGAGATTGTCGACGGCAAGGCCGATGACCTGCCCGAGCAGGCTTTCCGCTATGCTTCCACGATTGAGGACGTGCGCGAGCGCGCCCGCAAGATGGGGGAGAAGTAGGTTATGCGTATCCGCATCGTGTGCCCCGTGAGCTGCGCCTATGAGGGCGACGCTGCGTTTGTGTCGATTCCGTCCACGGATGGCGAGTTTGGTGTTCTGCCTGCTCACTCCAGCGAGATCTGCACGATCGACCGCGGTTACGTTCGCGTTTCCGATAAGGCCATGGGCACTGTCGACCACACGTTTGCCGTGGCCGGCGGCTATGCCCAGGTTGCGGACGATGTCGTGACCGTTCTCGCCGAGCGCGCTTGCGATTTGGCGACCGTCGATGCCGACAAGCTTAAAGCTGATATTCAAGGTTTTGAAGAGAAGCTGGGTAATTTGTCGGAGGATGATGCACGCCGCGCCTACCTCTATAATGAAATCGCATGGTGTAAGCTCAAGCTTGCCCAATAGTCAAACGATTTAGCGTTCGACCATTTGCGAACACATCATGCCCGGGATGGCCCAGCCACCCCGGGCATGCTTTTTGAAAGGGTAGACCTTGGATATTATCCGCGTTGAGGGTGGCCACGCCATCGGAGGCTCCGTGCCCGTCTCGGGCGCCAAGAACTCCGCGCTCAAACTCATGGCGGCAACGCTTCTGGCGCCGGGCAAGACGACGCTGCAGAACGTGCCCGATATTTCCGATGTCCACGTGATGGGCAAGGTGCTCAAGGGCATGGGCGCTACGATCGATGTTCTCGACGAGCACACGCTCGAGATTGATACCTCTCAGGTCGATTCTTGGGAGGCCCCTTACGAGCTCGTTGCCAAGATGCGTGCTTCCACCGCCGTCATGGGACCCCTGCTGGGCCGCTTCCATCGCGCCAAGATTGCCATGCCGGGCGGCTGCAACCTGGGTGCTCGCAAGATCGATATGCACATTCTGGGTCTCGAGGCCCTGGGCGTTGAGTTTGATACCGCCCACGGTTACATCAACGCTAATGCGCCCCAAGGTCTGCGCGGTACCACCGTCACGCTCGAGTTCGCCAGCGTCGGTGCGACCGAGAACCTCATCATGGCCTCTGTGCGCGCACAGGGCACCACGGTTATCGACAATGCCGCCCGCGAGCCCGAGATTGTCGATCTCGCCAACATGCTCAACGAGATGGGCGCCAAGATTGTAGGCGCCGGTACGCCCGTCGTGACTATCGAAGGCGTGGAAGAGCTCCATCCCGTTACCCATCGCGTGGTGGGCGACCGCATCGAGGCCGGTACCTTTATCGTTGCCGGTGCGTTGATGGCCGACGATCGCGGTGTCGATGTCACGGGCTTTTGCCCCATTCACTTGGGCATGGTGCTCAAGAAGATGGAGCTCATGGGTATCGACTGCGAGCGCGTCGAGGATGGCGTCCATGTGAACCGTGCCGAGCGTATCAAGCCGGTCGACATCCAGACGCTTCCGTTCCCCGGCTTCCCGACGGACATGCAGGCGCAGATTATGGTACTCTCCGCCCTTGCCGATGGCAGCTCCGTTATCACCGAGAACATCTTCGAGAATCGTTTTATGTTCGCATCAGAGCTGGTGCGCATGGGTGCCGACATTCGTATCGAGAGCCATCATGCCATGATTCATGGCGTCAAGGGCTTCTCGGGTGCACAGGTTACCTCGCCCGATCTGCGCGGCGGAGCGGCCCTCGTTGTAGCGGGCTTGATCGCCGACGGGACGACCGAGGTTTCGGCTATCCATCACATCAAGCGCGGCTACGAGCAGTTTGTCGAAAAGCTGCAGGCGCTTGGCGCGCATGTCGAGCATGCTACCGTCCCCGATCCCGTCATCTACTAATACAGGTTGCCTATGTTTAATAAAAAGCCCCTCGCGGATACCACCACCCGAAGACCCTCAACTGGTGCGCAGGCCAAGATCTACAGTCGCGATAACGTGGCTCGCTATTCCGAGCGCGCTCGTCAACGTCGCCGTAGCCACACGATTCGTCACGTCGCGCTCATTGTCGTGCTTGGCGTGCTGCTGAGTGCCACTACCGCTGCCGGCCTGTGGTTTGCCACCATTATGGGCAAGCTCGGCGATTCTAATGTCATTACCGACAATCTGCGTCGGGTTCTGGTTGACACTGATGAGGCAAAGGATCCGTTCTACGTGCTGCTTCTTGGCACCGACGGCCGTCCGGGCGAGGATACGTATCGTGCCGACTCGATTATCCTGGCACGCATCGACCCCACGCAAAAGCAGGCGACGCTCATTTCCGTTCCGCGCGACACCAAGGTCGAGTACAAGGGCGAGACCATGAAGATCAACGCCTGCCATACCGTTGGCGGCGCCGAGGCCATGGTCGAGGCGGTCAACGAGCTGTGCGGTGTTCAGATTTCCCACTATGCCGAGGTCAGCTTCGACGGAATGCAGGCGCTGATTGATTCGGTTGGCGGTATCGACATTAACGCAACCGATGATGTTGACGACCCCGAGCACCTGGATATTAAGATTACCGCTGGCCAGCAGCATATGGACGGTGCCACCGCCCTTACCTATGCCCGCTGCCGCTACACCTATGCCGACGGCGATTACACGCGCATGCGCCACCAGCGTCAGGTGCTTGGCGCCCTTGCCAACCAGATTCTCAATAACTTCGATGCCACGAAGATCTTTGGCCTGGTTAATTCGCTGTCTGATATGCTCGTAACCGATATGAGCGTTCAGGATATCGTGGCTACGGTCAATGCCATGCGCGGTATGGATGTCGACGGTATCTACTCGGCCAACCTGCCCTCGTACGCCGACGACAGCACCATGATCGACGGTGTGAGCTACGTCTTTGTCTACGAGGACGAGCTCAAGGAAATGATGGAGCGCGTCGACGCCGGCAAGGATCCCAAGGGTCCCAACACCATGGGTCTTTCCGACGGTTCGAGCTCTACGATCGGCGACCTGAACAACAACACGTCTGACGACTACGCAAACGGTACCGCAACCTCATCGGTCAGCTCTGACGATTCCGATGACTCAAGCGATTCGAGCGATTCGGACTACTACGAAGAGCCCACCGGCGACGGCAACGGCTACGAAGCCAATTATTAGGGTTACGCGGGCTTACCAGCCCGCGTAACCAGTTGACGCTGCAAACCCGCCAGAGCGGCAATCTGCCTTTCAACTTCGGCGGCATGACCAGAAGGTCAATGCCGCCTCGTTTCAAGGCACCTTGCTCGCTCTGGCGGGTTTTCGCTGTCGTTGCCAAAACATCGGCGTTGCCTTGGTCCGGACTAGTCGTTGGGTAGTCATTGGGGACGTTTTTAAACGACTAGTCAAACAAGAACCTCCCCAATGACTACCCACAAAGCGAGAGTGGATGTCGTCATTTTGCGGCACTTGGGAACGTTCCTTTTAATATGAGCAGGACATTGTCAAGAGGCAAAATCGGGCCTGGCCC
>CAMQHT010000007.1 GCA_947001705.1 uncultured Collinsella sp.
CCCCTCGCCTACTTACGCCCCACCCCTCCAATAAACGCGTTATCATCTTGACCCATGAACATACGTAAGGAGCAATCATGCCAAACGAGAACAGCTACGAAGTCGCGCTGCAAAAGAGCAACGCCATTCGCGAGGGCCTGGCCAAGACGCCCGAGAAGTTCACCATGCTTACCGGCGACCGCCCCACCGGCCGTCTGCACCTGGGCCACTACTTTGGCACCCTCAAGGGCCGCGTCGAGCTGCAGAACATGGGCGCCAAGACCAACGTGCTCATTGCCGACTACCAGGTCATCACCGACCGCGACACCACCGAGCACATCCAGGACAACGTGTACAACATGGTCATGGACTACCTTGCCTGCGGCATCGACCCCGACAAGACCATGATCTACGCACACTCTGCCGTGCCCGCTGCCAACCAGCTCATGCTGCCGTTCCTGTCGCTGGTGTCCGAGGCAGAGCTGGCGCGCAACCCCACCGTCAAGGCCGAGATGGAGGCCTCGGGCCACGAGCTTACCGGCCTTCTGCTCACCTATCCGGTGCATCAGGCCTGCGACATCCTGTTCTGCAAGGGCAACGTGGTGCCGGTCGGTCGCGACCAGCTGCCGCACATCGAGCTCACCCGCACCATCGCCCGCCGCTTTAACAACCGCTACGGCAAGGTGTTCCCCGAGGTCGAGGCGCTGCTGTCCGAGACCCCGCTGCTGCCCGGCCTGGACGGCCGCAAGATGAGCAAGAGCTACGGCAACGCCATCAATATCTCGATGACCGCCGAGGAGACGGCCAAGCGCATCAAGAAGAGCCAGACCGACTCCGAGCGCATGATCACGTTCGACCCCGAGAACCGCCCCGGCGTGTCCGGCCTGCTTTCGACGGCTGCCATCTGCACCGGCCGATCCGAGGTCGAGATTGCCGAGGAGATTGGCATGGGCGGCTCCGGCCAGCTCAAGAAGTACGTGACCGAGGCCGTCAACGAGTACTTTGCGCCGATCCGCGAGCGTCGCCAGCGCTACGAGAACGATCTGGACTATGTGAAGGACGTGCTGCACGAGGGCAACCGTCGTGCCAACGAGATCGCCGAGCAGACCCTGGCCGAGGTTCGGGACGCCATGGGCATGGTGTACTAGACCGATCTGCTGGCTTGAGCTTTCGATTGTTATGGGGCGGGCGCTACGGCGTCCGCCTTTTTTGGAGCCCGACCAGCTCGGCTCCGTCCATTGCACTCCCCCGATAAACGGGAACGGGCCCGCCGGCAGTCAGTTGCCAGCGGGCCCGTTCCCGAAGTACACCGTTGAATCGCACAGAGGGGAGGAATGCGAATCAAACTCAACAGGGCAGGCTTTTTCATCGCCTATTGCCTACTCCGTTGCTGAATACAATATAGTTCACCGTGGTTTACTTTCTGACGGCAAAGTGCGCCGCCACACCTTCTCCATAAGTTAGCCCCGGTAAACCTGCAACGGAAAACCACCGCAAAGGGGACAGGCACCTTTGTGGTGGTTTTGGCCACGGCAGAGCTGTTAGAGTCCGGCAGGCCAGCGACAGGCGGCCAAGTCGACGTGCATGGGATCGGTAAACGTCACGCCCTCCCCCATTAAGAGCTCACGCTGGACATCGGGGCCGCCAAAGGCAATGCCCTCACAGATACGGCCGTCGGCAAACACCACGCGATGACAGGGAATTTGGCCGGGGCGCGGGTTGCTGTGCAGCGCATAGCCCACATAGCGCGCGCTCCGCGGACGACCGGCAAGCAGCGCCACCTGACCGTAGGTGGCAACCATCCCCTCGGGAATCTGCTCGACCACCTCATACACCCGCTCAAAAAAAGCCCTCAGACGCCATCGCATGCTCCTTTCAACCGAAACAAGCATAAACCACCAAAAAGGTGCCTGTCCCCTTTGTGGTGGTTTTGACCGGAAAGCTAGTTGGCGGGGCGGAAGAAAGCTACGGCTACGGCGCCGGGGCCCACGTGGGTGCCGATGGTGGCGCCAATGGTGTGGATGGGCAGCTCGTTCTCGGTGTGTCCAGCCCACAGTGCCGCGCTGTCCTCGATATACTTCTTGAGCACGGCGTCCGAAAGGCCCGTATAGCCCAGCGCCAGCGGCATGGAAAAGTCGACGCCGCCCGCTTTTTCGACCTTCTGGTTGAGCAGGTTACGGCCGTTCTTGGAACCGCGCACCTTGCCCAGCTGCACGATCAGGCCGTCCTCGGCGGCCACCACGGGCTTAACGTTGAGCAGCGTGCCCACAGCGCCCGCAGCAGCAGACAGGCGACCGCCACGCACCAAGTACTCCAGCGTCTCGAGCAGACCGATAACCACCACACGGTCGCGCACGGCCTCGACGGCCGCCGCGATCTGGGCCGCGCTACGGCCCTCGTCCACCAAGCGCAGCGCATACTCGACCAGCACGCGCTCGCCCAGGGTGACGTTGTTGCTATCTACCACGAACACGTCGCCGCCCGGCGCCTCGGCAAGTGCGGTACGGGCACTCTGATTGGTGCCCGAAAGCTTAGCGCCCACGGTAATAATCACAGCCTCATCGCCGGCATCACGCGCCTCGGCAATAGCCTGCGAAAACGCGTACGGGTTGACCTGGCCGGTCTTGGGCAGCTCATCGCGCTCCACGAGCATCTCGTAAAAGCGCTGGTGATCGATGTCGACGCCATCCATGTACACATCGGTGCCAAAGGTGACAGACAGCGGCAGAACACGCAGAGCGGGGTGCTCAGCCGGCGACATATCGCTCGCGGAATCGGTAATAATACGAATGGACATAGCGAATCCTTTCTTTCGCGGACCTCTCGCGGGGAATTTTGACAGCAATGCCCCGGCACGGCATACGCACTCAAACGGGACTATGCAGTTGTTAATTGGAAGCAAATGCCTTGGCGGCCTTAGATCTCGCGCAGGGTGTTGAGAATCGTGCGCAGCGACGCATACATCTGCTCGCGCTGCTCCACACCCATAGCCTTACCGGTGGTATCGAGCACCTCGCGAATGATGCGGTCCGCCTCGCTCATGCTCTCGCCGCCCAGAGCGGTCAGGCGCACCGGAGCACGATACTTAACGGCGGCATCGCCCGAATCATCGACCTCGACGTAGCCACCCTCCTCCAGATGCGCCAGCGTACGCGAGACGGCGGCGCGGGTCACGCCTGCCATGCGAGCCAGGTCGGCGCCAGTCAGGCCGTCCTTGCTGCGCTCAAGATAGTACAGGCACATAACGTCGGAGCCCTTGAGACCCAGCCTTGCGCCCTCAGACGTCTTAATGCGCTGGATCTCCTTGTAGAGTCCGCTGATCAGTCCGACAAAGTCCTCGAAACGTGTCTCGTCGCTCTGCTGCATGGGAGACGACCGCCTTTCGCTTGCATAATGCTAACGGGTAAACATCTTAGCCGTACTTAACGGCCGGCAGCCCTGCACGCCCTATTTGTTAACCCATCAACATAAAAACCACCACAAAGAGGACAGGCACCTTTGTGGTGGTTTGGGCCGGCGAACATGATCCGCAGGCGTCGCTACAGCTCCACGCAGGGATTGTCGCGGGTCACAAGCGTCTTAACGACAACCGTAGCGCCCAGATAACGCTCGAGCAACTCGGCGAGACGATCAACGGCAGCCTGGCAATCCCCCATCCGCTCGGGCTCCACGCACTCAATCGCCAGGAACGCATCGGCCGAATCATCGGACAGCGCCGTTCGAACGCCGTCGCGCCAGTTCCAGCAGCGGCACACGGCGCCCGCATCATCGATGTAGGCGAGCTCGCCGAGCAGCGTCGGATCGTCCGCCTCCTCGCCAAGCGGCCAGAACGCATCGCCACCGTCGGTCACCTTCAGGCGAAGGTCTCCCTCGATCGCATGTAGGTCCTCGCCTCCGACGGGCAGCGCGTAGGTCAACGACACCGTGTTGTAGATGTCCACCGCGGGCGCAATGTGGCCCACCGGCTTGCCTTTGAGCACGCGTTTGAGCAGGTTCTCGATTGAGCAACGCGCGCCCTTTTTGGTCTTGAACAGACGATAGGCCTCGCGCCATGCCTTGACCGGTGCGTTCTCGCTGATAGTGTCGCTGGTCAGATGACGCTCCGCATCGATATTGGCGCGGTCGAGCAACGCCGCAATCGCATCCACGTCCTCTTGAGGAATCTGAGCCGTGGGCTTCATGCCCTCTACGACCACAACACCGACCGCTGCCTGCGGAAACAACTCCCAGAATGAATCCTCGGCAATAAAGCTCTTCATACGCTCTCCCTTCATTATGCGCGCCCGAGTGAGGGCTCCTAAACAAAAAGCGCCCTCACAACGGCCACCTTCAAAGTCCTACGGTGCCGTCACAAGAACGCTTGCGCTGTCCCCATCCGGAGAAGGGGACGATATGTCAGGCGTATTGTAACCCGAGTCATCCACGTGAGCAAAACCACCACAAAGGTGCCTCTCCCCTTTGTGGTGGATATGGACTCACGGCGAAGCTAGTGGCGGAGTCCCAGCAGGCCGCGGCCGCGATGACGGGCCTCGGCGGACACCTGGGCGTGCGGGCCGGCGGCTTTGACGGACTCGGGCAGGTGCGAGTACTTCTTCTCGAAGTTCTCCTCGAACATCACCGCCAGGTTGTGCGCGGCCTCGTCGTAGCGCGCGGTGCTCTGCCAGTATTGGCGCGGCACCAGGATGCCATCGGGCACGCCGTGGCACGTCGTGGGAATGTCGACGTTAAAGATGTCGTCGTGCACGAACTCGCTGTCCTCGATGGTGCCGTCGAGGGCGCGTGCGACCAGCGAGCGCGTGTAGGCCAGCTCGATGCGATGGCCCACGCCGTAGCCGCCGCCAATCCAGCCGGTGTTGACCAGGTACACGCGCGTGCGGCCGTCGGCAATGCGCTCGCCAAGCATCTTGGCGTAAACCATGGGGTCGAGCGGCATAAACGGCTCGCCGAACAGCGAAGAGAACGTGGGCGTGGGCTCGGTGACGCCGACCTCGGTGCCGGGAATCTTAGCCGTAAAGCCCGTCACAAAGTGGTACATGGCGGCATCGGCCGTCAGACGCGAGATGGGCGGCAGCACGCCAAAAGCGTCGCAAGTCAGGAACAGCACGACACTCGGAGTGGTGCCCATGCCCTTAGTCCACGCGTTAGGAATGTGCTCCACGGGATAGGCCACGCGCGTGTTGTGCGTGATCGAGATGTCATCGTAGTTGGGCTTGCGGTTCTCGTCGAGCACCACGTTTTCGCAGATCGCGCCAAAGCGGACAGCGTTGAAGATCTCGGGCTCGTGGAAGGCGTCCAGGCCCTCGCATTTGGCGTAGCAGCCACCCTCGATATTGAAGATGCCCATGTCGGACCAACCGTGCTCGTCGTCGCCGATCAGTAGGCGCGTGGGGTTGGCCGAAAGCGTAGTCTTGCCGGTACCGGACAGGCCAAAGAACACGGCGGTCTCGTGCGTGACGGGGTCCATGCTGGCCGAGCAGTGCATGGGCAGCACGTCGTCCTCGACGGGCAGCAGGTAGTTCATGACGCTAAAGATCGACTTTTTAATCTCGCCGGAGTAGCCGGTGCCGGCGACCAGAATCACGCGTTCCTGGAAGTTGATGACCACGGCGGCGCTAGAGTTGAGGCCCTTGATGGCGGGGTCGCACTGGTAGCCAGGTGCGGCGAGCACGCAAAAGTCCGGCTCGCCGGTGCGCGCGATTTCGCGGGCAAGCGGGCGGGCGAGCATCTGCTTAATAAAGAGCGCCTGGCTGGCACGCTCGCAGGCAACGAGCAGTCGACGCGTGTGGTTGCGGTCGGCGCCTGCCATGCCGCGGGTGACGAACACGTCGCGCTCGTTGAGATAGTCGACGATGCCGGCCTTGATGGCCTCATAGCTCTCGACGGACAGCGGGCGATTGACGGCGCCCCAGGCAATCTTGTCGTGAACATCGGGGGTGTCAACGATAAAGCGATCGTTGGGAGAACGACCAGTGCGCTCCCCCGTCTCAATCACCAGCGCGCCGTTGGATGCCATGCGGCCTTCTTCGCGGCGGATAGCGTGCTCGACGAGCTCCGCGGCGGGTAGATCGACCAGCAGACGGGGCTGATTCTCGGCGGGGTCTTCAACGAGCGTAATACCAAAGTTGGACAAAACTTCTGCAGGGGTAACACCAGGCATGGGGCCTCCTTTAAAAACGCGACACGTGGACGCGGCGCGCACTTTACTCACGTAAAGCCCGTTGTACCCGATATGCAAAAACGTTTTTGCGGCAAGGGTGGCAAGCCCGCCCAACGGTCAAAAATCGCAGGCAAGCGGCCTAGTCATTGGGGACGTTTTTAAACAACTAGTCATTGGGGACACTCTTGAACAGGCAACATTCAAGGAATGTCCCCGGATGCCGGCACTTAGGGACGTTCCCAAAGTGCCGGCACATAAGGAACGTCCCTAAGTGCCGACCACAGCGGCAGGCCTTGGCCGAGCATGGCTATGGCGCTCATCAGGACCAGCATGCCGGCAGCGTAGGGCAGCACCGCGCCCAGGAGTTCGGCATCCTTACCGCGCACGTGCACGGCGGCAAGACCAATGGCGAGGGTCTGCGGCGAGATCATCTTACCAGCGGCGACGCCCAGGGCGTTCAATGCGACCATCCAGTAGTCGCTCACACCCAGCGCAGTGGCGGCCTGGCTCTGAATGGGACCAAACAGCATGCCCGAGGACGTGCCCGAGCCGGTCACGAACGCACCGACTGCGCCGATCCACGGAGCCAGAATCGGGTAGAGACCGCCGGCGACCGCAATGCAAAACGCACTGATCGACGAAATCATGCCGGCATAGCCCATCACCTTGGCGCAGCCCAGTACCGAAAGCATCGTGATCACCGTCGGCGTCATCTGCTTCACAGTCGCGGCCAGCACCTCGCCCATCATGCGCGGCGAAGCGCCCTGAATGGCACCGCCGACAAACGCCGCCAGGAAAATCCAGACGCCTGGCGTGTTGATCCACGAAAACGTAAGCATACCGGGATTCTCACCGCAATACACCTGCACATGGCTCGCAAACGGCGCGAGCGCAGCATGTACAGCGGGCACCAGATTAGACGTGCCCAGCAGCAACACAAAGATCAGGATGAAGCACGACCAGGCCGAAAGCGCCGACTTAACGGTGAGCTTCTCCCCCGCCTCGATATTCATGTGAAAGCGTGCGTCCAGATGCCCCGACTTCTCGGCACGCATGGTAAGTGCAGCTGTCAGCGCGAGCGAAACGATGGATCCTACGACCACGGCCAGCTCGGGGCCCACAAACATGGCAACGACCAGAGCCGCGCCGACAAACGACACGCCGGAGAGCAACGCCACGCCGGCAACACCGTGCAGACGCTCGCCCACACTCGCGGCATTGCCCTGGTCATCGGCAACACGGCCCGCAACCAGCACAATAAATAGCGGCATCACCACAAAGAACGGTGCGAGCTGCACCAGCTGAACGGTCGCTAGGTGAAGGGAATCCAAACCCACCAGGTCGGCAACGGACACCGTGGGGATGCCGATGGAGCCGTAGGGCGTGGGCACGCCGTTGGCCAGCAGGCAGATGAGCACGGCAGGCACGGCCTCAAAGCCCAGGCCCGCGAGCATGCCGGCGGGAATGGCGACAGCGGTACCGAAGCCGGCCATGCCCTCCATAAAGCCACCGAAGCACCAAGCCACGAGCAGCGCCAGCAGACGGCGGTCGCTGCTGATGGAGGTGATCATGCTGCCGATCACGTCCATGGCGCCCGTACGAACGCACAGGTTATACGTGAACACCGCGGCGATGATCACCAGGACGATGGGCCACAGAGCCATCAAAAAACCTTCGAGCGAGGCGGTCGCGATCTGCGCTGCCGGCAGGTGCCACCATGCGAAGGCAAGCAAGCACGAAAGGACAAACGATCCGATAGCGGCCTTCCAAGCTGGCCATTTAAAGCACAGCAGCATCACGACCAGCCAAATAATCGGCACAAGAGCCAGTAAGAATGCGGCGACGTCCATAGGTAGAAGCTCCTTGGTACCGCGTGGGCGGCATCGGGGGTGTCACAAAACTTCAACAGGATACCGCACGTTTACCGACAAATTACAGCCGCCCGCCGAAATTATTGAACAATCCGTTCAAAAACACGAACGAACACCGTCGCGTCTATACTAAAGCGCAGCAATAGAAAGGACTCCGCTTTGAGCATCACGCCCCTCGATAGCATTCGCCGCGCCATCGCTCGCCGCAACGGCGTCTCCAACCCCGCTGCATCGAGAGACGGCGCCGCGAAGGCCCAGGGCGGCCGCATCGAGAACGGCCTCTTCCCTGCCTCGCACACTGCCGAGGAACTCGCACGCATCAAAGAGCTGAGTCAGCGCAACGCCGGCGGGCCCGATAGCAGCCAAGCCACACGTCGCCGGCGCGAACGCGATCGGGAGCCCGGCCCCGTCCGCCGCATGGTCAACACTTGGTGGAACCGTCTGCTCGGCGCCGTCTACGGCGGCGGCCTCTCCATGCAGGAGGCGGAATACGAGGAGCACGCCACCAGTCGCGACTATCTTTGGAACACCCTCGGCACCGCCGTGTGGGGTTTGGCGTTTCCGCTGCTCACCATCGTGTCTACGCAACTCGTGGGCGCCGAAGAAGCAGGCAAATTCTCCATCGCCTTTGTCACCGGCACGCTCATCATGATCGCGTGCAACTACGGCGTGCGCAATTTCCAGGTCTCGGACATCGACGAAAAGACGTCCTTTGCCTCCTACCAGCTCAACCGCTGGCTTTGCGGAGCGCTCGCCCTAGGCTGCGGCCTCATGTACAGCAGCGCCCGCGGCTATGACACGCAGATGGCGACGATCGGCCTGGGCGTCTACCTGTATAAGGTCATCGACGGCGTCGCCGACGTGTACGAAGGCCGCCTGCAGCAGGCCGACAAGCTCTACTTGGCTGGAATGAGTCAAACGCTACGCTCCGTCGGCGTCATCGCGGTCTTCAGCGTGGCGCTGTTCTTCACGCGTAGCATGCCCATCGCGGCCATTGCCATGGGCATCGCCGCGATCGCCTCGCTCGTGCTGGTCACCGCGCCGCTCGCCCTGCTCGAGACCGAAAAATCGCGCCGCGTAAGCCTGCGCGAGGTCGGCCACCTGTTTGTCCAGTGCGCCCCACTCTTTGGCGCGCTATTCCTGTTCAATCTTATCGAGAGCATGCCCAAGTTTGTGATGGAAGGAACACTGGCCTACAAATACCAGTTGTACTTTAATGCCCTGTTTTTTCCAGCTCAGGCTATTCTGTTGAGCATTGGATTTGTCTATAAACCGCAGCTCCTGCGCTTGTCGAGCATTTGGGCTAATCCTCGCAAGCGTCGTCGCTTTGACCTGATTATTGTTGCCGTTATGGCGCTGATCGTGGTCATCACCGGCGTGTGCGCCGCATTTATGGCAGGTCCCGGTATTCCCCTCATGAGCTTTATATACGGTCTCAGCTTTGAACGCTACCGTACGCTGGCGCTGCTGATGGTCGTCGCCGGCGGCGTCACCGCGGCCATCGACTTTATCTACGCCATCATCACGGTGCTGCGCCACGCTGGAGACGTCACCAAGATCTACCTGATCTGCTTCGCCGTAAGCGTGGTGCTGCCGGTGAACCTGATTAAGCTGCTGGGTCTGATGGGCGCCGTGGTGAGCTACCTAGCCATCATGGCCCTACTCCTGGTGCTGCTGATAATCGAGTACGCCCACATCCGCCAACGCATCGAACGCGACCGCAACCCATACGGCGCCTAATTAGCTGCCCCCGGTCACCGGAATTTGCGATGGAATCACCCCGGCTGGGGTCTCGTTGCGGACAATATGCATCACGCAAAACTAAGTGAGTAGACTTTTGCCGAATCCCTGACCACACCGGCAAAACACAAGTCAATGACCTGCGGTTTTGTTGAGGCAAATTTGCCGGCTGCTCGGCATTTCCAAAAAAGCCTACTCACTTAGCCAGCGGGCAGCCAAATGATTTTAAAATCCCCGTCCCAGAGAAATCAATTAGCGGGCAGAAGGGCAAAAGTGGTCAAAAACCCTTCCCAAATTAGCTACCCCTTGCACCGATTATTCGCCCGGGTTGATGTTCGCGTAGAACTCCGCCCCGTCGTCCAGGCGCAGGATGCCCACGCGACCGAACTCGGAGCCGGTGGCGGCGGCGCAGTCGATATCGATGCGATCGGGCACACCGGCGGTATCCTCGCCGCCCAGGCGCACAATCTGCCCGCGACCCGACTCCTCATCGAGCCCCGCCAGACCACCGACCTCGCAATAGCGCCCAAGCGATACCGTGGGCGTGTGACCGCTAACCACGACCGGGCCCTTGCCCTCGGCAGAAAGCAGCCCGGTCGGCACATCCCAGTAGCCGTGACGAATCCACAGCAAGTCATCGGACGACTGCACGGCGAGCATTTGCTGCAGCAACTCGCGATCGGCATCAACCGCTCCCCTGCCGTCGGCGCAATCGACACCATGCTCAAGCAAAAACGCACGCGCCGCCTCGGTCTGAATACCGGCGTGCACCAGCAGGTACGGCCGCTCGGCAGTCTCGACCACCGCATAGAGCGGCAGGGCGGCAGCCCAGCGCACAAGCTCCTCGTACGCCTCAAATTCCATGTCGTTAAGCTGCTCGCGCGTCGTCCAGCCACCGTTGATATCCCAGGTCTCGGCATCGAGCGGGTCCTGCCCAATAATCGCGTCGAGCATAATCTGCTCGTGGTTGCCCTTAAGCACGCGAGCGTTGGGCAGCGACCGCACCAAGTTGATGACGCCGACCGGATCGGGACCGCGGTCGATCATGTCACCCAGCACATACAGCGTGTCGTCGGACGTCAGCGAGATCTTGGAAAGGGCCTCGTCCAGCGCGCGCACGTGCCCGTGAGCATCGGATGTCACATAGATCGCCATGGAACGCCTTTCCCTGCATTGCGGCCGAAGCCCGAAGCCACGGCTAAAACTTCAAGTTGAACTTAAACGTTATCCATTGTACTCCGTTGCAATAAAGCTGGAAAGTGCTACAAGTCGCCAACGGTCGCCGGCCCCCGCTCGCGTGTGCCAACCATGCCGCATCACCAGCACCACCAGCGTCAACGCCCCCGACCAGAGCCACACGCACCCCGGCCTCGTGTCGAAAATGCGAACGCCCGCCGCTCGGCCCCATAAACCCACCACCTTTGGGTACAAATAACTGCAGTCAACTGACCGTGCCACGCCAACCACCCAGGAGCGGACACCCCCTATGAACCAGATCCTTCTTTTTATCGGCCTCGTTATCATTTTGTGCCTGATCATTAAACCCGTCGGCAAAAAGCTCCCCTTCCCCACCCTGCTCATCTTTATCGCGCTGGGTATGCTGCTGGGCGTCAACGGGCCGGCGCACATCGACTTTAGCGACTACGCGCTTACCGAGACCGTCTGCAGCACAGCGCTGCTGTTCATCATGTTCTACGGCGGTTTTAACACCAACATCGACCGCGCCAAACCCGTCGCCGCGCCTGCAGTGCTGCTGAGCACACTCGGCGTGGTCATCACCGCCGGCATCACCGGCGTGTTTGCGCACCTGGTTCTGGGCTTCGACTGGATCGGCGGCCTGCTGCTGGGCTCGGTTGTGGCGTCCACCGATGCGGCGAGCGTCTTTAGCGTGCTGCGCGAGCACAACCTGTCGCTGCGCGGCGGCACCGACTCGCTGCTCGAGGTCGAATCGGGCTCAAACGACCCCGTCGCCTACATGCTCACCGCGGTGCTCGCGACCCTCGCGGCCGGCGGCAACATCGACATCCCCATGCTGCTGGCCAAGCAAATCATCCTGGGCGTGGGCCTGGGCCTTGTCATCGGCTGGGCATCGGGCCGCCTGATTGAGCGCGCACACGCAACGGCCGAGGGTGCGCAGACTATCTTTTTATTCGCCGTGGCGATCGTTGCCTACGCGCTGCCGAGCTATCTGGGCGGCAACGGCTTTTTGGCCGTATACCTGGCAGGCATTGTGCTGGGCGCGAGCGACATCACCGGCAAGGTCGAGATGGTGCACTTCTTCGACACCCTCACCGAGATGGCCGAGATGACCATCTTCTTCTTGCTGGGCCTGCTCGTGACGCCCGCCCGCCTGCCGCAAATGCTACTGCCGGGCCTGGCACTCATGGCGTTTATGCTCTTCGTGAGCCGCCCCATCGCCGTCGGTGTGCTGTTGGCGCCCTTTAAGACGAGCCCTCGCCAGGTAGCGCTCGTAAGCTGGGCTGGCCTGCGCGGCGCGGCTTCGGTCGTCTTTAGCCTCTTTGCCGTGGTGGCCGGCGTTCCCGGTGGTCACGACCTGTTTGACCTGGTGTTTGTGATTGCCGTGTCGAGCATTGTGGTGCAGGGCTCGCTGCTGCCGGCGGTGGCGAAAAAGCTCGACATGATCGACGCAGAAGGCGACGTGCGCCGCACGTTTAACGACTACCGCGACGAAGACGGCATGTCGTTCGTCAAGCTCAAGGTGGGCGCGGGTCATCCGTTTGCCGGACGCTCGCTCGCCGATATTGGCAGCGCTACGAACATGCTCGTCGTCCTGGTGCTGCGCGACGGCGCGCACCCGGTGTTACCCAATGGCGATACCGTAATCGAGGAAGGCGACCTGTTGGTGATGGCTGCCCCAACATTTGAAGAGCGTGCCGAGGTTACGCTGCGCGAGGTCACCGTAACGCCCCACGGTCGCCTGGCCGGCCAGCGCCTGCGCGACGTGCCGCAAGGCAAGCACCCCTTTATCGTCGTGATGCTCAAGCGCGACGGCCAAACGATCATCCCCGACGGCAACACCCTCATATACGCCGGCGACGAAGCCGTCATCGCCACCCTGGCATCGTAGCGGCTATGGGGTAGCTAATTTGGGACGGGGGCTTTTTAGCTACCCAACTTTTTGTCACATTTCCATACCCGCAGGTAGATTGACGAACATGTGTTTGGTTAGTATAATTTCTACTTGAATAAACTCCTCGTCTCGTGGTATAAAAGGGTTGCGTTCCTTTATGGAGGGCAGTCAAGGGCCGGGGGATCCCCCCGGCATTTTTGTTTTTAGGGAGACTGCATCATGAGGGAGCTTTCCGTCTTCGTCGACGAATCCGGCAACTACGGAGGACAAAGTGCTAAGTACTATCTCGTTACGCTTGTTTTCCATGACCAGTCAGCGTCAGTTGCTGAGATTATTTATCGCTACGAACACACACTTAGATCGCGTGGGCTTCCCGATATCCCCCTGCACATGAATCCCCTGATGCATGGCAATGAATCCTACAGGGGCATGGACACCCACTTGCGGAATCGCCTTTTGTCGAGTTTTGCAACATTTGCCAACAAATGCCCCGTCACATACATGACGTTCAGCTACCAAAGAAACAAATTCAAAAGCGATGCGGCTATGTTCGCAAGAATGCGTCGTGACTTGATCCTCTTTTTGTTCGACAGACTTCAGTGTTTCCAAAGCTATGACGCTGTCAAAATCTATTACGACGACGGGCAAAACGAGGTAACGGCCATCCTTCACGCTGCATTCGAATACGTTCTCGGAAGGCAGGCGGTCATTTATAAAGAATGTGACCCGAAGCACTTTAGGCTTCAGCAAATTGCTGACTACATCTGCGAAATCGAACTGGCGCAAATTAAATATGGACGCTCCGAGCAATCAAATACCGAGCAGATCTTCTTTGGAAGCTATCGTGATTTCAAGAAAAATCATCTTAGAAAGATTCGCGCTAAACGTCTCTTGTAGACCCGGCACGTGGCTTCTGTTATAAAGATATCGGTACCCTCCAAGAGAGGGGCCTCCAAGAGCCGGGGTTTTACCCCCGGCATTTTTTATGCGTAACGTCGCCGCAACTCCTACTTAGCCTCTAGGAAGATACGGCTAGCTAAAAAGCCCTATCCCAAATTAACTACATTTGAGTATTGGTCGTCCCGACTGGGGTCTCGTTGCGAGCAATTTGCGTCGCGCAAAACTAAGTGAGTAGACTTTTGCTGAATCGCCGACCACGTCACCAAAGCACAAGTATGTGACCTGCGGTTTTGCTGAAGAATACTCGTCGGGTGCTCAGCATCTCCAAAAAAGCCTACTCACTTAGCCAGCGGGCGGCCATAATAAAACCGCTGCGACGTCGTTGGACTCCGTTGCGACGGTTTATCATGCATTTTCTCACAGCCGCGGGCACAGGCACCCCGTCCCCCATGTGACAAAGGGACAGTCCCTTTGTCACATTCCCTTAGTCGTCATCGACGGCAAAGTCGCGGAGGTCGAGGCCTTCGCGTTCGGCTCGGGCTAGGAGCTCTTGAGGTGACTCGTCCTCGATATCCATCACGTCGAGCATGGCGGCCGGAAAGTCCACGCCGGCTGCACTCCCCGCACGGTCGATCATACTCTCGCGCAGCTGGTCAACATTAATGTCGATTTTCATGGTGACCCCCTACCGGATCAGGCCCCTACTCAGCAGCGCCGAGCGCATTCACAGCGGCAACAAAAGCCGCAACCTGCTTGTCATCCATCTGCGTGGCTAAACGCCCCACGGGCTCGTCGTAAGCAAACTGCACCTTATCGATAAAGCAATCCCAAGCACGCTCGTCCACACGCACGGCGGCCTCGCAGTACTGGCTGAGCTTTTTGAGTCCATACCAAAACGCATTCACATGGCGCGCAGGATCCTCATCCAGCACCCCATCGTAGCGCCGTCCGTTAAACTCACGCATGCGCGCCACGGCAACCTCGAGCGAGTCGCCGCCGTCGGCCGAAGCCTCGTCCACAAGCTCGGGAATCGCAACCTCGCGCCGGACATTGTGCCTGGTAGCACCGTCGTACTCGCCCACCAACACGTCTTCGTCAAACCGATCATCGTAGTCGAAATAACTGCTACCCCGGCAAATCCCATGCAGCGAACCGGTGCCAAAGGCACGGAACAACCCGCCATCGGCAACAACGCACCTATAAGTCTCAAACGACTTCTTAACCTGAGAGAGCAACTCGGAAAGCTCTCCGGCATCGCACCCCGTCTCGCACGCGACGCAAGCAGACTTCGGCAACGATACCGGCTCCACCGTGCTCCCTGCAACGCGGGCAGCGCGCTCGGCCCGATACGCTTGAGCTGCCAAGCGCGATCGCTGCGCAGCGCCACGCACATTCGCAAGCTCGCGCTCCAGCGCCACATCGCCAGTGACATCGCCAGCCACATCGTTCGCAAACCTGTCAGCACCCTGCGGGCCGGTCGCACTCAGCTCGGACTCAAACGTCGCCGTGATCATGCCGGCAAGGTCCGTTGCGTCGGCGGCACAACGCAGCTGCTCCAACTGCGTGCACAGCAGATCGGCATCCAGGGGCACCGCATCCACAACGCACACGTCACTCAGACGCGCCGCGCCCTGCAGCACCAAAGCCCCCGCAGCATCGTACGCCGCACGAACCCTGTCCGCCGTATTGGCACGCAGCTTTACCTCGATAAACGCAAGCGTCTGCTCCAAGCGGGCCAACAGCTCGGCCTTGTCCTCCATACGCAAAAAGGCAGCATAGCGCCGCTCCATCTGCAACGGGCCCACAACGCCTACCTGCTTGCGAGCGCGCGCAAGAGAATCAAATTCAACGCGGCTTACATACCCGTCAACGGCCCGCACGGCAGACTCACGCGCAGCACGCTCGGCAGCCTCGACGCCCCCGATCACGGCCAGTAGCTCGCGGGAGCGCGCCTTGCGCAATAACTCCCCGCGATCGTACTGCTCAAGCGCCGTCTGACGCTTGGCTACCGACTCAAAGCCAAAGAGCTCATCGAGCAGCTCGCCAACAGAACGTTCTTCCGCCATGGCAAGGCCTCCTCACGCGCAGCGCGCCAACATGCCCGCGGGCTCACGTGCGCATCAAACACCTCGCGCACGCAAGCCCCCACGCTCGCATCCCTATAGATCCAACGCCTTTTTCGCAGCATCGACCGGGTCGCCATCCATGTAGAACACCGGGCTCAACCCCGAAATAATCTCGGACGAAACGCTCTGCAGGCCCGCGATGGCGCTCAGCGGCAATATCACGCGCTTGGCGCCGGCGTTTTTGGCCACGCGCATAATGTCCTCGAGCCCGCGGATCTCGTCCATAGAGCCCGACATGCGCAAGATTCCCGGAATCGCAAGCGCAGGCATCACCGGGCGGTTGCACGCAGCAGAGCAAAGTCCCACAAACTCGGCGAGCGAAACTTCCTCGGACAGGCCCTTGCTCTGCAGGTCGTTGTAGAACAGCAGGTAATCCTTGGAGCCAATGTGCATGCCCGGCGCCACGCGGTTCGCCAGGTTCACAAAATTGTCGAACGCGGCCTCAAGCGTATCGCGCACCGGCTTGTTAAAGGCCACGCCCTCGTACTTAAACTTGCACTCGCCGGCAACGGCCTTGTTCTCCAGCTTGTATACGGCAACCTCGCCGCCCTGCGACCTGCCCACGCCAAATACGTGGCCGGACAGCAGCGGCCCGTCGGGAATCAGCGTGTCCTCGGTCTGCTCGGGCACGCGCACCACGTGCACGTCCTGCGGGTTGTCGGCATCCATATAACCCAGGTTGACGTCGATAAACTCGACGCCCGCCATAATCTTGAGCTGTTCCTTTACACGGCGACGGCCCTCGATGGCGTAGTCCAGCAGCCAGTGCACGTCGTCCTTGTCCATAGCCTCGTCGGGGAACAGCAGCTTGGCCAGGCCGCTAAAGGTCTTGCGCACGGCGATCTCGTCACGCTTGTTAAAGTCGCTGTTAAAGCGGAAATACCGGTCGATATGGTGCGTAAAGTCCTTGCGACGCATCTCCTTGCAAAACTCCGACAGGCAGTCGGTGATTAAGCCGTAATGCCCGGTCAACAGGCTCGAGCGCATCTTGGGAATCTCCCAGCCCGGCAGGTAATAGTGGATACGGTCGAAGAAGGCCGAATCGTTGTTAAACTCCGGCGGGAACGGATCAAACAGGTGCGTGGTCTTAAGGACGTTTTGCACGGTGTCGTTGATGTTGCCCTCAAAGACCATGGAGGCATCGGCGTTAATCTGGTCGCGGCCGCGCGCGTAGCTGCCACTCGCCATATAGTCCTTCATAATCTGCACGGCGTTGGTGTCCTTAAAGCGCATGCCGGCGACCTCGTCGAACGTCACGCAATCCCAATGGCCCACCAAGCCCACGCGATCGGCGCGCATGGAGTTCATACGGCCGAACAGGTTGGCCGTGGTGGTCTGCCCGCCCGAAAGCAAAATGGCGTAGGGCGAAACCTCTTTGTAGATATGGCTCTTGCCGGTGCCGCGGGGACCAAGCTCGCACAGATTGTAGTTGCGCTCGATCAGCGGCACCATGCGCTCGATAAAGTGCAGGCGCTCCTTCTCCGAAAGCTCGCTGGGCTCATAGCCGGCAGAGCGCAGCAGCATGTTGAGCCACTCGTCACGCGAGAAATACTGACGCTCCTCGATCATTGCGTCCAGGTCCAGGTTGGGCATCTGGATGGGCGTGAGCGACGCCACGCTAAACGGAGAGTCCTCGGGTCCGCGCTTTTTGCGCTTGGCCTTGGAGCGGCGCGGCGCATCGTCGCCAAAGACCTCCATGCCAAACTCATCTTCCTCTTCCATGGGATGACGATACTCGATGCTCATAATGCACCAAATACCACCCTGGAGAATCTTGGAATAGTCGCGCACGTATTCGGCCGGCATCACAAACGGCTCAATGGTCAGGTTGGCAAACGACGCCACGTAGATGTCTTTGTACTCGTCGAGCTTGGCCGTCACCTTATCGATGATGGTAAAGCGACCCAGCTCGCGGATCTTGGACTTAATGCGCTCGGACTCGTCGGGACGCACGTAGTTATCGGTGAGGATCTTGCGGATGCGCCCCAGGCCCTCCGCCACGGCGTCCTCGTCGTCGGTTGAGCAGTACATGCCCAGCAGGTACTCCAGCACAAAGGTGGGCACGTTGGCGCCGCGCTTCATAAGGGCCGTCAGGTCCTTGCGCACGATCTTGCCGCCAAAGTGCTCGAGCAGCTTACCGTCCAGCACATCCATGTCGTAACCGTCGTCCTCGGGAGCCTCGGCCGCGGCCTGGGCATAGCCATCGGTCGAGGACTCGTCCTCGACGGGCACCTCGGCCTCAGCGGGCGCAGCGGTCTCCGTCGGCTCCGGGACAAGCGCGGAAGCCACGGCCTCCGCGGCAGTCTCAGCCTCCGGGGCAGGCACGGCCTCCCCTGCAGGCACCGCAGCCTGCGCCGGCGCATCCGCATCAATCGAGGGAACTTCCCACAGATCGTCGTCATGGCTATCAAACATAGGGCACACTCCTAAAAACCAAAGTCAGCAACAGGGGCAAACGAAACAGCGATGGTATACGTCTCGCGCCAAACGATCTTGCCCGTCTCGCGCTCGCGGCAAACCAGATAGTACGGACCCTTGGCCGAGAATCCATCCGCCGCATGCAGCGCAAACTTGGCATGCACCACGCGCTCCTGCGAGTTAACAGAAGTCTTGTTGGCATGCGCCTTGACCGTATCGCTCACCTCGTTGCCACTTGCATCGGTAAACACCAGCTCGTACTCGCACGGCAAGACCTTACCTTGGGCAGGTTCTTCCTGGATCAAGTTGACCGAGAAGAGCGAGTTGGTCACTCGGCGTCCCTCACTTAGCACGCGCAGCGTCGCCGCGCGCGTGTCGACAAAGTCCTTGGAACCCGAGCGCGCACGCCAAAAACCGATAACGGGCACGCAGAGCTCCTGCAGGCTCATGCCGCCGTGGACGTAGTTGTTAGTGCCGCCGGGACGCTTGAAGTGCACGTTCTCGCGCGGGGCAAACCCCTCAAAACCGGCGCCCAAACGTCCCATGTCAACATTAACAAACACGCCGCGCACCTCGTCCGAAAGCTCGCCCACGGCCTCGTTGGGCACCACCAGATGACGCTTGCCGTACATGACGGGAGCGTCAAGGACGGGAAGGTCCGGTTTGCCGAGCATCTGGCACTCGCTGAGCTCACGACGCGTGTAAATAAAGCCGTGGTCCGCCGTTATGACAACACGCGCGCCCGGGGCGTCGGTGCACACGCGGCGCGCCAACGCGGCAAGTTCCTCCACGGTGTCCGCGCAGGCATCGAAAACGTCATCCTGCGTAGCGGCCTTCTCGCCCGTGGCATCGATCTTGTTGTGGAAGAGATAGACGAGCCTGGAGTCCTTGAGCAGCGCTTTGCGCTCGGTTCCCGCCATGTTGAGGTATGCGCTCGAGCGCAAGGCGCGGGCCGTGGACTCAACGTAGGTAAGCACAGCCTCGCGCTGCGGAGTCGTCGCAGCGGGCATGCCGTCAGCCAGCACAAACGAGCCATCCGCTGCAAGCTTAAGCGCTTGGTGCGGCAGCAGCGCGGGCATACCCACCTCGGTAATGGAGGGAAAGACCGCCTGCATGCTAGAGACCTTGACGTTGCCGCCGCGCTCGCGCTCGAGCAGTGCCGCAACGTCGCGGGCCACCTCATAGCGCAGCGCGTCGCTCACGATAACGACCGTCGTTTTGGCAGAGCCCACAAAGGTGGGCAGCACATGCCAGTAGAACTCATCCTGTCGTTCGGGACCCTCGATGTAGCCGCAATCGGCCCACTCCCCTTGCGCAGCGGTCGCCCAGCAGGCATTGGCGTCGGCCAAGAACCAGTTGCTGTAGAGATTCTCCGCCCAGTCCGCCACAGCGCGGGCAGGCTCCTCGAGCGTATCGCACTCGACGGAGCGCGCCCGCAGATACGCGGTGCACATATGGCGATAGGCAGCATCCATGGAATACCAATCGGACGTATAGGCATCCCACACCTGCTGGGGCTGCGCCAGATGGAAGCCGCCCGCGTGCGCCTGTCTAAACGCGCATATATCGGCCACAGCGGCAAGCAGGTCAAAGTAGCTCTCGACACGACGGTACCAGCTTAGGTCGCAGCGACGCGCAACAAATGCGCGCGCATCCTCAACACGGTCCGCGCCCTGGGCAAACGAGCAGAACAGCTGCGAGAGCACGGCCTCATTGACGCACGGAAACACATCAAGCGAGGTCAGCACATCGATCGGCAAGGTCTCGAACCGTGCAAAGAGTCCGCGGGCGTCCTCAACCAAACGGCAAATCTCAAATAGGTCCTCGCTCGATGCCTGGGTATCGGCTGTCTGGTCCCACGTACGCACCGCCTCAAGGCAATAGGGCCCGTAGGCGGGAGCCACATGGCTCTCAAGCCCCTTGAGCGCTCCCTCGGGAATCGCTGTGGATGCCGCCGTAAGGAACACGTGGGATGCCAGTGCAAGCAGCGAATCACGCTCATACAGCGGCCCCTCAAACCCATAGCAACGCACAATGAAGGCAGAGAGAACATCGCGCGCACAGTACTTGTCCGCCAACTCGGCCAGTGCCTCGGGCCCCTCGTGCAGCAGCATGGTCATACAGCCGCGCAGTACAAACGCGGGCCGCGCGTCGCCAGGCTCTTTACCGCCAAAAATCACCGTAAGGATGCCAAGTTCGATATCGGATGCGCCCGAGGCATGCGGAACACACGCGGCAAACTTAGCGCAGCGGGTCTTGGCATCATAGAACGTCTTGTGCTCGCGCAGACTCTCGCGCACGGCGTCAATATTCTCGATACCCAGCTGATCGGCCAAAAGTGAAAGATAGTCAGCCTGGAACTGATCGGCATACAGCTCAGCATCGGCAAGCCAATCGCCCTCAAGCCTGCCGCGCGGGCAACGGCGATACAACAAGATATCGCTCGCAAGGTCATCGCGGTTGATAAGCTTCTTGACGGCAAACATGCGGCCCTCGCAGGCCTCAATAAATCGCACCGGGCGTTCAAAGTCACCTTGAACAGGCATAACGCCGTCATCGGTCCCCGCGCCATCGAATCCCTCGGCGGCCAATCGCTCAAACTCAGGGGCAAACTCGCCGTCCGCATCGTGCCAAACCACCACACGGCGGGGCATACATGCGAGCAACGGTTGCAAAAACCGCAGTTTGAGCTGTTCTTCTACATCGATCTTGGGCATGAATATCCTTACCGTATCTGCAGTTACTTGATCTTTGCCAGCACATCCTGAAACTTGGCGTAGTTGACCTTGACGCCGTCATCCAGGTCGATCTTAATCATCTGGTCTGCCAAGTGATGCAGCTTCTCCTCGTAGCCAATGGTCTCTTTGAGCTGGTCGTTGAGCTTTTTGACGCGCTTATCCAAGCGCACGCGCTCGCCGCGCTCGGCACTGGCAAGGGCATCGTTGGCATAGCCGATCTGCGAGCGATAGCGCTCCTGCTGCTCATGCACATAGTCGGTGCGGATGCGAGCCAACAGGTCGGGCTGATAGCGATGCATGTAAACAAGGCACTTGAAGCCGTTCTTTTTTCCACTGTCGAACAGCCAGTAGATGGGACGCTTCTTATAGGTCTGGCAGTGGTCCTTAAAGAAGTCCTTCAAAAAGTAGGCGCGGATTACCTCCCGCGAGGTACCCTTGCCGCCGATCGCCTCGGCAATAAAGGCCAGGTTCTGCTCGAGCGTCTCCTCGCCGTACACGGTGCGCACAAAGTCGATAAAGTAACGCACGATGTCGTCGTCAAAGTACTCGTCATCGGTAATGGGCAGCACGTTGTCGCTATCGGGCATAAAGGTCACGTGATCGGGATCGGGCATCTTGGCCAAATAGTCGTCGACCGTGGCGCCTTGATCGGCCAGAACCAGCCCGTCCACATCCAGCGAATAGCGGCCAAACATGCAGCCGACGGCATAGCTTATGAGCGAGGTGACCTCGTCGCGCTTGGTACGCACGTATTTGTTGCCCTTATAGCTCTCGGGAATCTCATCTGCGGTATCGAAGATGCGCGCCACCGAAACGTACTTGTCCTCGACCTCGATGGGTACCTCGCCCTCCATGTTGTAGATCTTGGCAAAGATTCGGTTGAGCTCTTCCTCGTTAGCGCGAAGCTGCTCAAAGCGAGCATTGACCTCGGCCTTGCGAGCCTCATATTTATCTTGAAGTAAAGTGGCCATGGTAGGCCATCCTTTCGTTGCTGTTGGAAACCACTGCGAAAAAATGGATTGCAGTATCCAAAAAAACCGCTAAAACGCTCTCCCCGCTGTACAGGAAGCTTGAGGAACTAAGGCGATGCAATTTCGCACCTATTCTAACTACTAGCTTTTATCTCTATATCTCTTGTCTCTTAGCGAGAGCAGATTCACCCATGCATCAAGCGTATCCTCTTTCAGTAGCATTCTTGCCGTGACGTTTCCTTTACCGTTTGCGTCCTGTAAAGCCCACCACACTGATCCATCGGGCTTAACAACTCGCAAATATTGACCATGAGCGAGAGCATTCCTCAGATGTCTAAAAACGGCGTCAAGTCTTCTAAATGAACTTTTATTCTGTTTTCTCCTGCCTGTTTTGGTCTTCGCACCCGGCTTGAATTCTGAAAGCCCAGCAATCCTTTTGTTAAGACAAGCCGCTGTTGATAAGCAAATGAGGGCAAACTCGTAATCTCGTTTAATAAAATCAGATGAATCGCTACCTGCTTCGTGGGCCGCTTTTGCAAGGTCATTAGGGGTATATGCCCATCTTGTTTTAACGGCACTGTCGAAACACATCTGTTCAAGAAACGCATTTGCCTGAACAGTAGTATAAATATTCAAATCAGTAATAAACCCATTGGTCTGCCTCGTAGCATCAATAGCTTCTGATTCGGATACAAATCTTTGCAAATATATGCGTAGTTTTTTCTTAGAGACATCGTCCTTATACGATTCATGAACCTGTTTTATCCACGACACATCATTCTTAAGAGGTGGATGTGCGCATTTATTATTGTTAGCCTTTTTCTTCTGCGACATGTGGACTCCTAAACGAGAGGATGACGCTTGAAATCCCAGGAGGTTTCAAACGAGTCCCAGTCGGTTTTTGATAATCCTCTGCTTTCCTTAAATAACCCGTCTACGAGATTGAAGCAACTCAGTAGGACGGGAAATTTATCCACATCACCAGCGTTAACGTTCAGAGTTGGAGCGATTAACGAAAAATACTCTTTAGAAACGCTGGAGTTAAGCAGCGACAACATATAACCGATTTTATCCTCAGGAACAAAAAGGCACATGCCGGCATGCTCTGAAAGACAATTGGACGCATACCTAAACGAAGGGATGGACGAAGTAATCGCCGACCATGAAATGGCGGGCTTGAATTTCAGTTCATCCGAATAATCTTGCGCATGGTTTCCTTCACGCGAGGCCGACTCAAACACACTGTGACCGTTATTTGACCAATCAATTACAGAGTCAAGATTACCGAACCATTTACGATAAGAGCCTCCCTTTGTGCAGGGGTGCCATTTTCTGCCACTAAATAAATCGGATACAGATGATGACGAAAAACCGATAGTCCCAACGGCGCACTCCCACCAAAGCCTAATGAACTTATCATTTTTACCAGTGATAATTCCTTTAGACGTTCTTCCGAACGAAGATAGTTTAACGCCATCAGCCATCGCAGAGAGTAGTCCGTCGCTTGCCCAGTAGGCGATGGGGATGCCGGGAATCTGCTTGAAGGTGCCGGCGTCGCGGCGGTAGAACCAGCCGCAATCGGGGTTTTGGATGGCCTCGACCAGTTTGAGCCTCTTGGCCTCAGAGCCGTTGATATCAACAAGGCGCACATAGGCGCCCTCGGCGTCCGAATGCTGGTTGTAGATCACGTCAGCTGTAACGTTGACGACCTCGCCGCCGATAGCATCAAACGCGCGAGGTCCCAGATGGGCCATGGAAACGATTGTCTTGTTGTCGATAACCTTGGCGCGCATCTTCTCAAAGCTGCCCAGGAACATCCAACTCTGCATGGTAACCATTGCGGCGTAGCCCTTATCCTCGACAAGGTTAAAACCGCGCTCGATAAAGCACGTGCAGAGGTCGCTCTTCACGTCGGGGTAGTTCTTCTTGATCCACTTGCTCATGAATGGATTAAAGCTGCTGCTGCCCATATACGGAGGATTCGCAACGGTGCAGGTAAAACGATGGGACAGCTTCTCGCAGATGGCGGCAGCGCTTTCGAGCTTAGTTTTGGCCGTAGCGGCAAAAAGGTCATCGGAACAACTCGCGGCGGCAGCCTTGAGCTCGTCGATCTCGTCCTCTGAAGGATTGAGCAGCGAACCGATCTCGCCCAAATGACTCAGCTCCTCGGCGAGCTTCTTGTTACCCGGCAGCTCGTCCTCCCCTAGCGGGATGCTCGAGAGCACGGTAACGTCGGCGCGAACGCCACGCCTAAAGAAGCGACGGTCGTGCTCGCGGGCGCACATGGCAAGCGCCAGCTCCGCGATCTGTGCCGCGCGGGAATCGATTTCCATGCCTGCAAGGTTTTTAGTAAGAATGAGCTCGGGAATCTCGCGCTCACGATAGCCGCGCTCCTCGTACATGGCAAAAAGCAGCTCAAACGCATAGACCAAGATATGGCCCGAGCCGCACGCCGGGTCGCAGAGCGTGATCTCCTCGGGGCTCGAGATGTAGATGAAGTCCTCGTGCTCCTCGTCGGGCTCGATGTAGTACTCCATGCGCTCGCGCAGCGAACTCCCCGGATTGTTGAGCATCCACAGACGGCCGAGCGAGTTCTGGACCATATAGCGCACGATCCACTCGGGGGTGAAGAGCTGCGTGGCAGGTGCGATATCCGCCGCCGCTGCCTTGCGCTTGGACTTGAAGAACTCGTCTTTAACGTCAGCGTTGTAATACTGATACATCCAGCCCAGAACGGTCACGCCCTCGCGCCAGTCCTCGTCAGCTAGGACGGCATTGAGTTTGCCCACCACACTGTCAGCCATCATGAGGCCCTGGGGCAACAGCAGCTCCATGGCTCCGCCCACGCGTTCAAAGACGCCCGGCAGGCAATCGGCAAGCTCCTCGCACTGAGCAACAAACAGGTAGCGCCACAACGGTTCATCCAAGCCCGCCATTTTGAGCTCGGCTATGCGATCGGTATCGGCCGTCGTTATCTCCACGTCCAGAGCATTCTCCACGGCCTCGCTACCATGGCTGCCGTCCGCACGGCTCAGCATACGCATGCGGCTGGGGAGCCATCCGCGTGCATCCATAAAGCGAATGGCCACGATGCGGTTGAACCAGGTGTAGGCCGCTCGGTCGCAGAGCGCCTCGTGACCCACCTCTGCCTGCATGCGCAGCAGTTCATCGCGTTGCTCAACCTCAGCCGGGCTTAGGGGCAGGCTGTTGACGGTCTCGGACCCAGCGGGCGCAGGTGCAGGTTCGGTGATGCCGTAGCGCACCATCTGCGCCTCAACGCCTTTGATGAGCTCCGTGCGGGCCCAGGTGCAGAAGCTCTTAAGAGCAGAATCGTTCATGGTTGATGAGCCTTTCTAAACGCCATAAGCAACCGGCGCACGTTTTGGCGCCGGTTGCCCCGCGGGTTAGTTGATACGGATCTCGTCGTTTGCAGCGAGTGCCTGCATAAGGCGGGAGCGCAAGTCATCCACATAGCGCTCCACGTCCTCTGCGGACAAGAGACGACTCGGCTTGGCCAGATCGGCGCGGCGCACGGTCTTGATCTTGCGCTGGGGCTTGGGCGCGGGCACGGGAGCAGACGATGCGGCGCCCTTGTTGGAGACCTTCTTGACCACCTCACCCGTACTCGTGACCTCAGTGGTGCGGCGCTCGTTGTCCATGCGCATGCGGGCCGCATCCACGGCGTCGTATATCTTGTTGGTTGCAGCAACGATCCAGTTGCCCCAGTTAGTCGCGGCAACACTCAGCTCGTTGAGGCTTTGAGCACTGTGGGCACGGTTTTTGAACGACTCGTATTTGGCGGCGGCTTCTGCTATGGCATCCTTGGCTTGATTGACAAAGCCCTTTTGACTCTCAGCCTGTGCCTGCAGGTCTTGCAGATCGCTCTCGATGCGGCACAAAAACTCATTGCGGCGGATGCCCAGCAGCTTTTTTATGTCGTCCTCAACGGGATCCATAAGCGGCTGCAGGTCTTTAATGCGGCCATAGGGCTTGGGATCTTTGAGGATCTCGCGCACCTTTGCCACGTTCTCCACCGCGCTGGGAATGTCATCGGAGGCATACTCGATACCCTCGGTGCGGCTCAAGAAATCCCTAGCGTGGTCAAACGCTGTTCGTTGGTTGGACTCTAAGAATTCAACCACCTTGTCAAAGTCTTCCTTGGCATCGAGCAAGCGCTCCTCATGCTTGGTGAACGTGGTCAAGAACGCCTCGGACTCGTTCTGGTCCTTAAGGACGTCGGCCACCTCCGAGCGCATCTTCTCACACTCGCTCTCACCAGGATACGGATAGAGCGGTTTGATACCCGTATAGTAGTCGCGTGCTATGGCGAGGCACGACTCGCGCAAGTCCTCAAGGCGCTCCTTGAGCTCGACCACGAGCCTATCCTCGTTGGAGGGCACGGTCTTGAGATCAAACAGGTCACACATGAGTTCGCCCGTGGCGCGCAGCAACCGGTCGCTCATGCGCATGCGCAAGCGCACCTGAGCCTTATCGGCATCCTTGCGAAGGAGTGCCACCATGCGGCTGTCGTTAGCTTGAACCGTCTGACCGCCAAACAGCACCTGCGCGCGCTGCTCTACCACAAGCTGCGCCACCACATTTGCGATGTCGACCTCGCGCCAGCCAAAGGGCCTTTGCTGGTACTGGCGCTGGATATCGCCCATAGCGGTATCCAGGTGGCGCTGGTGCTGAACTTTGAGGTAGTCCTCGACCTCCTTGAGCGCACGCGTGTTACCCGCGTCCATGCCAGCGAGCCCCGCTTGAACGTTGCCCGCCAGAGTGGAGCGGATATCGGAATCGCTCATGACCGGCGAGCCGATATAGTCGGCCTTTTCAAAGACCACATCGCACAGCTGCGCCAGCACCTGCTCAAAGACCTGGGCGGGTTTGGCCGCGCGGACCTCAACCATGCGGTCGTTGACCGCGCAACGTGCATGGAGCACGGCCTCGCTCAAAAGGGTATCGGCCTCCTTCTCGTTATAAGCCGCCTCGCGCATCTTGGACTCGACGATCTGGCGCGTACTCGGCTGAAGCTCCTGGAGATTTCGCGTCTTGGCGTACTTGCGGATCTTGGCGGCGTTGACGAGCGTCTCCCAATAATCCGCCTCGTCGCTCAAGACCACGATGGCTTTGCCCGAAGAAGCCAAGGCCAGCTCGGTATCGTCCGCACGGCCCAGGTCGCTCGCCATAGTCGCCACGCAAAGCTCCATGCCGCCCATGCTGGTACCGTGGATTGAGCCGTCCACATAGCGGTCAAACGGAAAGTCATTGGCCCCACGGTTGAGTTTGCGCGCGGTATAGATGCTGTCGAACAGGCGCTTTTTGATAGACTCGATCACCTGCACGTTATCGATCGGGGTGCGTGCGATCTCCTGCGCTATCTCCTGCTCCTCGTCGGTGAGGAAGCTATAAGTATCGCCCTGGCGTGCCACGTAGTTCTCGCGCTCCAGGCGGGCAAGGGACTCCTTGACGCGGTCCTTGAGGGCGCGCATGTCCACGTCGAGGCCGTCGATCATGAAGATGGAGATGTTCTCGACCGTGGCCTTAACGTAGCCGATGTAGCGGATCAAGTACAGGAGCTTGAGCACCTGAACGTCGTAGGGCTCAAGGCCCTTTGCGTCCTCGGCCGCGCGGACCGCGCGGTCGACCACCTGGTTGATGCCGTGCTCCAGGTCCTTGGAGATGGTATCGAAGAAGCGCCAGAACGGCACGAGCGCACCGGCCCGGTCATGCTGGATGGCCTGAGCGCTCTCCTGGAACGCGCTCAGCATGGAGCGCTCGCCCGTTGACATGTGCTTGGCCTTGACACCGTGCTTGCGCACCTCGGTCATGACGTCGGGCAGGAGCTTAAACTGGTAGCCCACAAACGGGTAGCTAGCCACAAAATCCTTGGAGTTGGCGTAGCCGGCAAGGTCGGAGCGCGAGCCACCCTCAAAGGTAAAGTTGTTTTTGAGCACGGCGGCGTCTTGCTCGTAGACCTGTGCAAGCATATCGGCCACCGGCGCGGTCTTCTCGAGCACGCGGCGCTGGATGACCTCGTCCACGCTGGAGCTGGAGAGCGAAAGGCGGGTATTGAAGCGGCCCTGGATCTTTGAAAAGTCGTTGCCCACGGGCAGGCTCAGGTTGTCGATGGCCTCCTGGCTCGTGACCATCACCCACACGCGGCCACCGCAGGCGGCACCCAGCTCCTCGACGATGGTCTGAAGGCTCAGCATAAGGCTTGGGTCCTTGTCGTTTGTAATAAACTGACCCACCTCATCGACCATAAAGAGCAAACGGAAGTTGCCGCCGTGGGCCGCTGCCCGAGCGTCTACGTAGTCCTTGACCTTTTTGGCAAAAACATCGGGGGCCAAAACCTCGTCCTCAGAACCCTCGAGCCAGTTCCATGCGGCCTTTTCGCTCATGCCGAGCACGCTCTGCAGCACCTCGACCACGTCGTCCTCAAAGTAGCTGTAGGTGTCGCGGGTCTGGAGCCAGGACTCGCCGTTGACGCGCTCAAAGGCCTCGCGGAACTCCTGGGTCTTGCCCAGGGAATCGATGTAGTCCTCGAGCTTTGCAAGCTTGAGGTCCTCGCCGTAGAAGCCGCGCGCCTCGTAGAACATGCGCTCAAAGCCGCGAAGCAGCGCCGTGGGAGCCGTATCGCCCTGCTTCCACTGGCCCGCCTTACTATCGATGTTAAAGAGGATGGCCTGCGTGGGCACCGAACAGGCGCGCTCCATGGCCGCCGCGACCATGGGGTCGACGATCTTGCCGTCAAAGTAGCGGATGGCGCTCTTACCGCCGATCTGGCGATTCTCTAGCAGGTAGCTCAGCATCTTGAGGAAGTGCGATTTACCGGAACCGAAGAAACCGCTGATCCACACGCCGATCTTGTCGGTGCGCACATTGATGGCATCGCCGTAGGCCTTGAAGAACGTGGCAAAGTGCCTCTGCAACTCGCGCGTCACCACGTACTCGTCAAGCTCTTGGCGGATGGACCCATCTTTTGAATCCTGGACCTTGACCACGCCGTTGATGGAGCGGTTGATGTCTTTTGCAAAGAGGTCGCGAATGATCGTGTTGTCCATGGGTGCTCCTTTAGGTTTGGGAACGTTATGGCAAAGGGTTGTTACCGGCGGCAGGGACTTGCCTGCGGGGAGCCGTGCTTACGAGATATCGATGGCGCGGTAGTAGTTGTCGGCCGGCAGACGGTTAAAGAGCTGGAAAGAAGAGCCGTTGAAACTGCCCGGATAGGCGGCGACCACAGGCACCTCATCAAAATCCGCAAGCATGCAGTGGAGAAGCGTGTGCATGCGAAAGAACGGGAAAACCTCGCCCGCGCCGGTGAGGAGAATGACGTCTCCGGGCGCGAACGGCTCGGTCTGCTCAAGGATGTACGCGGCAACTTTCTCGGGCGAGGCGAACTTGGCCACGTCCTCGAGCACGCGTTGGGTACCGCGGCGCTCCTCTTGGTGCGGGATAGCCTTGAGGACACGGCGCTTTTCGAGAATTGCCAGCACGGCGTCGTAAAGGTTCACGACCTTGAGCGTGCACGGAAGCTTGTCGGCCTCGGCATCGCGTGAAAGGGTGTCAAATAATGCACGCGCCTCAAACTCCAGCGCGGGGTCATAGCAAAAAGTGTGGAAGCCGATCTCATTGCCTATGCCCTTGTTGGCCAAAAAGTCCTCGCTGCACAGGCACTCGCGCAGAAGCTGCGCACGGCGCTCAAATTCCTGACAGGCGTGCTGAGAGCGGGCATGCGCCGCCACGACGCTCTTGCGGGAATGGATGCCGATATTGGTGGTGAGATCCGTCGCCGGGGTGATAACAGGGTCGACGGCGCTTTTGACGGGAGCCACGCTACATCACCGCCCTGCCGGTAAGGGCCGCGATAAGCGACTGCTCGCCCAGCTGAACCAAGGCTCGCTCGACATCGGAATCGAGGAAGAGTGGTGACAGGCGCTCGGACTCCGGGCCCTGGCCCTCGCCGATAAGGCCGGCATGGCGGAGCGTCTGGCGGAGCGAGCCCTTAATGCGCTTGACCGTGGCCTCAGTCCAGCGGGCCGCGTCCGGATACTCCGTGGTAAAGCGTGTCATAAAGGCGTTGAGGTCAACCGCCGTAAAGGCATAATCGAAATTTTGTAGACGCTCCCCTACCTCGACGAGCACGAGCTCGCGCACGATATCGTAGCGGCAGATCATGCTGTAGAAGATGGCCTGGTCCGCCTGCGTGGGAGTGCCGGATGCCATGAGCCTGGTTAGGGATGACGCAGCCTCGACGGCGGTTTTGGGGTCGATGCCGCGCGCGGCGCATACGGCGTCCGTGGGCACCATGGCGTCAAGGCGGCGAAGGCACACGGTTGCGCGGTTGGCGACCATGCGCTCCGTGGGATATTGAAAGAGGTTCTCGCTCTTTACGCGTACAATGACCTGCTCGTCGCTTGTGCCCTGCATACACAGGGCAGCGACGATGCGCATCTCATGCGGGAGGAATTGCTCGCGGGTGAGCACCCCCCCCCCGAACGCTTTTTGTGGTTACATCCACAGTACACGCTCCAAGGGTGTCAAAGGCTGTCACAAGTACGCCGCAACCCGGCAGGCAGGCGCGGCGCACATGGCAATAATCATACCTGTTGGTAAAAAAGTTACCACGCCCAGAGTGTCAAATGTTGAGCAACAAAATTAAATCCGGTTAACGGTCATTTTCGCAGCTCAGAAGCTTTGACGAGGTCGCCCCAAATCACACTTGCCAGACAACCGCGCTTACGAATGCAGGCACGCACACGCCCAACGCCATCCTCCGCTATATTCAACATAGAGTTATACATATGATTCTATGTAAGGAGTTTCATATGCCTGTCGTAAAGTCTATTTCTGATCAGACGCGCGCACTAACTACCATTCAGGAACGCGAAGATCACATTCAACGTGCCATCGCTCGTGGCTATGACGACCTCACCAACGGTCGAGTGCGCCCCTGGAAACAGGCAAAGGCCGTAGCGGATCGGATGCGAGCCTCGAGACAACCCTCCCCCATGTAACCATCCTGTAAATCATAGCGGCGCACTCGAGTTTTACCGTGATGCGGTCGCGCCTGGCGCTGCACTGTGCTAAAGTATCCCGAACGCTCAAACGACTACGAGGGGACTTAGAAGATGGCACGTGTGCACAACTTCTCAGCAGGCCCGGCCGCACTGCCCACAAGCGTGCTTGCCGAGATCGCCGACGAGATGATGGACTACCGCGGTTGCGGCATGTCCGTGCTCGAGATGAGCCATCGATCTAGCATGTACCAGCAGATCATCGACGACGCCGAGGCAACCCTGCGCCGCTTGCTGAGTATCCCGGATAACTACCGCGTCCTGTTTTTGCAGGGCGGCGCCACGCTGCAGTTTGCGGGCATCCCCATGAATCTCATGCGCCGCGGCCGCGCCGGCTACGTCGTGACCGGCAACTTTGCCAACAAGGCGTACAAGGAGGCCGCCAAATACGGCGAGGCCGTGCTGCTCGCGAGCTCCGAGGACACCAATTTCGACCGCATTCCCAACATGGCCAACATCAACGCGCGCATTGCCGCCGAGGCCGCGGGCGACGGGCTCGACTACGTCTACATCTGCCAGAACAACACCATCTTTGGCACCATGTACCACGAGCTGCCCGCTTGCGGCGATGTGCCGCTGGTCGCCGATGTCTCGAGCTGCTTTTTATCGCAGCCGCTCGACGTTGAGCGCTACGGGCTCATCTACGCCGGCGCGCAGAAAAACGCCGGTGCCGCAGGCGTGACCGTGGTCATCGTGCGCGACGACCTCATCGCAGATGGCCCCGCCTTTGCGCAGACGCCGCAGTACCTGGACCTCAAGACCCAGGCCGCCAAGGGTTCCATGCTCAACACGCCCAACACCTTTGGCATCTACGTGTGCGGCAAGGTGTTCCATTGGGTTGAGCAAACCGGCGGACTCGCCGCCATGGCCGAGCGCAACTGGGCCAAGGCCAACCTGCTCTATGACCTGCTCGAGCACAGCGAGCTGTTCCACGGCACCGCGCAGGCCGACAGCCGCTCCATCGCCAACGTCACCTTCCGTACCGGCGATGCCGAGCTCGATGCGGCCTTTGTCGCAGGCGCGGCAGAGCACGAGATCCAAAACGTCAAGGGCCATCGCATGGTAGGCGGCATGCGCGCCAGCGTATACAACGCCGTCACCATGGAGGACGTGCAGGCACTGGCCACGTACATGAAGGACTTCGAAGCGCAGCATAGTTTGAGTCCGCGATCTAACTAACCCGCAACACGCGGGCCGACCAGCCACCTCAGACCACCCTGTTTAGATCAAAACCTGCTAAGGAGTTTTTCCATGCGTAAGATTAAGACCATCGACGACATCACCAAAGACGGCAAAGTCGAGTTTGGCGAGGGCTACGAGTTTGTAAGCAGCGCCGAGGAGGCTGACGCGATCCTGATGCGCTCGACCGACCTGCACGGCTACGAGCTGCCCGAGGGCATTCGCGCCATCGCCCGCTGCGGCGCCGGCGTCAACAACATTCCCGTCGAGGAGTACGCCAAGAAGGGCGTCGTCGTCTTTAACTCCCCCGGCGCCAACAGCAACGCCGTCAAGGAGCTCGTCCTGGGCATGTTGGTGCTCTCGAGCCGCGGCGTGGTGCAATCGATGAACTGGGTGCGTGACAACGCCGACGACCCCGAGATTCAGGTCGATGCCGAAAAGGCCAAGAAGGCCTTTGTGGGCCGCGAGCTCAAGGGCAAGCGCATCGGCGTCATCGGCCTGGGCAACGTGGGCTCCAAGGTCGCCAACGCCTGTGTCGATCTGGGCATGGACGTCTACGGCTACGACCCGTTCATTTCCGTCGAGCACGCATGGGTGCTGAGTCGCGAGGTGCAGCGCGTGGGCACGCTCGAGGATCTGTGCCGCGGCTGCGACTACCTCACCGTGCACGTGCCCAGCAAGGCCGATACCATCGGCATGATCAGCACCGAGCAGATCGACCTGCTGGCCCCGGACGCCGTGCTCATCAACTACGCGCGCGAGACCATCATTGACGAGGACGCCGTCGACGCCGCCCTGCGCGCGGGCAAGCTCAGCTGGTTTAGCTGCGACTTTGCCACGCCCAAGACCGTCAAGATGCCCAACACGTTTATCACCACGCATTCGGGCGCCGGCACCGGCGAGGCCGAGGCCAACTGCGCCGACATGGCCATCAGCGAGCTCAAGGATTACCTGGAAAACGGCAACATCGCGCACAGCGTCAACTACCCCGCCTGCAGCATGGGCAAGGCGCGCGCCGCAAGCCGCATTGCCTGCCTGCATGCCAACGTGCCCAACATGATCGGCCAGATCACGGCCATTCTCGCCAAGGACAATGCCAACGTGCAGCGCATGACCAACGAGTCCGCTGGCGAGAACGCCTACACCATGTTCGACACCGATGAGCACCTGGACGGCAGCACGATCGAGGCGCTCAAGCAGATTCCGTCGATGTATCGCGTGCGCGTGATTAAATAGCGCCGGTGCCAAGCCTGCCAGACAGACCACGAAGCCCATTCGCCCCCCCGTTTTCACGAAACGGGGGGCGATTTTGTTGCTCCGGACGACTTTAAAATGATACCCAGAACAAGTTTTTTCAGATAATCGATAGTGAGGCTCCAGTCGCTAAGCACACCCGCTTTGATAAACAGCTTTATCAGGGACTTTAGTAGGTAAAAATCGGTCTCTATGTGCCGAATGTAAGTTGACTGTCCATTTTCCGAAACAACTTATTCTAGGTAGCATTTTTAAGGCCCTTCCAAGGCAAAATATAAGTATTTTGCGACCAAAACTCTAGTCCGCGCGACCATTTTCCGCCCGCGCGGCTACATTCCCGCCCAATCGATAAAAATCTCCTCACGAAGCCGCCGTTCGAGCTCCTGCTGCCGCGGCGTCTTGTCTTTCAGCGGCACATCGAGATAGGAAATGATGAGCTCCATCACCACGCGGAAGGCATCGGAATCGGCCAGCTGACCATAGGTCATCAGAACGACGGGATATCCCATGGCTTGCAAGGCCGTCGTTCGATCGGAGTCCGAGATCTTGGATTCAATGGATCCGTGAATGGCTTTACCTTGGCATTCAACCAGACACTCTCGACTGCCGTCCTTATTTGCCAGCAGGATATCGGCATAGCGCCTATCAAGCCCCGAAATCAGGCGGGCGCTGCGCGTCATACGAATCTCAACGTTATTGGTAAGGCGCAGCCCTTCGCCGCCGCGCAACCTCGTAAGGCCAAACAGCATCGAAGCCTGGACCTCAAGCGGCGATGCCGCCACCCCCGTAATGCATTTCGCGGCACGTGTGAACGATTTAGCACCGCGGAGCCCCGGGATCTTATCGACGTACTCTGTAAGTTCAGAGAACTCGATCAAGGGCGGTCGTTTCCACAGGTCCGTTGGATTCCCCGAGACATCCTTTACATTTTCCCAACCCAACCGTGCGTCACCCCACCGGTCCCCATATGCCTGCACAAGTGCCGACTTTACCTGAGGCGCAATCTTGCACACGGCAAAGGTGCCGCACATCTCATACATGCACATGATTAAACGCTCGTTTGAGACCGAGGAAGCCAGGGTCAGCAGGGTAAAGAGCGGGGACGCAACATCGAGGCCAAACTCCGTCTGCCGCATGGAATCAAACGGCCTCTCCCCGTTCCAAAGATGCCTGACAATGCGATCGCCCTTGCGCCCGCAGACGCCCTGCGCCAACACGTGTAACGGGGTGCCCAGGAAATGCTTGACGAGCGGATGCTCACATAGGTGCTCCCTGCGCGGATCGTCCGCAGAATTTGGCAGGTCCGGCATTATTGCCAAGACCTGTGGAGGTATCCGGTGATACCGAAAGGCAGATATGTCGCACAGCATGTCGTCCATGAAGGGTACGTACCCGCTGCGTCGCTTGTGAACCCGCCCGGACGGCAAACGCGCTGGCTCGGCCTGCGAACGGTAAATACTGCCACGCCCACGTCGCGGATCTCTCAGGAGGCTTACAATCGGTTTGGAAAGCAAACTGATTGTGAGGTTGCATATGGTTGATGAGGATTTTGCCTGGCGGCTTGCGCAGGAGCTTGTGCGGATCGACAGCTCAGACCCGGGCGCGTATGAGGATGAAATTGAGCGCTTCATTAAGAGGCTCATTGAGCAGCAGCTGGCACAACTTGATAGTTCTGCGCTCGATGCCGTGCAGATTGAGGAGCTCGAAGTGCTGCCCGGGCGCCGCAACCTTAAAGTCACCGTGCCGGGCCAAAGCGACGAGCCGCGGCTGATCTATATCTGCCACATGGATACCGTCACCTTGGGCGATGGCTGGGACGCAGACATCGAACCGCTTGGGGCGGTTGTGCGCGACGATAAACTCTATGGCCGCGGTGCCTGCGATATGAAGGGTGGCCTGGCCTGCGCCATTGCCGCACTGGTCCATACGCTCGAGCGCGTGGCGGCGGATGGCGCGCTGCCACGCCGCGGCTTTTCGCTCATCTGCTCGGTCGACGAGGAAGACTTCATGCGCGGCTCAGAGGCCGCGATCGATGCTGGCTGGGTCAGCTCGCGCGAATGGGTGCTGGACACCGAGCCCACCGACGGACAGATCCAGGTGGCGCACAAGGGGCGTACGTGGTTCGAGATTGAAATGGCTGGCGTGACGGCGCATGCGAGCCAGCCTTGGAAGGGCGCGGATGCCGTCGCCGCCATGGCCGAGGTCGTGTGTTCGCTTCGTCGCGCGTTTGCGGCGCTGCCCGCGCACGATGAGCTGGGGCCTTCGACCATCACGTTTGGCCAAATCGAGGGCGGATATCGCCCCTACGTCGTACCCGACCGCGCCAAAGCCTGGGTCGACATGCGCCTGACCCCGCCGACCGATACGGCCGCCGCAATCAATATGGTCGAGCATGCCATCGCCGTCGCCGAAGCCGCCGTTCCCGGTTGCCATGGCAGCTACACCGTGACGGGCGACCGCCCCGCCATCGAGCGCGACCCGAACTCTCCCCTTCTAGCAGCGCTCAAGCGTGCCGCCGATGACGTAACGGACGCGGACACGACCGTCGGCTTCTTTACCGGCTACACCGATACCGCCGTCATTGCCGGCAAGACAGGCAACCGCAATTGTATGAGCTACGGCCCCGGCTCGTTGGCGCTCGCACACAAGCCCGACGAGTATGTGCCCCATGCCGATATCGTTCGCTGCCAAAACGTGCTCATCGCGCTTGCCGATAACACGCTCTGGGACGCAAGCGGCCAAGTTGGGGCATAATAAGCCGCGAACAAACCGACTCGCGCGTTAGGACCGCCCATGAAAGCACTTCCGTTTCCCTGCATCCGCCCGGCTCAGGACCGTGTGCTCGAGGCGCTGCCTGCGATGGGCGGTATCCTGAGCGGCAACGACGCCCTGCGCGGCGCCATTGCTGACGGCCTAATGCTCAAGGATCCAGGCGCGGCGTATTACGTGTACGAATGCTCGGGCGAGCCGGGTCGCGCGACGGGTGTCGTGGCGATTTGCCCGGTTAACGTACTGACGGGTAGCGACGAGGCTGCCGCCGAGAGCGTCGACGCACTCGCCGCCGCGCGCGCGATCGCCGAGCTTAAGGTGCAGCCGCGCCCCGTGTCGCTCGCCTACGAGGCGTCGCCCGTCATGGATATCATTTTGAGCGCTGCCAAAGAGGGCGCATCGCTCTACGCCGTCACCGATCCCGCGGGCGTCACACATCGCGTGTGGGAGGTCAAGCGCGAGGACGCCGTTGCCGCCATCCGTGCCATGCTCGATCAGGCGCCCGACCCGGTGTTCGCCGGTGACTCCGCCTATGTCGCCGCACTGGCTGGGGCATCGCAGATTCTGGCCGACGAGGCCCGCGCTGCCGGCGCCTACTCTGGCAAAGAGCCGTTCAACTTTGCTGTAGCCGTGCTGTTCCCCGCCGCGCAGGTCAGCGGCAGCGCGCCGCAGGTTCCGACGGGTCTGCTCACTCACCAGGTCTCACGGTTCTAGCGAACTCAAACGCTAAGCTGGAAAACCCAGCATCCAAACAAACAAGGGGCGGAGATGCAGCAAACGCATGCACCTCCGCCCTTTTCGCATCAAACAATTACGCCGGTAAACCGGGCCGCAACGTCAGCGTTATCCACGCTGCGGACCTGCCGCCGCCACGAGCGGCTCTAGCCCCAGCTCGCGCGCGTAGTCTTCCTGCGTAAAGACTTCGACCAGTTCAAACGTATCGGCCGCATCGTCAAACGCAAAATGCAGCACTGAGCAGTTGCCCGGCACGCGTTCGCGCTCGTCGGCCGCCGCGCCCCGCACGTGGTCCAAAAACTCCTTGATAGCTGAGCCATGACTTACCGCGAGCACGCACGTATGGTCCGGACGCTGCATAAGATCGGTCAGCGTCGCCACCATGCGCGTGCGCACCTGGATCTGGCCCTCGCCGCCAAACTGCCGATAGAAGTCGCGCCACGGGCGCTCGGGCATAAGCATCACGCGCTCGGCCTCAAAGTCGCCAAAGAACCACTCACGCAGGCCGTCCAGGCGCTCGTACGCCAAGCCCGGCCACAAGTTGGCGATAGTCTGCTCGGTGCGATGAAGCGTAGAGGTGTAGGCATGATCGGGCTCAATGCCGCGCGCACGTAAAAACATGCCGGCGCGCGCCGCCTGGTCGCAACCCAACTGCGTAAGCGGCGAGTCACTCCACCCCTGAATGATACGCTTAAGGTTGAATATCGTCTGTCCATGACGGACCAGATACAGATCTTTATTCATAGGGGTCCTTTCGTTCGTTACCAACCCAAGAGCGAAAACGCCCCGTCGCAATAGCCAAAATGAAGCACGGCACCGTTGTCGGGTAGCTCTCCCCCGCCAGTCACATACTCAAGAAACTCCTGGCAGGCTGAGCCGTGGGAAACCGCCAGCACGCAGTCGTGCTGCGGCCGGGCCATAATACGGGACAGCGCCGCGACCATGCGCGACTGAAGCTGCACTTCCGACTCGCCGCCAAAGGCCACCGGATAATCGCCCCAGGGCTGCGGCGGCATCTCGCGATTTGATGTGCCCTCCAGCGAGCCAAAATGCCACTCACGCAGGTCATCGACCAGCTCAATGGAACGGCCCTCGCCAACGATAAGCTCGGCCGTATGCCGCGCCCGGCCCAACGGCGAGGAATACACATGATCAAAGGCCACGCCACGCGCCGCAAACGCCGTACGCGCCGTCAGCGCCTGCTCGCGCCCGCGCGCCGTAAGCGGCGAATCGTGCCAGCCCTGCAAAATGCTCTGCACATTGAGCTCAGTCTGCCCATGCCGCACCAAATACAGATCTGCCACACGCTCTCCCCTCGTACCACCACAAAGGGGACAGGCACCTTTGTGGTGGTTTACCGTCTGATCACGCCGCGGTGACGCTCAGCTACACCAGCACGTCGGCGAGCGGGCGCTTGGGTACGTGGTGCACCTGCGCATCGTCACGCCAGTAATTAATTGAGCCGTCGGGGTTGGAATCGATCGCATCGATCATCTGCGTCTCGGCCGGCACGCCAAAAGCCATGATCAGCTTGAGCTCATACTTGTCGTTATCGAGCCCCATAGCATCGATCGCGTGGGGCGTAAAGGCCTTGAACATGCAGGCTGCCACCTCGGGCGTGGCGCTGCGAGCGGCGAGCATCATCGTCTGCGCGGCAATGCCCGTGTCGACCTCGGTGATGGGCGCGGCGGGCTTACCCGGAACAGCGCGCTCGGCAAGAATCGCGATGTAGCCGGTCGGACGCTCGCCCTCGGCAGGACCCGACCAATCCTTAAGCGCGCCGGCCCATGCAAGCTCATCAAATACACGCGCGCAATCCTCGGCACCGCTCACCACATGAAAACGCAGACGCTGAGCATTGGCGCCGCAGGGAGCCAGGTGCGCCAGTTCCGCCAGCTCGAGCAAAAACTCGCGCGGCACGCGCATGGACTCGTCAAAACGGCGGCACGTACGGGCGCGGCGGACCAGCGCGTCAAACGTGTCCAGGCCAAGCTTTTCGCAACCTTGCCTTGCCATCGATTCGACACTCGACGGTGCCTCGGGAACTGCTTCGTTCATAGGGACCCCCAATACAAGCCAATTGTCCTTAGGAAAATCTAACCTAAAACGTAGGCAATAACGAACAGGGCTGCAATGTTCTACACCTGTTGAATAGAAAATCGCGACGTGGGGAACAACGGAAACAATTCGGGGCCTTTGGGTTACGTTTCGCCCTCCCCGACCCATACGTCAGCGCCCTTAGGGGATACTGGTTGTAACGATCAAGGCTTACGCCGCACGGAAAGGAGACTTATGGGCATCTTTAAGAACGATGATCAAAAATCGAGCCAGTTTGGATTTGACGAGAAAAGCATGGCGGGCAAAGCCGTCAAGGCCGTACGCTGGATCTACGCCATCACGGGCGTCTTAGCACTCATTGCTGGTATCGCGCTGCTTTTTGCACCTGCCAAGTCCCTCGTCTTTTTGACGACTGTCCTGGGTTTTACTTTGTAATCACTGCTGCCATCAGACTATTCACTGCCATTTTTGAGCCGCTGCTGCCCACCGGCTGGCGCGTGACGAGCATCATCTCCAACCTACTCATTATCTTGGGCGGCGTCATAATCCTGCGCAACCAGGCCTTCTCGACCGCGACGCTCACCACGATGGTGGTTATCGTGGCCGGCTTTGGCTGGATTGTCGAAGGTGTCATGTCCATTCTGGAGTCCGAGCTTTCGTCCAACCGCGCCCTCGCTATCCTGAGCGGCGCACTTTCCATCATCGCCGGCATGTTCGTGTTTATCTATCCGCTGTGGTCGGCCAAGATGCTCGTCATCTTTAGCGGTGCCGCGCTGCTGGTGTTTGGCGTGACGCTCATTGTTCGCGCCATTCAGTTTGGCAAACTGGTGCGCTAGATGCCAAAGACGCTCTTTATTGATGCCGACGCCTGCCCGGTCACGCGCGAGTCGATTGACTGCGCGCGGCGGGCGGGCGTCGCCGTTGTTATCGCCGGCAACAGCACGCAAAACCTGGAACGGCACATTCGCCGCGACGACCCGCGCGATGCCGAGCACGCGCGACGCGGCTTTTGGGTCACGACGCTCGACGTGAGCGTGGGCGCCGACAGCGCCGACTTTGCCATTGTCGAACGCCTGCAGGCGGGCGACGTGGTCGTGACGCAGGACATTGGCTTGGCGAGCATGGTGCTCGGGCGCGATGCCGCCGCCATCGGTGTGCGCGGGCGCGTGTACGACAAGGCGACTATCGACATGCAGCTGTTTATTCGCCACGAGGAAAAGAAGGTACGCCGCGCCGGCGGACGCACTCGCGGTCCGGCAGCATTTACCAGCGAAGACCGCGCCCGCTTTAAACGCAACCTCACCGAGTTGCTGCACTAACCAAGGTAGATTTTTGAGACATGCCTAAAATCTACCTTTTTGTTTTGAGCGGTGTGAGCGCTCGGAATCCATGGCTCAACAAAAAACGGGCTTCAAAATGCCATGCGTCGCCGCATTGCGCAGGCGCTGAGCATGGCTATTTGAAGCCCATTTTTTAGGCCTACTTAGAGGCCAACGGCGGAGAGGATGAGGCCCCAGCCAGCGCCGATGACGTACATCATGATCAGGAACACGGCATTTTCGCGGGCGCTGCGGTTGGTGCGGAACAGCACCAGATAACCCACGCCGGCGGAAATGAGCGTGCCGGCGAGCATCGGCGCCAGTTGCAGCGCGCCTTCCAGATACAGCTGTGTAATGACCACGCTCGCCGAGCAATTGGGAATCAGCCCGACAAGCGCCGAACCCAGGACAGCGAGTATCTCGTTGCCGCGCAGGAACTGCTCGATCGCGGACTCGCCGAACGTCTCGAGCACGGCGACCAGAATCAGCGTCACCAGAAAAATGAATACCGAGACCTGCACGGTGTGCGAGATCGCACTGCGGATGATCGACAGGACAGGCGTCCCTTCGTGGGAGTGAGAGTGACCGTGACCATCATGGTGTTCATGTTCGCCCTCATGACCGTGATCGTGGCCATGTCCGTGTTCGTGCTCGTCCTCGTCTTCATCACAACCGCAATGGTCGCGCTCGCACAGCTCGTGGATGTGGTCGGCGCTCACGCCTGCCTCGGCCACCTCGTCGATGATGTCACCGCCGCTGTGGTCGTCGTGCGCGCAGTTCACGTGGGCCGGGTTGGCCGCGGTTCCCAGCACGGTACGGCGAATCGCCGCGTGCGCGCGGGCGTTACGGCGCAGGCCGCGAATGGCAGCGTCCACGATAAAACCCGTGACCAGTGCGATCAGCGCTTTCGAAGCCAAAAGCATCGCCATAGTCTGCACGGGAACCTGCTCGGCAAGCAACAGCGGCAGCATCTCATCGGAGGTCGAAAGGAACACCGCCACCAACGTGCCCAAGGTCACGACACGGCCGGCGTACAGCGTTGCTGCCATGGCCGAAAATCCGCACTGCGGCACCATGCCCAGCAGCGAGCCAACCACGGGACCCGCAGCGCCGGCGCGCTTGATAGCGCCGTTGACGCGGTCGCCCGCAACGTGCTCAAGTGTCTCGAGAGCAAGATACGTCACCAACAAAAACGGCACCAGCGACAGCGTGTCCTTGCCGGCGTCGAGCAGAATATCAATCAGTAAATCCATGACGGATGGAACCTTTCGTGTCTTTCGGCAGCATTGTAAAAGTCCTAGCGGTCAACTAGGGTATTGTAGTTGTCCCGGGCGCGGTGCCAATAGTTGCCTATGGTAAACTATCATCTCGCCATAACTCAGTAGCCTCGAGCCGCACAACGCGGCCCGTCCAAGGAGTAGCATATGAACGTATCGCAAGCACTCGAATACGAGCGCCAGCCGTTTATCCCCATGTTTATCTACGGCGACCACGGCGCCATGGAGTCCGAGCGCCAGAAGGGCGAGGAGGCCCTCAAGGTGCTCGAGACCGAGTACTTTACCGCCGAGGGCGACCCCGGCTTCGACTTTGCCACCGTGCGCGACCTGGCCGACCGCAACCGCGACCTGTGCGACCAGATTGGCGAGGCGCGTCTGCGCAACGTGACGCCCGCGACGCTCTCGCGCGGCCTGTCCGATGCCGACACCTGCGCCGCCATCGGCAAGATGCAAAAGCGCACCGCCGCGTCCGTTATGCGCGAAATCCGCGGCGACCGCGACGCGCTCGGCGTGGCCTACGCCCGCAAGCCCATCCAGGGCACCGTGCTCGGTATCGACATCGAGACCACCGGCCGTGCACCCGAGCGCGGCTATATCATCAACGTGGGCTGGGAGATCATGGAGCTCACCAGCGACGCCGTCCCGCATGACGCCGAGGCACACTACTGCGGCCTGCCCGACATCTACCGCGGCGAGGATGTGCCGTTGTCGAATATCCACCACATCACCTGGGACGACATCGACGGCAAAAAGCCGTTCCGCGAGAACAAAGAGCTGCAAAAGCAGCTGCTCAAGCTTATGAAGAAGTACCCGTACATGGCACACAACGCCGCCTTTGAGGACAGCTGGTTCAAGATCCACCTGGACGGCTACGCCGAGGCACGCCGCGCCGGCAAGATCATCGTCATCGACTCGCGCCAGATCTGCCGCAGCCTGGACGCCGACGTGCGCTCGCTCCCCCGCGAGTCCGCCCCAGCCGCGCTCGAGAACTGGGCGCGCCGCCGTGGAACCCTCGCCGCCGACGCCAACGAGCAGCACCTGGGCTTGGACGACACCGACCTCATGCTCCGCACCGTCCAAGCCGAGTTCAACCTCAAGAACCTATTCGCGAAATAACCGATCCATCTGCGGGAGCGCCTGCCAGGCACAGCGCAATCCGTCTGGGCACACCGGCACGCAGTAAACTAGGGCGCAGCCTTATGGCTGCACCCTAGTTTTCATCAAAACGAGCAAATACGCGTGCTTCACATAGTCGGCAGGTTGGCCCACCTACATTTTTCGAGTTGTTCGGCCAGCTGAACCACTAGTCAAGGCCCCTTGAACCGCAATCGAGCGCTATAGTCGCCCCAATTTCGCAACCAAGCCCTATAAATCTATCTGAATCAATTCGAATAGGACGTTGCGATCGCACCATTCGTATAGGATAAGGCCGAATAACTCAAATTATGTTGGTGAGGCATCTGAGCGGTCGGCAAAAACGCTTAGAAGCTACGAATCCGCAACTAAAGTTCACCAAAATGGGGCAGCCGACAGAAACCTCCCCAGCCGAAGCTGCCCCCCTCAATACGACAGCTCAAAAACCCACCGTTCGCAGAAGATAAGCCGCGCCCCAATACCGTTGCCCGAAGTTTCGAGCGTATATGGCGTCCGCTATGCCATCATGCGCGTATGGGAATCGTTCTGTCACATACCACGGCACGCGCTGTATACCAAACAGTCAACTCGCTCGCAAGCCACGCGACCGATCCCATATCTATGGAAAAGATCAAGGTGTCTGCGCCGACCACGTCCAACCTGGAAGCGGCGCGAGCATGGCTCAACAGAAAGAATGTCGATTCTGAAAGCATCCATGTGCTGACGTTTTCCAATAATGCCAAAAGGCACCGCAAGGGCTGCATCTGCCACTGCACGCGCTATACGTTTGATGCAGAAAGCTACCTAGAACTCGAGCCGAACGTCTACATCGTCGATATCAAGCTGTGCGCGTTAGAAGCAGCAGCCGACCTCAACCTTTCGGAGCTCGTTGAGTATTACTTTGAAATCTGCGGCTCCTACGCGCTTGGAACGTCCGACGAAACTCAATATCGCGAGCGCCCAGCCCTAACCAGCGTTGAAGAGCTCAGAGCCTTCTTTTCAGAGGCATCGGGGTATCGTGGATCTAATAAAGCACTTAAGGCACTTTCTTATGTACGCGAAGGCTGTCGCTCCCCACTCGAAACGGCGTTTGTCATGATGCTGACAATGCCCAAGTCAATGGGTGGCTTAGCCATACGCGCTATCAAAACGGACTATCCGATCCCAATCCCCAAAAGATACGCCGCCCTAACGCGACGGACGGTTTTCTACCTCGACGCGCTGCTCGAAAATTCGATGACCGATATCGAATACAACGGCTTTTACCACGACGAGCCCGAACAGCAATCAATTGACGAGGAACGCCGAAACACGCTGCGAAACATGGGATATGCCGTTATCACAGTTAGTCGTCATTCGTTTTTCAAGCAGTCCGCTTTTAGGCGGGTCATGGAAGCGATTCGCATTCGCGAGAAGATATGGCCCGGTCGACTCCCGGATAACTTCGCCATCCTGCAAGAAACTCTTCGTCAATTTGTCTTGCGGCGCTACTTCGAATACGGTCGCCGCGTCCTGGAGACACTCAAAGAAGAAGAGGCCGCCAAGCGCGAAATTGCAAGCCAATATCCGCAAGCTGATGACCCGAGCATCAACGATGTGCCAGAACCCGACGACATGCAACACGTCGGGGCCCTTGCTGAGGAAATCAATGGGCCTTGGGAATGCGACATGTTCGCAAAAATCGATGAAAACCGCACGGAAGACGACACGATTATTGATCTAATTGAGAATTCGCTCTTCTAAAGGCGATCTCTGCGGATGTCCACCTACATTTTTCGACTTATTCGGCCACCGATGTGCCAGATTGGCTGCAGCAATGCTCAATATAACTTTAGATAAAACTGATTCTGCAGGAACTCCCGTAGAGGAAGAACTGATTCTCGCTGTATTTAACACGATAAAGTACAAATATGAACAGTCCTAATGCTTCTCAAGGTGGCTTTCTTAGCATGCTGGCCGAACATCTCGAAATATGTTGGCGAGCATTGCGTCGATGTCTCCCAACCCGCAGAAAATCGCAGAGGCGGCAAGCAGTCATCGAAGTTAACGTAAATTGTATTGACATATGAACATGCGCTCATATAATCGGAAGTAAGTTATATGAGCGCATGTTCATATGAAAGGATATTGCAATGAGCAGCCACGCTGATGAAACAAAGACTGGCATCGAGGCCACCGAGCCGATCGCCGCCACCACCTGCTCGCCCGAGGACCTTCCCGACGAGGAGCTGTTGTACGACCTGGCCGACCTGTTCAAGGTCTTCAGCGACACCACACGCATCAAGATTCTCTATGCCCTCATGGGCCGCGAGCTCTGCGTGGCCGACATCGCCGAGGCGACCGCAACCTCGCAGTCGGCAGTATCGCACCAGCTGCGCACGCTTAAGCAGTCGCACCTGGTCAAGTTCCGCCGCGACGGCCGCAACATTCTCTACTCGCTCGCCGACGATCACGTCTACACCATGCTTAACCAGGGCATGAGCCATATCTGCGAATAGCAATCACCCACGGTATCAGCGCGGCCGGCACCCAGACCGCTAACACAGGGAAAGGAACCCACCATGAAAAAGCAGTTTAAGCTCGACGAGATCGATTGCGCCAACTGCGCGCGCGAGCTTCAGGACGAACTTGCCAAGCTCGAGGGCGTCAAGTCCGTTTCGGTCAACTTTATGACCCAGAAGCTGACGCTCGAGGCCGACGACGCCAAGTTCGACGAGGTCCTGGACCGCGTCGTTGAGTTCACCGCCGACGCCGAGCCGGACTGCGAGATCATTCTCTAACCCGCGCATACGTTGACCTGCGAGGCCGCGCTTGCCGCGGCCTTTGCTCGCGAAATTATATGAGCAAGTGTTCATACACTCAAATGGGAGGTTTGAATCATGGCAGCCGCCGATCCCAAAAAGAAAAAGAAGAAGCGCAAGAAGAAAGAGTCCCTTGAGCACAAGCGCAACCGCATCCTGGTAGCACTGGGCGTTTTTGCCGTTGTTTATGCCCTCGACGAGCTCGGCGCCCTCACTATCGCATTTGGGGAGCCCGGCAACATCTACGCCAGCTTCGCGCTGTTCCTCGTGCCGTTTTTGATTGCCGGATACGACGTACTGCAAAAGGCATTCAATAACATCCGCCGTGGCAAGGCCTTCGACGAGAGTTTCCTTATGGCAGTCGCGACCATCGGCGCGTTTGCCATGGTGCTCTTCCCCGATACCGACCCGCACATGGCCGAAGGCGCCGCCGTCATGCTGTTCTACCAGGTCGGCGAGCTGTTCCAGGCATACGCTGTGGGCAAGAGCCGCAAGTCGATCAGTGCCATGATGGACATCGCGCCCGACTACGCTAACGTCGAGCAAGCCGACGGCACACTCGAACAGGTCTTTCCCGATGACATCGCCGTCGGCACCGTGATCGTGGTCAAGCCCGGCGAGCGCGTGCCTATCGACGGCGTCATCGTCGAGGGCGAAACCCAGCTCGACACCGCCGCACTCACGGGCGAGTCGGTCCCCCGCCCGGCCAAGACCGGCGACGATATCATCAGCGGTTGCATCAACATGACGGGCCTCATCCACGTGCGCACCACCAAGCCCTTTGGCGAGTCAACCGTCGCGCGTGTTCTGGAGCTCGTGGAGAATGCCAGCGAAAAGAAGGCGCGCACCGAGAACTTCATCACGCGCTTTGCCCGCGTCTACACCCCCGCCGTCACTGGCGCTGCCGCGGTGCTCGCGCTTGGCGGCGGCCTGGTGACTGGCGCTTGGTCCGATTGGATCCTGCGCGGCCTGACCTTCCTGGTCGTCAGCTGCCCGTGCGCCCTCGTGATCAGCGTACCGTTGAGTTTCTTTGGCGGCATCGGCGGCGCGTCCAAGCTGGGCGTTCTCATCAAGGGCTCCAACTACCTCGAGACGCTCGCCGACGTGGACACCATCGTCTTCGACAAAACGGGCACCCTCACCAACGGCACGTTCTCAGTCGTCGCGGTGCACCCCGAGGCTGGCTATACCGAGCAGTCGCTGCTCGAAGTCGCAGCCCTTGCTGAGTCGTTCTCCAATCACCCCATCGCGCAGTCCGTGCGCGACGCCTACCAGGGCGAGGTCGACCCCAAGCGCGTGAGCGACTCCGCCAACGACGCGGGCCACGGCGTGACGGCAACCATCGACGGCAAGCACGTCGTCGTTGGCAACGCCAAAATGCTCGCCGCGGCCGGCGTTGAAGCACCGGACTGTGAGGTTGTCGGCACGATCCTCCACGTGCTCGTTGACGGCGTGTACGCCGGCCACATCGTGATTGCAGACACCGTTAAGGCCGATGCGGAGCAAACGATTCGCGACCTGCATGCCGCCGGTATCAACCGCACCGTCATGCTCACGGGCGACCGCGAGGAGGTTGCAGCGTCTGTGGCCAAGCAACTCGGTCTCGACGAGTTCCACGCGCAGCTCCTGCCGGGCGACAAGGTCGAGCGCGTTGAGGCGCTACTCGCGGCCGAAAGTGGCAAGGGCAAGCTCGCCTTTGTCGGCGACGGTATCAACGACGCTCCTGTGCTTACGCGCGCCGATGTGGGCATTGCCATGGGCGCCATGGGCTCCGACGCCGCGATCGAGGCCGCCGACGTGGTGCTGATGGACGACAAGCCGTCCAACATTTCCCGCGCGATCCGCGTGGCGCGCAAGACCATGTCGATTGTTTGGCAGAACATAATCTTTGCGCTGGGCATTAAGCTGCTGATCCTTGTGCTGGCAGCGCTGGGTATCGCCAATATGTGGCTTGCCGTCTTTGGCGACGTAGGCGTGGCGATCATCGCCATCCTGAACGCCATGCGCGCGATGGGTGTCAAGAACCTGTAGCGCTCGTGGTCCCTCCGGCCGGGGCCGGGCTTGGTTTTGAAAACGTCCTCGCGCATGAGGCCCGTCTTTCTTGCTCCTGCGGAGCAACGGAAAGGCGGGCCTCGCGCTGCGGAGTGTTTTCAAAACCAAGCCCGGCCCCGGCCTGCATTGACACAGCTGGCGGTTCTTGGGCATCGCTTGCTGGCGGGGTTCCTTTGCTGAAATGGACTTGGCCGAAAGGGCCGCTGGTCCCGGTCGCTGGTTCGCGCTTTGCGTGAACTCCGCGCTACTGTGGGTCAGTTAGGCTTCTGTTGTTGGACCCGCTACATCTTCCCGTCTCAGCATCGATCTTAGCTTCTCGAAGCTCTCCTCGCTCAGGCAGTGCTCCATGTGGCAGCCCTCTTGCGACGCGACCTCGGGCGTTACGCCTGCGTCCTCTAGCAGACCTACAAAAAAGCAGTGGCGCTCCCACATTTGACGGGCAACCTCAAGACCGCGTTCCGTCAGATGCACGTCGCGTTTGCCCATCTCCACGTAGCCGGTGCTCTCCAAGGCCGCCATGGCTTTAGAGACGCTTGCTTTGGTTACGCCCAAGTATTCGGCAACGTCGATCGAGCGCACGATGCCCTGACGTTCCGATAGAACGTAGATCGATTCGAGATAGTCTTCTCCGGATTCACGCAGGGCCATGGGCCGCCTTTCGCGATGGCTTCTAGTTAGCCTTTGGATACTTTTGCTTGATCTACTTTACCGCAAAAGTTGCCCATGTCTTACTACTTTGCCTAAAAGTTAGCCGTGTTTCACAAAACATGCGGGACGAAAACAAAATGGGGACGCCCCGCAAGGAGTGTCCCCAGCTGCCGGCAGAAAAGGAACGTCCCTAAGTGCCGGCCGCAGCTACAGTAGCCCAAAGTGCTTGGCGGCGCTGTAAATGCCGTCGTCGTCTACGGCGGTCGTAACGTAGGTCGCCGCGGCCTTCACGGTATCCTGCGCGTTGCCCATGGCCACACTTGTGCCCACGGCCGAGAACATCGACAGGTCGTTCTCGCCGTCGCCAAAGGCGATCGCCTCGCTCGCGTCGATGCCCAAGCGCTCCAGCGTCGCCGCCACGCCCAGGTCCTTGCCGCCGTTAGCGGGAATAATATCGCAGAACAGATCGCACCAGCGCGTAGTGAGCGAATGCGACACGGAATCGGTCACGATATGCTCGTCGGCCGGATCAACAAAGGCGCAAAACTGGTAGACCGGCGCGTCAAAGGCGTGCTCAAACGGCTCCTCATGGTAGACAATCCCCGCGTTACTGCCAGCCGTCACCACGCGCTCGGACAGGCGGTTCACAAACGAATTCTCGCCCTGCATGCACAGCGAGTCGTAGCGCCCCTGCGCCACCTGGTCCACAATCGCCGCGACGTCGTCCGAATCGATCGGGCAGCTGCGGTAAACGCCCTTGGCATCAAAACAGTGCTGACCCGAAAGCGTGATGTACGCATCCCAGCCCAGGTCGAACAGCCAGTCCGGCATCTGGTAGGTCGGACGGCCCGTGGCGATCACGCACGCGATCCCCTGCTCGCGAAAGCTGTCGAGCACCTGCTGCGCCGACGCCGGAATCCGATGGGTCTTAAAGCTCAGCAGCGTACCGTCGATATCGAAAAACGCGGCCTTGATCATCCTCGCCTACTCCTCGCCCTCGAGCTTCTCGCTCGCCTCGAGCCACGCCATCTCCAACTCGTCCATGGCGGCGTGGGCCTCGTCGATCTTTGCCTGCTGCTCGCCCAGCGCCGTGTAGTTGGTGGGATCGACCTGGGCCATTGCTGCCTCGGCCTCCTCAACGCGGGCGCGCTGCGTCTCCATTTTGCGCTCGAGCGAGCTCACCTCGCGGCGAAGCTTCTGGCGTTCGGCGTTGGAAAGGCCATTGGGCTGGCCGCTCGACTTGGGCTTTTCGGCCGCAGCCGCCGCGGCACCGGTGTCAAACGTGCCGGTCTTGGCGCTCGGCGCACCCACGGGCTCGCCCTCGGCGGTAGCGTTGCACAGGCGCAGGTACTGGTCCACGCCGCCGGGCATATGCGTCAGGTGGCCGTCGAGCAGCGCCCACTGCTGGTCGGTCACGCGCTCCATCAAGAAGCGGTCGTGCGTCACCAGGATCAGCGTGCCGGGCCAGCCGTCGAGCAGGTCCTCGACAATCGCGAGCATGTCGGTATCCAGGTCGTTGCCGGGCTCGTCCAGGATAAGCACGTTGGGCTCGTCCAGGATCGTCAGCAGCAGCGACAGGCGACGGCGCTGGCCGCCCGAAAGATCGCCGATGCGACTCCAGAGCTGCTGTGTCGTAAAGCCCAGGCGCTCGCAAAGCTTCTCGGGCGAAGTCTCCTTGCCGTCGATGACGTAGTACTTCTTATAGTTGCCGAGCACCTCGCGGATCGTGTCACCCATGTAGGGCTCGAGTTCCTCGAGCTGCTGCGACAGAACGCCAAAGCGCACCGTCTGGCCAATCTTCACACGGCCGCGCGTGGGCTCAATCTTGCCCTGGATCACGTCGAGCAAGGTCGACTTGCCGGCGCCGTTCTCGCCCAAAAGACCATAGCGGTCGCCCGCGCCGATGAGCCAGGTCACATCGGTGAGCACCTGCTTGGGCGCACCATCGGTATCCGCATAGCCGGCATCCACGTCGATGACATCGATGACCTGCTTGCCTAGGCGGCTCACGGCAAGGCGCTTGAGCTCCAGCTCGTCACGCACGGGCGGTACGTCGGCGATCAGCTCGCGAGCAGCCTCAACGCGAAACTTGGGCTTGGTGGAACGCGCCTGGGCGCCGCGGCTCAGCCACGCGAGCTCCTTGCGCGCCATGTTGCGACGGCGCTCCTCGGTAACGGCGGCCATGCGGTCGCGCTCCACGCGCTGCAGGATATATGCCGAGTAGCCGCCCTCGAAGGGATCTACCTGGCCGTCGTGGACCTCCCACATGCTGGTGCAGACCTCGTCCAAGAACCAGCGGTCGTGCGTGACCACGAGCATGGCGCCCTGGCCGCGCTGCCAGCGGGCCTTTAAGTGACGCGCAAGCCAGTTGATGGTGCGCATGTCCAGGTGGTTGGTGGGCTCGTCGAGCATGAGCACGTCGTAGTCGCCGATCAGCAGGCGCGCGAGGTCCACGCGACGGCGCTGACCGCCCGAGAGCTCGCCCACCATGCCCTCCCAGGGTACATCGCTGATGAGGCCGGCGAGGATCTGGCGCGTACGCGGACTCGACGCCCACTCATACTCGGGCGTGTCGCCCACGACGGCATGATGCACGGTGTCGGTATCGACCAGGTTATCCTTTTGGCCGAGCAATCCAATCGTCGTGTCGCGGCGGTGCGTCACGCGGCCGTCGTCGGGCTCCAACGTGCCGGCGAGCACGCTCAGCAGCGTCGACTTACCGTCGCCGTTTTTACCGACAATACCAATACGGTCGCCCTCGCCCACGCCGAGCGTAACGCTATCGAAAATATGCTTGGTGGGAAACTCTAGGCTGACGGAATCGCATCCCAAAAGAATCGCCATATGCCCTGCTCCTTCGTAGAAATTCAACGTTGTCCATGATAGCGAAAACCACCACAAAGGGGACAGGCACCTTTGTGGTGGTTTTGGGCAAGCGCACCAGCACGCGACGCAAAAAGGCGGGCCATCTCCCGCAAGAGATGACCCGCCTCTCCAATCAGCCCCGCGGCAACCGTGGCCGCCGCGGGCCTCAAGCATGTCCCGGACTAGGAGAACATGCCGGTGAGGTAATCATTCAGCCGCTTATCCTTGGGCCGTTGGAAAATCTCGTCGGTCTCGTCGTACTCGACCATATCGCCCATGTAGAAAAACGCCGTGCGGTTGGACACGCGCGACGCCTGCTCCATGTTGTGCGTCACGATGACGATGGCGCGGTCGGCCACGATCGACGACATGAGGTCCTCGATCGCCAGCGTCGAGATGGGGTCGAGCGCCGAGCAGGGCTCGTCAAACAGGATTACGTCGGGGTTGAGTGCCAGCGTGCGCGCGATGCACAAACGCTGCTGCTGACCGCCCGAAAGCGCGTAGGCGCTCTTGTCGAGCTTGTCCTTGACCTCGTCCCACAGGGCCGCACCGCGCAGGCTTTCCTCGACCATGCGATCGAGCTCGTCGCGGTCGGTGATGCCGTGGCGCTTGGGCGCAAACGTGATGTTGTCTCGAATGGACTTGCGGAAGGGGTTGGGCTGCTGAAACACCATGCCAATGGACCGGCGCAGCTCGTAGGTATTCTCGGTCTTGGTGTTCACGTTGCGCCCGCGATAGTTGATCTCGCCCTCCACGCGGCAGCCGCGAATCTCGCGATTCATAAGGTTGAGGCTACGCAAGAAGGTCGACTTGCCGCAACCCGAAGGCCCGATGAGCGCCGTGATCTCGCCCTTGTGGAAGTCGAGCGACGTATTGTGCAGTGCATGGTGGTCGCCATAGTACACGTTGACGTCCTTGGTGGAGAGCACAACCTCGTCGCTCACGGCCTTGCCGCTCACGCGCACGCGCTTCTCGCTCTCCCCCACGCTCGACAGGAAGTCCCGGGTGTCGGACGATGCCGCTTCGGTTGCGGGCGTTACATTCATCTCGCTCATTCGGCCGTCATCTTCCTTGCCAGTTGCTTGCCCACAATGCGGGCGATTACGTTAAACAGCAGCACGCAAATCATCAGCAGTGCAGCGGTGCCCCAGACGATCTGCTAGGCCTCGGGGCTGCCCTCGCCATAGATCTTGTAGATGTGCACGGCGAGCGACTCGCCGGGACGGAACACGTTCCAAGCGCAGGTGGGGCTCGACAGGTTAAAGCTCAAGAAGTTCAGGCGAACCGGCGAGCTCATACCCGAGGTAAAAAGCAGTGCTGCGGCCTCGCCAAACACGCGACCGGCCGAAAGCACGATGCCCGTCACGATGGCAGGCATGGCCTCGGGGATCAGGATGTGCAGCGTGGCCTCCCAGCGAGTGAGGCCCATGGCCAGGCACGCATCGCGCTGGGCCTGCGGCACGTCCTCGAGCGCCTGCTGGATCACGCGCACCAGGATGGGGATGTTGAACATGGTGAGCGCGACGGCGCCGGAGATGATGGAGTACTTCCAGCCCAGCTGCACCGAGAACACCAGAAAACCGAACATGCCGACGACGATGGAAGGCAGCGAGGACAACGTCTCGATGGCGGTGGAGGCGATGTCGCGGATGGGTCCGTCCGGCGCGTACTCAACCAAAAAGACCGCTCCGCCCAGACTGATGGGCACCGAGATGATCAGGGTGATCAGCAGCAGGTAGAACGAGTCGAACAGCTGGTAGAGCACGCCGCCCTGCGTTCCGTTGGCGCGCGACGGCTCCGTGAGAAAGCCCGGCTGGAACAGCGTCGAGACGCCCTCAAACAGGATATAGGCCACCATGGAGACGACGATGAGCATGACGATGGCGACGATCGCCGTCAGCACGCCCGTGGCGATGCGGTCCTGCTTTTGGACGCGCCCGAGTCTCGCCTCGTCAATGTGGATGCGCGTGCTAGCCACGAGCCTTCGCCCCCTTGCGGCCAATGAGATGGATGATCAGGATGAAGATGAGGCTCATGCCCATCAGCAGCAGACCGAGCGCCCACAGAACATCGTCCTGGGCCGAGCCCTCGGCATAGACCGCCATGGACGTGGTGAGCGTGGTGGTGATGGTCGAGGCCGGCGACAGCAGCGACGTCGGCATGGCCTCGATGCCGCCGATGACCATGCGCACGGCGAGCGTCTCGCCAAAGGCGCGGGTCATGCCCAAGATAACCGCGGTCATGAGCGACGGCATGGCGGACTTGAGCACCACGTGCCAGATGGTCTGCCAGCGGGTGTAGCCCAGCGCGAGCGAGCCCTGGCGGTAGCCGTCGGGCACGGCGCGCAGGCCATCGACCGAAAGCGTGGTCATCGTCGGCAGAATCATGACCGCCAGCACGATGGCGCCGGGCAAGATGCCCAGGCCCGTGCTCACGTGGAAAACGCTCTTCATAAGACCGACGACCACGTGAAAGCCAATCAGTCCAAAGACGACCGAGGGAATGCCGGTCAAAGGCTCAATAAGCGGCTGAAAGACCTTGGAACCAAATTTGGGTTGGATCTCGACCGCAAAGATGGCGGAGCCGATGGCGATGGGCAGCGCGATGAGCGTGGAGAGCACCATGACCGCAAACGAGGTGACGATCAGGGGCAGGGCGCCGGTATAGGGCAGGCCGTTTTCGGCTGTGTTGGCCAGGTCCCACTTGGTGCCGGTGAAGAACTCGACGACCGAGACGCCGTCCTTGACAAAAGCCGAGAGGCCCTTTTGGGCGACCATGAAGATAAGCGCGGCAACGACAAGCGTCACGAGCGCTACGCACGCGCCCGTGACGCCCAGGCCCACGTTCTCAAGGTCGCGCTTTGGCAGCTGTTTTGCCATTGCAAACCTTTCCGGGGGCGATTACTTATTTAGCAGAGACCTTGCCGCTGGCGTCCTTGACGACCTTCATGGCAGAGACGGGGATAAAGCCCTGCTCCTCGACGAGCTTGCCCTGGACGTCGTCGGAAAGCATGAACTCCAGGAAGGCCGTGGTGGCCTCGTCGGCGTCCTTGGAGCAGTACATGTGCTCGGTAGCCCAGATCTTGAAGGAGTCGTCGGTGACGTTTGCGCTCTTGGGCTCGACGCCCTCGACCTTGATGGCGTTGAACTTGGAGTCATCGAAGTGCGAGAAGTCGAGGTAGGAGATGGCGTTATCGGTGCTGCCCATCTGAGTCTGGACGTCGCCGGACTTGTCGAGCTCGGCGTCGCCCTTAAAGTCGACTGCCTCGTCGCCAAAGACGGCAGCCTCGAAGGTGGCGCGGGTACCGGAACCGGCCTTGCGGTTGAGAACGACAATCTTGGCGTCGTCGCCGCCGACCTCCTTCCAGTTGGTGATCTGGCCGGAGAAGATGCCCTTGAGCTGCTCGAGGGACAGGTCGTCGACCTTCACGTTCTTAGAGACGACGGGACCCATGCCCACGACGGCGACCTCGTGGTCGACGAGGTTCTTGACCTGGTCGGCCTCGAGCTTGGTCTCGGCGAAGACGTCGGAGTTACCGATGGTGACGGTGCCGGCGGCAACAGCGGTCAGACCTTTGCCCGAACCGTTGCCCGAGCCGGAGACGGAGACGTCGGGGTTGGCATCCATGAACTTCTCGGCAGCGGCCTCGACGAGAGCCTGGAACGAGGAGGCACCGTCGTAGGTCACCTCGCCGGCGACGGACTCGGCAGCGGCAGCGGCGCTGCCCTTGTCGACAGCGTTGGAAGCGCCGGAGCCGCCGCAACCAACGAGACCGAGGCCGACGATGCTGGCAAGACCACCAGCGAGGCCGAGGAACTGACGACGAGAATAAGCCTGATCGAGCATGATCTTCCTTTCATACATGCGACTCGCGGGCACCCCGCCCGCTTTGCTGTTTGGAAAGATACGGCCCCGACCGGGCAACGTCCGCGCCAACTGCGGTTTCTTACGGGCATCTGATAGACCCTTACCGCAAGCGCGGCTCGGCTTTACAAACGAATAACAATCCCGCCGCCAAACATGACCCGCCTTTTACACCAATAAAAACGAAGTTGCGGTGAAATAGTTCCTGTTTGGCCGTCAAATGGCCCATTCTAGGAACTATTCCACCGCAACTTAGATTGGGAAACCGCGAGACCTTAAAGCTCTAATTCATTCAAACGGAGGATCGCAACAATATAGATCTTGAGCGCCTGCTTGAGCTGTTCCTCGTTGGCGCACTCGTTGGGGCCGTGCATCTGGCCGCCCCACGAGGGCAGCTCCAGGCCGGTCTCCTCGGGGCCAAACGAGACGGCGCGGGCAAAGTTGCGCGCGTACGTGCCGCCGCCCATGGCAAAGGGTTCAGCATGCTTGCCGGTGAACTCGTTATAGGTATCGATAAGCGCCTTCACGGCCGGATCGTCGGCAGACACCGAGAACGGCACCTTCGCACGACCCACACGGCACGTCACGCCAAAACGGCCCACGAGCGGCTCGAGCTGCTCGCGGATGGTATCGGCACTCGTGCTGTCGGGGAAGCGCACGTCGATGACCTGCTCGATATGGCCATCCGCCACACGGATGACGCCAGCGTTGCAGGTAAGCGGGCCAAACGCTGGGCTCGTCGCGTCGATACCCAGGCCGCGACCATAGGCATCCGCATGCACAAAGGCCAGGAACTTGACGAACTCGTGCTCGGCAGGCGTCAGCAGGCGCTCGTCGCGTGCACCAAACGCGTCCTCGGCCTCGCGCAGATACGACACGATCAGGCCGACGGCATTGATCGTCCCCTCGGGCATCGAGGCGTGACCGCCAATACCGTGGGCGAAAATCTGCACATGACCATTGTCGAGAGCCGTGATCTCCAGGCGGTCAGCATTCTCGACCGGCGCCGGCAGCTCATCGGCGGCAATCGCGAGCTCGCAGATAGACTGCGACGGAATGGCGTTGCTCGCCTCGGCACCGCTCCAGGACACAATGCGCCCGCCGTCGATCTTGGGGCTCACGAACGTCGCCCCAAACTGGCCCTTCTCAGCATTGCAGACCGGGAACTCGGCATCGGGCGTAAACAAAAAGTCGGGGTCTGCGTTGTTCTCCAGATAATGGTGAACGTCGGACATGCCCACTTCCTCATCGCAGCCCAGCAGCGCGCGGAAGGTGTAGCGCGGAACAATGCCGTGCTTGAGCAAGTAGGCGCCGGCGTAGAGTGACAATACCGCCGGGCCCTTGTCGTCAATCACGCCGCGACCGAGCAGCCAGCCCTCGCGGCGCTCCATGGTGAACGGGTCGGTGTTCCAGCCAGGGCCGGCGGGAACCACGTCCACGTGGCAGATAGTCGCGAGCTGTTTGTCGCCGCGGCCCGGGATATCGGCGATTCCCACATAGCCCTCGTCGTCGCTCGTCTGATAGCCGAGCTTCTGCGCGATGCCGAGCGCGCAATCGAGCGCGTCACGGACCGGGCGGCCAAACGGCGCGCCGGGCTCCGCATCGGCAGAAACTGCCACGGACGGATAACTCACCAGCTGCTCGATATCGGCGACGACATCCTCCCAGACCTCGTCGACATACTCGGCAACGCTCTGCTCCACCTGATTCATGGACGACCTCCTTACCAATGAGCGGCGAGCGTGCCCGCCCCTCACATCAAATACCTATATAGCGAAAAGTTTAGCAAGCTCGGCCACCGAGTGCACCACTGCATCGGCACCCGCCGCCTCGTGCTCGCCCGGCGCCGCCGCGCCCGAATAGATACCAATGCACGGCACGCTCATCGCGTGCGCGCCCTCGACGTCGTTAAAGCGATCGCCGATCATCACGGCATCGCCCGCGGCCGCACCCAAGGCCGCCAACGCGTCGCGGACCGAATCGGCCTTGGTCTCGCGCCCCTGCGGCGGATTCATGCCAACCACCGCCTCAAACTGAGAAAGTCCCAGCTCTCCCACCATGTCAACGCACTTTGCCTCCATGCGCGACGTCGCCACGGCCAAGCGCTTGCCCTGGGCGACCAACCCATCCAGCAGCTCGGGGATCCCGTCAAACACGGGATACTCCTCCGGTCCCAGCTCGTCAAAAAAGGCGCGGTACTCGTCGGCCACCACAAGCGACTCCTCGCGGGAGAAGCCATAAAAGTCGTGAAAACTCTTCCACAGGGGCGGCCCGATCATGCGACGCAGGTCACCCATCTGCGCCTCCGAAAACCCGCGTGCAGCCAGCGTCTTGCGCGTCGAGGTCATCACCGCCCGACCCGTATCGGCCACCGTGCCATCAAAATCAAACAGCACGACCGGCCGTTTGCATATCTCCAGCGCCTCCATCGGCATCCCTCTTCCCCAGTTGACGATTTCCACACCGACACTTCAAACTGTTGACTATTCAACAATTGAACCTAGCAATGTAGAGCAACTCCACTATACTTGACGCACTTTGCTCTCTGAAGGCGACGAGCAGGCGTCCCAACGAAAGGTGCAATTATGTCTTTTGCCATCATAACCGACTCCACGTCGGACATCTCCCCCGTCCGTGCCCAAGAGCTCGGCATTTACGTGATTCCACTGCATGTGATTATTGAGGGTGAGGACCTGCTCGACCAGGTGCAGATCACCGCCGAGGAATACGTCGCCCGCATGGCCGGCTCCGAGCAGCTGCCGCACACCTCGCAGCCGAGCGCCGGCGAGTTCAAGGCACTCTTTGACCGCGTGCTCGCCGACGGCCACGATAGCGCCATCTTTATCTCGCTATGCAGCGAGTGGTCCGCCTGCTATGCCAACGCGAGCCTGGTGGCAGAGACCCACGAGCTCGACGTGCGCTGCATCGATTCGCGCACCGGCTCGGGTGCTGAGGGCCTGCTGGTGGAGTACGCGCTGGCCATGCGCGAGGACGGCCGCAGCTTGGACGAGACCGAAGCACAGATCCGCGCGACCTTGCCCGACGCCCACCTGCTGCTGATTCCCCGCACGCTCGAGAACCTGGTTAAGAACGGCCGCGCGCCCAAGCTCGCCGGCCATCTCACGCAGATGCTCAACATTCGCCTGGCCGTTTCGCCGGAATGGAAATCGGGCGAGATCAAGGCCGTCAAAAAGGGCCGCGGCGCCAAGCGCATCGTCGCCAACACCATGGCCGATTGCCTCGCATTTTTGGCCGAGCATCCGGGCTCCAGCGTTCGCGTGCTCACGACCGGTGCTGCCGAGGAGCAGGAGCTCGTCAGCCAGGCGCTCGCGGGCCAGGACTACGCCGATGCCGGCACCGGCCCCATCGGCTGCACCATCGCCACCCACGTAGGCGTCGACGCCATAGCCATCAGCTACTGCCCCCGCTACCAACCTGCCAATTAGGGATGCAGTTCATTTTTGGCAGGTTTTATCTGGGCAAACTTTTGGCAGGTTTTATCTGGGCAAACGTCAAGCGCCAACAAAGGCTTGCCTGACAAGACCGGACATGCTGGGGCTGTCGAGCGACCGAGATACAGCCAGCAACAGCAAAACCATCACGCCGGCGCACCCAACTCAGGGCGCGCCGGCGTTTCTTTAAGAGCTGCGGCGGGAACGGGGCCGTTTTAGTCGAAAGGCCGCAACCAATCCCCATTGCGCCGTAACTTCATTGCCGCTCAGCCACCCAATCGAGATAATGTTAGCAATTGACGCTTTATCCAACCCCTCTCTGCGATACCCCGTGGGCAAAAAGGGTAAATATGAGTACTGTCACCAATTTAGTAACAGCGAAATATGGCTAAATTTGCCATCTTGAGCCAATTTCAAACGCCATAACGTCCCAAATCGCCGTGTTTAGGGGGTTGGCTATATCATATTTCAATCGATTGGTCTTAAATACTTTCCAGATGATATGATACTTAACCAACAACATTACTCATATTTGCCATTTTTTGCCCACCGGCCCATTCGAGGGCAACTCCCCGTTGTCTCTAACCCACCCCATGGCCGCTAAAACCCATTCCGCAACAGCCGGCACACACTTTGGCGCCACCCGAACACCACTCACGGAGCCACACTCCACTATCACCGAACCGAAACAAGAGCCGAGCGCTCCAACAACCAAAATAACGTACCCTCATTTCAATGAACCCTGACAAGGACGGCATTTATATGAGCAACGTCACGCATCAATACGCCCTCATCGGGGACACGTTATTCCAATTCAAGAAAGCAATCTCTCATGTATCGGAGCCGCAAAGTCAAATCGTCATCTGCAGCAACGGTCCAGACATCCGTTACGCGACGCTCGAAGAATGGGAGAAAGCTGGCAGATCTTTCGACAAACGGGCACAGGCCGAGGGCATCGTCACCAGCGCGAGCCCAGCGCGCGACAAACTCGAGTTCTTTCGCAATCTCTTTACTGGCCGCAAAGATGTTTACGCTCATGGATACCGCAGAAAAGACGGGGGAATCGGCTATGCACCCGCCTGCGCAAATGAATGGAAGTCAGGCACTTGTCCCAAAGCGAGCCATCAGAAAGTCAAATGCGCGGAATGCGGCAGCCGCATCTTCCCCGAGTTGAGCGACGCCGCGATCATCGACCATTTCAGGGGCAATGACGACAGGCTTCGAGACGTCATAGGTCAATATGTTCTCGATAAAGACAGCAACACAAAAGTCCTGGTCATCGATTTTGACGGAGCCGATTGGAAAGAAGCGACCAATGCCATTCGGCTTGTCGCAAAAAGCCATGGAATCGATGCTGCCGTTGAGCGATCGAGATCAGGCAATGGCGCACATGTCTGGTTTTTCTTCCTAGAGCTCACCAACGCAAAGACTGCCCGAGATTTTGGAAGCAGCCTGATCGCCGAAGCGGCGATGCTCAACAAGACGATCACCTTCGAAGCTTTTGACCGAATGCTGCCCGCGCAGTCCACCATTCCCGAGGGCGGCTTCGGAAATCTCATAGCGCTACCCTTTCAAGGAAAAGCGCAGCGAAAAGGGAACAGTGTATTTGTTGACGAGCAATTTGAGCCCTTTCCCGATCAATGGCTCTACCTTTCGCAAATCCAGTTAATCCCGCGCGTGACGGTGCAAAGTCTGATTGAGAGCATCGATAATAGACCGCATGGAATAGCGGCTACGGCGGCGGCAAACACCACTGCGCCACATTCCCAGAGGCCGCGAAAGCGGCTCCCGCTCACGCCACGGGACTTCCCATCATCGCTGCCCGTCACGCAAGCCGATATGCTCTACATCCCCGAAAAGTCTCTGAGTCCAGCAGCTCAAATGGAAGTCCGCAGGCTTGCAACGTTTGCCAACCCGGAATTCTTCCGGGCGCAATCTATGCATCAATCAGTATTCGGCAAACCGCGGTACATAGACCTCAGCGAACTTAGAGATGGCTGCGTCGCGATTCCCAGAGGCTGCAAGGCTCAACTAGAACGGTTGCTTCAAGAAGCCGGCGTTTCTAGCCACTATTCAGACAAGCGTAAGTCGGGCAATCCAATCGTTATGACATTTAAAGGAACTCTTCGCCCTGAACAGCAAATTGCAGCTGAACAGATGCTCGGCCATGAAGACGGGATCATGTCTGCACCGACGGGTTTCGGTAAAACCATCATCGGGGCCTATCTTATTGCTGCTATCGGTCTTCCAACGCTCGTCATCGTTCCCAAGACCGCGCTCATTGCCCAATGGAAATCCCAGCTCGAACGATTTCTCGACATCACTGACAACAGGGAGCCCGTCCGAACCCCAAAAGGAAGAATCAGCAAAAGGCAGCCTCCGCTCATTGGGCAAATCGGAGGAGGCAAGACCGCCATAAGTCGTCTCATCGATATTGCTTCATTCCAGTCACTATCCGGCAAGGATCACCAGACCGGGGAGCCAATAGCCAAGGAGCTCGTTCGTGATTACGGCCTCATCATCTGTGACGAATGTCACCATGCGGCCGCGCCACAGCTTGAGCTTGTCCTCAAGTCCGCTCCAGCCAAATATGTATATGGCCTTTCCGCGACACCTGAGCGTTCGGACGGACTCACACGGGCACTCTCGATGCTCTGCGGCCCGCTTCGCCATGTCGTCGATCCAAAAACGCAAGCAATCCAACAGGGGATTCAGCGCGTCGTTAGACCGCGTTTTACCGGAGTTCGGCTACCCGCCTACGAGCCAGGGGCATCCTTTAATCAAATTCTCGATCTCCTGTGTGCACACGCCGCAAGAAACGAAGCAATTGTCAACGACGCCCTCGAGACCGCATCAAACGGTCGACATCCGCTTGTGCTATCAAAAAGGAAGAAGCATGCCGAAGAGCTATGCAGGCTACTTCAAAGCCGCGGACACGATCCTATACTCTTAACCGGAGAAATCGATGCCAAAGAAAGAAAAGCAATGCTGAACAGCCTTCCCGGCTTCGAGCATGAGCATCGAATCATCGTCGCGACCGAAAGCCTTCTGGGCGAGGGCTTCGATCTGTCTTACCTTGACACGCTACTCATTGCCACACCGATATCTTGGGACGGTAGCATAACGCAGCAGGCAGGCAGGCTTCATAGAAGTCACGAGGGCAAGCAGCGGGTTGAAATATTCGACTACGTTGATCTGTCGATACCCATGCTTGCGCGCATGTACCAGAAGAGACTCAAGACCTACGCCAAGCTGGGATATGAAGTCTTTGCAGCAAATGACAACAAACGGGCCGATCGAAACATCCTCGTCAGGTCGGCAGAGGCCGTGGAGTCCTTAGCGGATGACATCGCGAGCGCAACGAAAAGCATTTTTATTGCCGCGCCCTACGCATCCGCCACATGCCTCGCGAAGCTCGCTGCCGCGCTTACGAGCGCTACTGCCCGTGGGATTGCCCTTGAGGTTTCAATTGCCTCAACTCCGCGCGATGACGTGAAAGCGATTTTTGCCGAGATGAACGTCGACTATTCCATCAAAGCCGAAGGGCGCCTGTGCGCGTCAGTAATTGACGAGAAAATCGTCTGGTACGGAACTGTTCCATTACTGGCTTTCCCTAAGAAAGAGGACTGCAGCATTCGTTTTAAAAACAGCGAAGTCGCAGCCGAGCTTTTGAGCGAAATCCAACGAAGAGACGGACCGGAGGCCGCAGCAACGAACGGGACGCCCCAGCAGCCGCGATGAAATAGGGGCTGTTTTGGCGGATCGGCCGCTGACCAATCCCTATTCCACCGCAACTTAGAAATCGGCAATCAGCCCTGCGGGCCCTGAAACAGTTCCTCATGTGAGCCCATTCTCACCAGCCGGATCACCGGATTAGTCTTATGCGGCAGATAGAGAACGACCACATCGACCAAGCCATCGGATAGATGGAAATCGATGTGGCCGTTGTAATTGCCGCCCGGGTTCGAAAGCTCGTGGGCACCATATTCCGCAGGAAGCGAGCCGTGAGCCGCCAGCTCTGCGACTGCCGCCTTAAACTCGGTTTTTAACTGCGGATGGATGCGCATCGTCCGCTTGTAATCCGCCTTAAACTGAGCCTCGACTTTAATCTCAAACATCGCTAGTCCTCATCGAGGAACGACATCAGATCATCCACGCTATCGAACGACGGGCTTTCATCTGGCAGGATCCCCAACTCATGAGCCTCGGCAATCACCATGGCACGCCTCGTTGCCTCGTTGGGAACTTCGGATCGACCCACGATCTCAAACGGAATCTTCTGCTGGTTTACAAGCTGCCGAACAGCAAGGTTGAGATACGAATTGAGACTCAGGCCAACCGAATCCAAAAATTCAGTCGCCTGTTCCTTGAGCCCCTCTTCAATGCGAACCGTCGTAGGCTTAACCGTTGCAGTAGGCATACGCGACCTCCTCGCCTCGTCTTTTGCATCAGTATACCCAGTTTAGATAGCATACTGATGTTAAATAGCATCAGTATGCCGTTCATATTACTATAACAACAGTCACAGCACCCTACATCAGCCCGCTGAGCGCAATGTCAACGGCCTCGTTGAGGTCATCGGTAATGTGCACCAGCTCCGGATCGAGCGGACTGATCATGCCGGCGTCCATCACCGGACCGTTGAGCCAGTCGAACAGGCCCTGCCAGTACTCGCTGCCCACCAGCACGAGCGGCATGCGCTTGACCTTGTGCGTTTGCACCAGCGTGAGAACCTCGAACATCTCGTCGAGCGTGCCAAAGCCGCCGGGAAATACGATTGCGCCCGAGCTGTACTTAACGAACATGGTTTTGCGCACAAAGAAGTAGCGGAAGTCCATGCCGAGGTTCACGTATTTGTTGAGCCCGTGCTCGTGCGGCAATTCAATGCCTAGGCCAACTGACTTGCCGTTGACACTCGCTGCTCCCCTGTTGGCCGCTTCCATGATGCCGGGGCCGCCACCGGTGATGACCGCCACGCCACGTTGCGCGATCTTGCGCCCGACGGTGCGCGCCGCCTTGTAGAGCGGATCGGTCTTGGGCGTGCGGGCGCTACCGAAGATGGTCACCGCAGGTCCAAGCTCAGCAAGTGCGCCAAAGCCATCGACAAACTCTGCCTGAATTCGCAGCACGCGCCAGGGGTCGGCGTGCAGCCAGTCAGTCGACTCCTCGGGCGCCAGCAGGTTGGCGTAGGTGTTGTCCTTAGGAATCATGGGGCCGCGCATGACCACGGGGCCGCGGCGGTACGTCTCGTCGTAGGCAGGCTCGCCCTCGACGTTCTCATTCTTAATCATGGGTACTCCTATCGAGAAAAAGAAAAACGGGCGGGGTCGACGCTATGCGTCAAACACCCGCCCGAGCATCAACTATTCGGTATGGTACCCACGATGCATCAAGCACTTACAAGCTATCGGTCAGCGGTCGCGCAGCCGGTGTCAACGAATGTGACGACCGGCTGGCGCCCGACCATTGCCGTTGCCCACGCTCTGCAAGCGTGTCTGTCGCCCTTAGTAATCCACCGCGGCAGGACTATTCATCCAATCGCTCACGAATGCGCCGTAGCGGCCCTCGATAATGGCCTGGCGGGCACGCTGCATAAGGTTGAGCAGGTAGTAGATGTTGTGCATCGAAAGCAGGATGCCGCCGAGCATCTCCTTCTGCGTGACCATGTGGCGAATGAGTGCACGGCTGTAGCCGCCCGTGCACACCGGGCAGGTGCAGGTGGGATCGATGGGGCCGTCGTCGTGCGCAAAGCGGGCGTTGCGGAAGTTGAGGCGACCCTCACTCGAAAACGCCGTGCCCATGCGGCCGGTGCGCGTCGGCAGGACGCAGTCGAACATGTCGATGCCCACGCCCACGCCGCGCACGAGCGTGGTGGGATTGCCGACACCCATCAGGTAGCGCGGCTTATGCTTGGGCATGTACTCGCTCACGAGCGGCGCCAGGGTCTCGAACATGGTCTCGTGATCCTCGCCCACCGAATAGCCACCGATACCATAGCCCGGGAAGTCGCCGCACTCCTCCAGATGGCGCAGCGAGCGCAGGCGCAGGTCCAGATGCATGCCGCCCTGAACGATGCCAAAGAGCGCCTGGTCATCGCGGGTATGCGCCTTATAGCAGCGCTCGGCCCACATGCTCGACAGCTCAACGGCGCGCTCAACGTAGGCGCGCGTGGCGGGATAGCCCGGGCACTGGTCGAGCTGCATGCAGATATCGGAGCCGAGTTTCATGGCGATTTCCATATTGTCCTCGGGCGTCCAGAACACGTGGCGGCCGTCGTAATCGTTGACGATAAAGCGCACGCCCTCATCGGTGAGCTTGACGGCATCGTTGTGGCTGAAGACCTGGAAACCGCCCGAGTCGGTGAGGATAGGGCCGTGCCAGTTCATGAACTTGTGCAGGCCGCCCAGCTCGGCGATGGTATCCTCGCCGGGACGCATAGACAGGTGGTAGGTGTTGGCGAGCACGATCTGGGCGCCGAGCTTCTTGACAGTCTCGGTAGGAATGCCCTTGACGTTTGCCTTGGTGCCCACGGGCATGAAGATCGGCGTCTCGATGTCGCCGTGCGGGGTGTGCAGTACGCCGGCACGCGCGTGCGTCGTCGGATCCTCGGCAATCAGGTCGAATTTAAAAAGGTTCTGGTCCATAAACTGGAACTCCTTGGTTGCGGTTCATACGCAAACCATTATACGGGCAACCCGCAAGAAGCACCGACTCGACAGAAACTGGTGCGAGGAGGATACGGCAGGGACACGGCAAATGAGCGTGGATTTTTGGACGCTTACCGGATGAGCGTGGATAATCTCCCACTTTTGCCCAAAGCACAGCCCAAAAACGGGAGATTATCCACTTTCATTCTGCGGCACTCATTTAAGTACGTCCCCGATGAGTGGAGCTATTTACCAGCCACGGCAACGCCGATGTATTGGCAACGTCAGCGAGCGGGCCGCATTTGAGACAAGGTGACGTGAAACGAAAGGGCGCTGAC